>SVDY01000014.1 GCA_015057665.1 Lachnospiraceae bacterium | reverse complement strand
GGGACCAACAGGGCTCGAACCTGTGACCCCCTGCTTGTAAGGCAGGTGCTCTCCCAGCTGAGCTATGATCCCATGTCCTTTCGACATGTTAGAGTATATCTTCTTTACAGAATTTTGTCAACCCTTTTTTTGAAGTTTTTTATATTATTTTAATTTTATGTACATTTCGTGCGATTTCATACTTTTACGATAATCCGGCCGAATAAAAAATCAACCGGATTACCTGCATATGGAGACGCTCTCCCAAATCTTCTATTTTATTTATCTGCTGCTTTTAAAATATCCACCACTTCCAATGGATGATGCACAATGTAAGCAGGATTAAAGGAACGAAGTTCTTCTTCTTCGCGGAATCCCCAGGTCACACCTACCGTATCAAAGCCTGCGTTTCTGCCTGTCATCATATCAGTATTCGTATCCCCGATGTAAAGACAGTCTTCCTTTGTAAGCCCCAGGCTTTCCAGCACCTCATAGGCTCCTGTTGGGTCCGGTTTCGGAAGGATCCCGGTCTTTTCCCCCTGAATATGGTCAAAGTAACCTTCTCCGAATACGGATTCCACATTTTCAATGGCGCGCAGATGCGGTTTGTTGGAAAATACAGCAATCTTTAAACCCATTTCTTTAAGTGCAGCCAGCAGTTCCGGAATTCCTTCGTAAGGATGCACCTCATAAGTAGAATAAACCGCAAAGTTCTTCTGATATAAAGCAAGCATTTCGTCGTAATATTTTAACTCTTCATCGCCCCGCTCTTTTAATGCCCGTTCAATGAGCTTGCCGGCTCCATCGCCGACTAATACTTTAAAATGTTCTTTTTCAATAGGCTCCATACCTCTTGAGGCAATGGTCAGATTTGTTGTATAAGAAATCGCCTCAAGGGTATCTAATAATGTTCCATCTAAATCAAAAATACAAGCTTTGTACATATTCTGCCTGCTCCTTTCCTTCCAATCGTTTCTAACTAACTGCTATTATGGTAAGATGCAAATTCTGACTGCATCATCTGTCACTTGTGCGCATCCCTGACTGCATCCTCTGTCACTTGTGCACATCTCTGACTGCATCATCTGTCACCTGCGGCGCACCTCTGATCACATTATTTTTTCCCGGTTACCATTTTAATAAGGAACAGAACCAATGCAAATGGAACCAGAAACGGAACCAATGCGGCGATAATTCGAAATGCAAAAACCAAAAGCATAATAAGTACAATCACAATACCGATGAGAATGGCTGTCCCTCTCCAACCGTCCGTGCGGAATACTTTTACGTTAGAATCATTTCTTTCTGAATGATAGCCGGAATATTGGCCGGACTGGCTGCCGGAATCATAATAATAGGAATCACCGTTCTCCTCAGAATCATGTTTCTTGTATCCTCCATAATTTCCTGCCTGCTCATAGACACTGTCTGTATCTGTTTCGTATCCTCTTGCATCAATAATGGATTTGGCAACTGTGTTTGCACTTCCAATGTCTTCAAAAATCTCTTCCTCTGTGCGGCCTTTTCTCATCTCTTCTTCTATATAACTCTGATAATAGGAAACACTTTCTCTCACTTCCTGATTGCTCACGGAGCCTCGAAGCTGTTCCTCTAATTGTGTCAAAAATTCATATTTGTTCATATTCATTCCTCCAGTCTGTTTTCTGCCTGTGATAGTTCCTCTCCCCTATCCTTTGCATATTCCAGAGTTCTTACTTATTTTACACATTTTGCCCGTAGATGTAAAGAAGACAGTTTTCTGTCTGTTTCCTGTCATTTTCCTGTCATTTCATAGAAAGTTCAAAAAGATTTGTAATATTTTCTACATGAAAAGGTTATCTTATGATATAATAGACACAATAAGAATCCGCCTGTCTGCAAGCACCCGTCCACAAAAGCAGGACTGCTTACGCCGCGACGCAATCAGGGCGGAATACTAATTCATAAACAAAGGGGGCAATTATTCCATGAAGAAGAAAGGGATTATCGATACACTGGTGAAAGCAGGTATCGCTGCCGCTGCAATCGGCGGAACAATTTATCTTTTAAAAGACAAGTTCGAAGAAGATCCAAAGTACAAAGAAGCGGTAGATAAGGTAAAAGACACCATCAAATCTTACATGCCGGCAAAAGACGAAAAGCCTGTTGATGAAGACGATTTCTTCGATGAAGATTTTGATCAAGTGATTCACACATCTTCCGAACGAGGTTATGTGAACATCAAACTTCCTACAGAAGAAGATTTTGAAGAATTTGTTGATGCAGCAGAAGACAAAGCGGAACAGGTTGTTGAAGCCGCAGAAGAAAAGATTGAACAGCTTGTTGATGCTGCGGAAGACAAAGCAGAACAGGCTGCTGAAGCAGTAGAAGAATTTATTGAAAAATAACGAATACAAATAATGCATAATCACCGGAAGCACCAAAAGGTGCATTCCGGGATTGTAAGCGGTCGCCAAGGTCTTGCACAAGCGCAGACTTTGGCTCGTCGCCACGACAAAAAAACGAACGGAATGCTGTAAAACACATCCCGTTCGTTTTTTCTTTATTCGTTATTCTGACAGCCGCATTCTCCACGATTCTTTTTCGAACAGGTACCTGCACTCGGACATCCGATGCAGACGGTGCCTTTTTTCTTTTCTTTTATAATGTACGCAAGTGCTGCTCCAACCGCAGCCGCTACCATAAGAATTAATATAATATCTATCATATAAACACCTCTTTCTTTTTACAGCATCATTTCCGGACAGGTCATGTGTCCAATTCCCACTCATAAGACTTGGCACTGGAGTCATCCCTCATCTGATATGTGAGGCAGCAATACTATGACAGAAATGTATGTCTCCGTATTTTATTTTGTCGCACTTTGTGCTGCCAGTTCTTTGTCTGTCTTCTGAATCAAGTATACAATAAATGCTACGATGGCTGCAACTGCAATAAGACCAGGCACAAATCCCGCACCTACTGTACCTTCTGTAAGAAGGGTACCAATCTGGTACACAAGGAAGGCAACTACATATCCTGTGGCAAACTGAAGTCCGATGCCGCCCCAGAACCATTTCTTATCACTAATCTCAGAGTTCATAGCACCAAGTGCTGCGAAACAAGGAGGCGTGAAAAGGTTGAACATAAGGTATGCAAGGGCTGCTGCCTTTGTAAGTCCCATAACTGCAGCCACTTCAGAAGCACCGCCCACTAAGGCAAGTTCATCTGTGTCGATGAAGTTTGTAATCGCGTAGCAGACAGCAAGTGTACCAACTACATTTTCTTTTGCAATAAAGCCTGTAACTGCCGCCGCTGCAAGCTGCCATGCTGCCACACCACAAATTGGAACTAAGACAATAGCAATTGGAGAGGCAATACCTGCAAGAATGGATGTTGCTTCCATACCTTCTTCTACTAACTGGAACTGCCAGTTGAAGCCCTGCATAATCTGAACTGCTGTGTTACATACTAAAATGATGGTTCCGGCTTTTACGATGTAAGACCAGCCGCGGGAACACATGGACAGGAAAGCTCTCTTTAAGCTTGGAATCTTATACTCAGGAAGCTCCATGATGAAAAAAGATTTTCTATGTTTGTGTCCTGCGATTCTATTTACAAGTAATGCACCAAAGAAAATTAATGCGATACCCACGAAGTACATCATTGTACCAACCCAGGAAGCATCTGCGAAGAATGCCCCTGCGAATAAAGCGATAACCGGAAGTTTGGCACCGCATGGCATAAATGGAGCAAGCATGGCTGTTGCTCTTTTCTCTCTTTCGTTACGAATGGTACGGCAGGCCATGATTCCAGGGATTGCACATCCTGTTGTGATAACAAAAGGAATTACAGATTTACCGGATAAACCTACTTTTTTGAAAATAGGGTCAAGAACAACGGATACTCGTGCCATATAGCCGCAGTCTTCCAATAAAGCCATGAGGAAATACATTACCATAACAAGAGGAAGGAAGCCGACTACGGCACCAACACCGCCGATAATACCGTCTACAAGGAGAGACTGTAAGAATGGAGAAGCGCCTTCCACCATACCTGCAACCATGCCCTGGAATCCTTCGATCCATCCAACTAATGTATCTGCGATGAAAGGTCCAAGTGTAGACTGGGAAATGTCAAATACGAGGAACATAACAAGAGCAAAGATTGGGATACCGAACCATGGTTTGGTAAGAATGGCATCGATTTTATCCTGGCTGTTCTTTCTGTTTGTGAGTACTTTACGTTTTTCTACTTTGGAAACAATTCCATTTACAAATTCAAAACGTTTTCTGTCAGCGGCAACAACCGCTTCTTTATTGGTCAGATCAACACTTTCCTGTATGTAAGGTGCTTTCTGTGCTGTTCCCTTTAATTCCATTGCTTTTTTAATTACATTTTCAAGGCCGTTATGCTGTCCGGCTTCTGTAGATACCGTCTCAACGACAGGACATCCTAATTTTTTGGACAGCTCTGCTATGTTAATCTTAGTCTCTTTCTTTTCATTGATGTCACTCTTGTTGAGGGCCACAACAACGGGTACGCCTAATTCTAAAAGCTGTGTTGTAAAAAATAAGCTTCGGCTTAAGTTTGTCGCATCTACGATATTGATGATCACATCCGGATTTTCATTCTTAACATAGCTGCTTGTAATACTTTCTTCGGATGTAAATGGAGACATGGAGTAAGCTCCCGGAAGGTCTACTGCAATAATTTCTTCCTCTCCATTGTAAAAGTTTTTCTTTACCGGGCTTTCTTTCTTATCTACGGTTACACCAGCCCAGTTTCCAACACGTTCGGTTCTTCCCGTTAAAGCGTTGTACATTGTGGTCTTTCCACTGTTTGGATTACCTGTCAAAGCAATTCTCATTTGTTTTTCCTCCTGTTTTTCAAAGTCTAAAAGAGCTGACTTATTATGTATTGTCTCTAACCTCTGATCGGGACATCACAAGTCTTATTGTGTACTGTTTCGATCGTCCGAATGCGGTCAGTCGCATCTGCCACCAATTAGTTCTCACTAACCTACTGACTAAAAAAATATAGTGATTCCCTCCAATCACTATATCTGGATAGCACTGGCCAGTTCATGGTCAATGGTATATCTTGCATCCTTAATAGAAACGATACATCCGCCTCTGATGTGATTGATTACAGTAATTGGTTCTCCACTGTAACAACCAAGGGAAAAGAGGAACGCGTCCATCTCTTCGTCGTCTGTCACGATTTCTTTAATGATGTATTCTTTTTCTATATCCGCATGTAAAAGATTCATAATGCCTCCCAAATCAACAGAAGTTAGAAAGTTAAAATTTACGTTAGGTTTATCTAACCCTTATCATTTTAGTCCCGGTTTTCTTTTTTGTCAAGGATTATTTTCCACAATTTTCTAGGATTGTTTTGATTTTGAGTCTGTCTGGTTTTCATGTAATTTCTGTTTGATGTTCTTTCTCCTTTATGGTATATTTATGTAATATTACAGAATAGTCTAATCCTATTTTTTCATTCTTTTTAATACATATAAGAATCCGAGGTGATACCAATGACAATGCATATAAATGAATCCGCAGAAAACTATCTTGAAACTATTCTTACCTTAAGCAAACGTCTTCCTGTTGTCCGCTCCGTGGACATCGCCAACGAACTTGACTTTAAGAAATCAAGCGTCAGCGTTGCCATGAAGAATCTTCGCGAGAAGGAACACATCGTCGTTTCCAGGGAAGGATACATAACATTAACGGAATCCGGACTTGCCATCGCAGAGATGATTTTCGAACGCCACGAACTCCTTACTACCTGGCTTGTAAGGCTCGGGGTTGATCCGCAGATCGCCGCTGAGGATGCCTGCCGCATTGAACATGTCATCAGTTCCGAAAGCTTTGATGCAATTAAGAAACATGCTCACCAATCCACATAAAAAGGACCCCTGCGTGCAATATCATCATTAACTGAATGAGATTGCACGCGGGGTCCTTTTTTATGCAAATGATTTAATTTTCTTAATCCATTTCCCGCTGTTAAGCCTGATGACACACCAGACCGCCTTCAACAGGTTATCAATCTTCAAACAAAAATAGATCCAGAATGCCGGCCAGTGAAGTACAAGTCCGGCAAGAATTCCAAGAGGAACAGATGCCACCCAGAGAAAGATATTATCTGCCAGCATGAGCATCTTGGTGTCTCCGCCGCCACGAAGCACCCCTTTTGTCATAATGTTGTTCATGGACTGGAATACAACGATAACACTGATGGACCACATCAGTTCCCATGCAATCTCTTTCGTCTCCGGTGTAATGTTGTACGCATTGATCATCGGGCCGGCAATGATCATAATGATGGCTGCCGCAATGAGCCCAAACAGAATACCAAGGCCGAGAAAAGCATAGGCCTGATCTTCTGCCTTTTCTTTTTCTCCCTGTCCGAGGGTCTGACCGGTCACAATAGCTCCCGCCTGGGAGAAGCCCTGAATTACAACAGAACTTAACTGCTGGGTTACAGTGGTAATGGCATTGGCTGCCACAAAACTTTCACCAAGTCTTCCGATTACCATAGCCACAGAATTGTTGCCAAAAGCAAGGATTCCGTCACTGATAAGAACCGGAATACTCATACGGATATATTCTCTCCAGAGTTCACCGACTTTATCAAATAAATGCTTCACCCGAATACCGATTGCTTCCTCTTTCAAGAACAGATATCCGCAGATCATGGAAAATTCAAAGATACGGGCAATGAGAGTTCCAAGTGCCGCACCGGCTGCTTCCATTCTAGGTGCCCCGAATTTACCAAAGATAAAGATATAGTTGGCACCCACGTTGATGAAAAATGCCGCAATGGATGTATAAAGAGGCATCTTCGCCTTTCCAACACAGCGAAGAACGATGGTACAGGTAACTGACATGCCAAGCAGGAAATAGGTCACAACAGACCAGTTCAAATAAAGAATTCCGTGATGGATGATTGGATCTTCCACTGTATAGATTCTCATAATCTGTTCCGGGAACAGGGCAGTCAGCAGACAGAACAAGGCAGCCATGGCAATACTTAATCTGACCATAATGACAACTGTATTCCTAAGTGACTTCTGATCCTTCATCCCATAATACCGCGCCACCAGTACGGATGCTCCCATACCGATACCCATACAGAAAATATGGAATACGTTGATAAACTGGTTGGCAAGAGATACTGCAGAGAGCTGTGTCTGTCCAACGGAACCAATCATAATCGTATCCATCATGTTGACCCCTGTAGTAATTAAACTCTGAAGGGCGATAGGAACAGAGATGGCAGCAACATTTTTGTAAAACTGCCCATCTTTTACGTATAGTTTTTTCATAATATCCTTCTCTCTCGTATGATTTTTCGTAACTTTTAGTATAGCACAGATTTGTCCAATAGAAAAGAGCCGCATATCATATGATATGGCGGCTCCGAATTTTTCACATTTGCAAAACCTTTCTCATTTTTATCCGATTAGAAGATATACAAAATATGCTGCATATCCAAGTAAGAAGATTACGCCGTCTTTTCGGTCCAGATGTTGTTTTTTAAATACACATAACCATAAAAGACCTACTGCCGCAGCAGAAACAGCCGCGTCAATCATGAATTTAGATGCAAAAGTAACCGGTGTAACAAGAGCAGTTGTACCAACTACAAACAGAATGTTGAAAATGTTGCTTCCCACGATATTTCCAATCGCAATATCAGCCTTTCCTTTCGTGGCAGCAGCAACGGATGTTACAAGTTCCGGTAAAGATGTACCAAAGGCAACAATGGTGAGACCGATCAGTCGTTCGCTGAGACCAAACATTCTTGCAATCTCACTTGCTGCTTCTACACTGATATCACTGCCCCATACAATCAGTACTGCACCAACAACAATGGCAACAAGAAGCTTCCACAAAGGTTTTTCCTCTTCCGGTGCTTCTGCCTCCTCAAGTGCCTCGTCGCCTGACTCATTTCTCTGATCCACAGACATTTTTAAAAGATAAATCAGGTATCCGATAAAAAACAGCCATAAAGAAACACCTTCTGCAAATGCAATCTCGCCGCCGGTGCTTCCAAGAATCATCATCACAATGGTAATGAGAATGACAAATGGAATCTCATATTTAATCGTAGTTGCACCAACTGCCACCTTTGTTACTACTGCAGTCAATCCAAGAATCATAAATACATTTAAAATGTTACTTCCCACAACATTACCAATGGTAATATCTGCGCTTCCTTTTAAGGCAGCCGCAATACTTACCGCCGCCTCCGGCATACTGGTTCCCATGGCCACTATGGTAAGACCGATGACAAGCTGCGGAATGCCAAACTTCTCAGCAAGTCCGGATGCACCTTCTACAAACCAGTCGGCACCTTTTACCAGCATGGTAAAACCAAGAACCAATAACACTAACTGTAAAATTAAGTTCATCTTTTTCCCTCCTAAAAATTTATTATGCCACCGGAAATTCAGAGAATTTTCTATGACACAAGAAAGTGTCTCGCCTGCGAGACACTGCGCTGCCGCGCGGCTGCATTGCAGCCAAATTTCCACTGGCGCGGCATGTGCATCCTGCACGGTAGTGTTTTTTTATGTCATTGGAAATTCAGAGGATTTTCTATGACATAAAAAAAGAGACTTCTACCGCAGTTACGCGATAAAAGTCTCGTTCTTATCTCAGTATATATCCCGATTCCGCCAAATGCAGAATGTGATGACGTGATATATAACACTACATCAGAAACTGTTGTTCCTAATCAGAATAGTGTGAACTACTCCCTCATATCTTTTCCTATATTAACAACCATTTCTGTTTTACGTCAAGTAAAAAATGTTCTAAAGCCAGAAAAAATCACAAAAATGATGATTTAAAGTATCAGCCGTCTGATCGACTCAGGGGCCAAGCCTCATGGACAAGACTTGAATTTGCTTTTTTACTCTACGATTATGGTCGCACTGGACATTTCACTGTACTGTGTGGAAATGATGTCGCTAAATGAGGTTCTGGAATATAACCCTTTCATCCTGCCATTATATACAAAGATTCCGGTCAGGTTACTTGTAGTACACCATTTGCGAAGCTCCGGCTTTTCATTTAACAGGTCCACATTTGGCAGACGGTACGGAGTGCAGAATTCCTGAAGGATGTAACCTTTGTCCAGTGCTTCTTCTACAAAACCGATCCATTCCTCGGCAGTTTTACATTCCACTCCTGCGTGAACGCCGTAGGAACCATAGGAATCTTCCGGCTTAATGATCCAGCCGTTTTTGCCTGCATAGACTTCTTCCTTTAATGCTGCATTTGTTTCTAATAACTCTTTTGTGAGAGATACGGTATATGGCACATGGGCTTTTACATATCTTCTCTCATTTTCTGTCAGAAGTTTCATAGTCTCCGGCAAGTGTAGTACTTTGTATAAAATCTTGTTGTGCACGATCTGAGTGCGGAATTCACCGACTAAGCAGACACCGTTACATTTTACTGCTTCGATGAGTCCCTGTACCTCATCATAATGACTGAGAATATCGGAAGTCACCGCCCTTCTGTAGATAGCGTCGATCCGCACACCTTCCGGTGTGTAACAGTGTTCTCCGTCCCAGCTGATATTCCGCACGTCACAGATGACGCATGGCATGCCATGGGCTTCGAATCGTTCTTTGAATACTTCAAATTCACTGTAGGTTGCATGTTCTAAGAAGTCCACGATTGCCACGGTAGGAATTTTGCTCCTGTCAAAAGTCTTAGCTGTATTTGACATTTTTTCGTCAGCAGGGTTCTTTGCTGCATTTGGTGCTTCCTCTCCGTCTAAAGATTTTGCTGCACAGGCTGCTCTTCCATACTTTTTCACGTATTCATCATAGATTGCCGCAAACTCTTCCACCCAACTGTCAAACAATTCAAAGGTCTCAATTTTATGATTCTTTGTAAATGCCTCATATGCTTTGGTCAGTTTCATAGCATTGTTAAGCTCTCTGTCCTCGTTCATGGCACTTGTTCCGTCTGTGTTAAATTCGCAGAACTTAAATTCTCCCGTCTCTTCCTCATAGAAAATGTCGATTCTCGCCATAGGAACTTCTGTGGAATAAGCCTCTTCTTTTAGAATCAGCTCTTCCATCCGCTCGTCAAATCCAAAAAGCTTTCTGTATTCCGGATTCTCCTTGTATTCTTTCATGACTTTTTTGAAAATGTCAAAAAGAGTACCTATCAGTTCATCACAGATCTCTACTTCCTTCTTTGTAAAAAGCTTTGGAATGTACATGGATCTGGGCACTCTGTTGTGATACTTAGCAGTAGAATTGAGTACATACTGTTTGGCTTCCTGGGCAGTCGCTGCATGTCCTCTCATGTCTTTTTCGATGTCTTTTCGATATTCATATTCCAAGATTGGAAGAGGCATGGATTTTTTTAAGTATTCCTGCTCTTCCTCGTCGAGTCCCATCATGGCAAATTCGCAGATCATGTGAAGCTGGTTCACTACCGGTTCCCCATATGCCTCTGCATAATATCCATCTTTCATAATGGCAGCTTCCGCTTCCTTTATCTGTTCCACTCTGTCGATTTCCTGGAAGATAACGTCCAGAATATCCATATTGCCTTCCCCGTAGAGAAGACCTTTCATCAGAGCCGCATAGCCTAAGGCTCGCTCAATCGGCACACTGTCTCCGGTACGAAGTTCTACATATTTTTTCAATCTTACGTGTGGGAAGAACATGGATAACATATGGTCTGTGAAAGTGATTTCTGCTTCACTGTTTTCCTGCGGCATGTCCTTTGCTGTTTCCACAGTTTCCTGCGGCATGTCCTTTGCTGCTTCTATGCAGATATCTTTTGCAGACTTTTCTTTTACTTCCAGTTCCTGTCCCGGAGTCTTTAAGAAAATCATCGGCTTCTCATAGACATACTCTGCATACTGTGGAAACTTATACTTTCTATGTAAGCTTCCCGGGAAATATCCGCAGCGGTCCGGATCCACATCGTTCCAAATCTGAGTACGGAGAAGATGTTTTTCAAAGCCTTTCTTTCTTCCAAGACCGGACTGATTCTCCATAAAAAGAGAGAGAAACGGAGAGAGTCTGTTCAGAATTCTCATTTTTCTTCTTGCATCATCCTCGCTGCTGTAATCTACAGACACCTGGGTAGACGCAGTAGCTCTCATCATGTAAGCTCCATGGTTTCCGGTCTGTTTAAAATAGCGGTCCATATATTCGTAACGTTTTTTTGGAATTAAAGGAATATCCTCCGGATCAACTTCTCCATTTTCCACCAATGGATACACTCCCTTTTGCACGAAATGAAGGCCCTTTTTCTTAAGAAGCTCATCCCAGATTCTGCGGAATCCTGTATAGATTCTCTCGATTTCTGAGATTCTCTCCTGAGGATCCATGCTGATTTCAAGCTGTCCTGCCGGCTCTAACGTAAGGGCGTATTCTTTGCACTGAAGGCCAAAAATATGTCCGTGTTCCAGATAAAGCGTGCCTTCTGATGGTCCTTCGGCTTCTTTTAACAATTCACAGATTGTCTCGTAGGAGGCCAGTCGCTCATTTTCATCGCAGACAAAATGCTCCAGTTCCATACCAATGGCTTTCTTTTCGTTGCATCCTGCCTGAAAATAGGCACAGATTTTTTCTATATTAGTCATGTTGGTCACTTCTTTCTTAATTGATTTCGATTCATGAGAGAAAACATATATGGCATCAAATTTTCTTGCACCTTTTCGTTTCACATCATTATCTATCGCTACTGTCTATTTTAAATAAAGAAAGGGAATGCGTCAACGGTCCAATTTTTCTCAGATGATTTTCAATGCATTTTGAATGCCTTCACAAAAAGTCAGAGCTGGTACCACGACTTGCCTTACTAAGTCTGCTACCAGCCCTACATTATATTCTCTGTCAACTGCTTCCGGGTACTGGCTCACTCTTTTGTTCCCTGTACCGCCAAGTCACATTATGCAAGCCTTTGTCGACTGCTACCGGGTGCAGACTCACTCTTTTGTTCCCTGTACCCGGTAGCTTTCCTGAAATCTCTCGTCATCGGGTATTGACAAATTAATGTATCTACTGTACCCGGAAAACTCTGATTTTGAAGCCAAAAATTAAGATTTTTCACCCGACAAATCTACTGATAAAAAAATCTTTCCTGAGTACCCGTCCGTCGCCAGCCTTCTCGGGTACTGGCTCACTCTTTTGTTCCCTGCACCCAACAAACTCCATTCAGCTTGCCTCTGCCCCCTGCTTCCGGGTACCAGCTCACTCTTTTGCCCCCCGCACCCAACAAGCTCCATTCAGCTTGCCTCTGCCTCCTGCTTCCGGGTGCTGGCTCACTCTTTTTCTTTCCCTCTATTCTTGCCTCCATTTAATAAAACAGAGCTTCTTTTCCATAAATCCATCATCCTTCGCCTGGTAATAATAAACGCTGGTCTCTTTTTCAGGCTTATAGACTTCGCCTCTGCTGTTGGTATATTCCATCATCTGGCCGTCCCATTCGTGGATTTGTCTTTCGCAGACAATAGTTCCGTCCGGCTTTTTCATCTCGATTTCCAGCATAACATATTCTGCATCCGAAGAAGCCAGATATTCAAACGGCACATCCTTAGCATCGTATTCTTCTTTCCTTAAGAATTCATTCTCTTTGTTAAATTGGCTGAAACTTAAGCTTACCGGCTCATATACTACTTCGAAGTCTGCCCGGACAGCAATCTTATCCGCCTGCTCTTTCCTGCCAAATGTTTCTTTCCGCTCTTCATCAACGGTCAGGCTGTTGGAAGTACCAGGCATATTCATTCCCAGTCCCAGGGAAGCACTGGGACCCGGCATAATGTAGAGCATGCCATCTTCTGTTTGATAAAGGGGATTCAAATGCATCTCCATTACCTCTTCTCCTTCTACGGGAGCGATATAAAACCTGCCGGACACTTCTATCTCCTGATTTCCATCTTCCTTTTTAACAAAATTAGCGGCTCCGTTATGGCCGGACAGAACTATCTGGCCGTCTTCCTGCTCCACTTCACGGTAAAAAAAGCATTCCCCTTTTACGCCTTCAAAGTCCATCCCCCACAGGTATCCTTCTTCTCCGGGAGCTTCCACCGTTGCAAATGTTTTTTCTGCCACAGCTTCTCTTGTGACCATTCCTCCGATAAGCCTGTCTTTTGTCTGTTCTCCACCGGCTTCCTTCTCTGCAAGAGTACAGCCGCAAAGACTAATCAGCCAAAGAACAGTTATAAACAAAACCGATAACACTTTTCTATCTTGTTTTTTCATTTTTCTCACTCCTCCAAAGGCCAACAAATGATAGCAAGCTCCTTGGCAAGATAACCTTCCGTCACAATGTAATATGTCTCAAGCAAAGTAGCTTTCCGTTCAAATTCCCTGCCTTCTTCATCCCAGTCATTTGTCATGAACCCGTCCCAGTCAAGAATTTGTCTTTCTATCACGGTAGAGCCATTCGGTTTTAATAGTTCCTGTTCCATAAGAATATAGGCTGTTCCCGGTTCCGTGCGGACACTGCCGTATTCTGTATTGGCTTCATATCCTGTATCTTTCGTTCTGTCATAGACGGAAATGTATTCTTCCTTTTTGATCACCTGATGATCTTTTGTCATATGGGTAAGCCAGATGTGGAGCGGTTTGTCCATTGGATATAGATTTGCTTCTATTTCAAAGCTGTCGATGGTAGTCTGATCAAGTAATGTTCTTTTATGCACTTCTTTAAAAGACAAAGTGTCCCCCATTGTGATTCCCTTTAATCCATCGACTTTGATTCCGGGCGTTCCCTGTCCCGGGGCGGCATAGATTTTCATTTTATCAGAAGTCATGTAGACAGGATTTAAATAAAACTTCACAATCTCTCCCGGTTTCTCAACAACAAAGAAAATATCCGCCTTTAGTTTTACAATCCGTTTGTCATCCTCATTGATCATATTAATTGCGGTTTGAATATGATCCCCTTTATCCCAGAAAGAAGATTTCTCATCCTGTCCGCTCATTTTTGATTCATAAGCATAGAAGAACTGTCCTGTAATCCCTTCAAATGTAATCCGGGTCGGGTAGGTATTGGCATTTACCGGTTTCGACCATTCAAAATCTGCGTAAGTCTTTTCAATAGGTTCTTTTGTTACAATGGCTCCAATCAGCTCGTCCCGGGATTCTTTCGCTCCTTCTTCTTTGGATGCCAGGCTGCATCCGCAAAGTTCTGTTAATAAGAGAATTGACAACATCAGAATTGCAATATGCTTTACAGTTTTTTTATTTCTGAAAGAATACTTTTTCATTTTCTTATTGAGTCTCATCATCATTCCTCCTGTTCCAAACGCCTGCATCTTTTTCCGCCTGTTCCAATTGCTTTCGTTCTCTTTCTGCTCGCTCCAAACGTCTGTGTTCTCTTTCTGCTCGCTATTCTCCCCATATTACCCATAGGGGTTGTTTTAAAAGAAAGCCTTTTCCTTCTGAACAGTCTGTAAAATGAAGACTGGCATTTTTTCCTGTCTTGTCCGGAAACTCTTCATCACTGTATGTCGTCTCTCCATCCCAGGAGCAGACATCACGATTTACCATAGTCTCACCGGATGCTGTCTTTTGTTCCGTCACAAATACCATGTACTCTGTCCCAGCTTCTGCTTCTATCACTTTTGGCATCTGGCCAGGCAAGAATTCTTCTGCTTTGATTTGTTGATACTCTTTATCCATATGAAGAACCTGAATCTTCACCGGTTCACTGGCTCCGGAAAAAGTAACCGCCACATTTACATCTATTTCGCTGATGCTGCTGATTCCTTTAATCTTTTCCACCTCATTTATATTCCAGCCCGTAGATACACCATTTTCAAGAGGTGCTGAGGCACTGTTGCCTGCGGATGTATAGATCTTACCGTCATTTGTCATGTAGATTGGATTGAGATAATAGGTATTCTCAAGTCCTTCTTCCGGGAGAACGTAAGCATTTATAGTAAGTTCCACACTCTGGCTCTGATTCACCGTTTTGTAATGAGGCATACAGTCAAGCCCCTCTGATGCAGCCGTTGAAAAAACCGGCTGGCCGTTCTCTGCCTCATAGATTGAATACACTACGTAATATCCATCTATTCCGTCAAATGTCAATGATTCGATCCGTTCTCCATCCCATTCACTCTGAGCATATGTTTTCTCCACATATTCTCTTGTAATCATGCCGCCTATAAGCTGATCTTTAGACTGAGCTCCGCTGCCTTCCTCTGCTGCCAGAGAACAGCCGGCCATCATGGATAAAAGCAGAACACATGCACAAAGGATTCTTTTTTTACATCTATTTTTTATGAATGTGCCAGCAGTCCTGCTGATACATCTTGTCGTCTTTTTTTCTTTTTTCCTGTCCATCCTATACATCATCTTCGTCCTCCTCCAGATTGCCGTCAAATTTTAATATGTCCCCCACATCGCACTGCAGATAATAGCAGATACGGTTGATAGTATGAAACCGGACACCCTTGGCCTTTCCGCTTCGAAGAACAGATAGATTGGCCTCTGTGATTCCAACAAGCTTACACAGTTCTTTGGATGTCATCCCTCTTTCTCTTAATACATCTTCCAAATGGATTCTGATTGCCATAGACCAATCACCTCCCGATAATACAATGTGTTTTCTTTTCAATAACCTGTTTTCGAACATGCCTTTCTAAATGAACATGTCATTCTCTTCTTTCAGCTCCTGGCTGGCTTTGATATATCTTGCCAGAAGAAGCACTGCCAAAAGAAAAACAATAGATAAAATCGGGATAGAGATCTTCATTTCACTGTGTGCCACACTGTTTCTTCCAAAAAACTGAATCAGATTATAAGCAAATCCCATTACCGTAATAATCACCAGTGTTCTTCCCGTTACCTCTGATAAATCTCCCGCCGCTTTAACGCTTTCTTTAGAATACCAGTCTTTTTGAAGTTCCTTAACAAGGGCCAGCGCTTTGAAAATAATGATGACATCCAGTATATAAGGGATTGTTCTTACCACACTGTCAAATACAGTAGTTACATAAATCATTTCCTGACGGACTGATAACTCCATCCCCACTAACCCTGAAAATGCCGCTGCCTGTTCATAAGAATCCTGCGCCGCTTTCATGGCCTCCGGCAGGGAAACTGTAAATTCCAGCAATGCCATACCTGTAAAAATAACAGCTAACAGATACAGGAAAAATTTTAAAAGAAACTGGATTGTCTTCCTGCTTCCCTTCACGGCCATACCCTGAATGCGGATGACTCCGTATGTAACCAGCGCTGAATAGAATAGTCCGCTCAGATAGATTCCTCCTGTTCCCACAATATTGGTATGGAACAGTCCCGGATTGATGGAGTAATACAAAACATAGAACAACAAGGCACTTAGAGGAAACAAAAGATAATCTGATTTCACCATCTTCTGCTTTTTCTTAAGGATAAACCAGACAAGAACCGGAATAAGACAGATTCCTCCATACAGAATACTGGCTGCTATGTTACCTGCCGCACCGGACAAAGACATGTTACGTAAAAATCCGCCTATAGATTCTAATGGAAACGTAAAAATTGCTGATGCCATACTATCACTCCTTTCAATCACTAATTATCGTTTTTCGATAATTTTATACTTTTACTATATCAGAAAATTATTGTTTGTCAATAATTTTCTGACAATTCATTCTGTCTTTCCTGGTTTTCTTTAACGCCTATTCTTCTTCTGGCTCATTTTCTTTGCCTTTGGATTTGCTTTTCGTCTTAAGCTTCGCTTCTTTGCCTTTGGATTCAATTCTTCTTTCGTTCTTCTTCATCTACCGGCTCTGAGCGGATACAGATAGAACAATCAAACTCAGGTACCATGAATCTTCTTGTTATCACATGACTTTCAATGCATTTTGGATACCTTCACAAAAAGTCAGGGCTGGTACCATGACTTTCCTCACTAAGTCTGGCACCAGCCCAACATTTTATTCCTGCTTCCGGGTACTGGCCCACTCTTTTGTTCCCTGTACCCGCCAAGCTCCATTAAGCTTGCCTTTGCCGCCTGCTTCTGGGTACTGGCTCACTCTTTTGTTCCCTGTACCCGCACCACAGTACTTCTCTCAGGATTTTGCTCATCCCCGGGTCTTTTTCACGCTTTTTCTTCCCTATACCCGCGCCCTAGTACGTCAAATCCTACAATTCTATCCCCTCCGGGAATGCTTCCTTTCTCATAATCCCCCACATCTTATCAATATAGGCAAGAGTATAGAAATTCTCATAATAGTGATAATAGAAAGCACCCTTTGGTGTCATCTTGTATACGCCATCTTTTTCTCTTGCAAAGCCGAGAAGTACGGAAAGTTTCATCTCAAGGCCATACATCTTTTTAAGAGGAACTCCAAAGAACTTCTCAAAGTCTTTGCTGTCCACTCTTGTGCTGTAGGCAATCCAGAAAAGATAATAAATCATCCTCTGTCTTAAAGTAAAACGTAAGGTCAAAGAAGTGGGAAGTTTTCCTTCCTCGATCCTCTTTATATATTCTTCCACGGAGAAGGTATTGATCTTAAATTGATCTTTCAGAAGGGTTGTGGCCGAACAGCCAAAGCCCAGGAAATTATCCCTTGTCATGGAAGAGTATCCGGCATTCTTCTCGCTTGAAAATGTCCAGATGGAATTGCGCTCATATCCTTTGCTGTGGCAGTATTCTGTAATCTCATCCAGAAGTTTTCTCTTCGCCTTCTTCTCCATGGCTTTCACCTTACTCTCTGTAAAGGTAAAATCGATAAAAGGATAGATTGCAATATGATTCGCTCCATGGGAAAAAGCCATCTCAATATCCGACTTTAAATCCTCCAAAGTCTGACCTGGCAGGGCAAAGATAAAGTCCATGGACACGGTTTCAAAAGGAACCTGTCTGAGATTTTCTGCCATAGTTTCCACGTCCACCATGGTTCTTCCAAGAATGTCCTGATATTTCTTCTGAAAAGATTGAATTCCGATGCTGATTTTGGTCACACCTGCCTCTTTTAACTTTTCGAGCACTGGTACCGTCACATTCTCCGGATGAAGCTCCAGACCGATTCCCTCTGTAATTTCGAAATATTCAGACACGACATCGATAATTTCTTTCATTCGGTCTGCTGCCAGGGCCGGTGTACCACCGCCAAAATAGAGACTCGTGACCTGCTTTCTATCAGACGCTTTCTGCTTCTGGCAAGCTGCAAAACTCCCTTTTCCATTCCGCGGCCTTTTGCAATCTGCAGAACCATCTCTTTCCTTCCCTGAACTGGTGTAAGCTGCATCATCTGCCTTTTCATTCCCGCTCATTTTCCACTGCTCCCCGACCATGCGGATTTCCTGAATCAGCCCGTCCACATAGGCATCACAGATTTCCGGATCATAGAGGGTCTTACAATATGGACAGAAGGCACAGATCTTTTTACAAAAAGGAATGTGAATATAAAGACCAAGGTTTTCGCACTGCAGGTAATCAAGTTTTTCATCATATTCATTTTTAAAACAAAATGGCTTAGTCGAACGGGTCAGCCACATTCTGGTAATATCAGTAATAAAACTCATAAAATTAGGATTCCAATCATTTCTAAAACTTTCGACCACCTTATGACTAAAGTCACAGGAAATCAAATATATTTCAAATAGGTCATCAGCATCTCAAAAATCACTTTCACATTGCCGCCAAAGAGCAAGGTATACTCTGCCACAAAGAAATAGCCGCATTCCTGACAGAGTCCCGGCACATCAATACATCTTCCGCAGGTGCTGATTTTTCCGTCTTCGATCACAAGACATTGATGACACGGCACTGGAAAACGATTCTCCACAAGATAAGGGAACGCACTTTTCAGATTAAAGACCGGTGCTCCTTCCTTCATCATCCGGACAATCACATCACAGCAAGCCTTTTTCTCCGCAACAGACAGCGCCAGTTCTTTTGTGTCCGGATAAGGAGTATGGAAATTAAAGGAAACGGCTCTTACATTTTTCATGTCTCTGGCTTTTTCACAGACGTGTCTCACATAATCTTTGTTAATCTGATTAATTGCCATGTAGAAACAGATATTGTCTGAAGAAGCTCTTTCAATATTTTCCATAATCAAGTTATAAGTATCACCGCGGATCATATTGTGGTGCTCCCTGTCTCCATCAAGACTTAACAGAATCAGGTCTGCTTCCGGCAGATCAATGGGATAGGTTCCGTTGGTAACCACGTTGACGATAAGAAAGCCCATCTCCTTTGCTTCCACCACAAGATCTCTCACGGTCTTTTCCCCATCTTTCCAGAGAAATGTTTCGCCGCCGCAAAAGAAAAGAATCCGAACACCCATGTCATAGAGTGTCTGCATTTCTCTTTTTACCTGTTCGTAAGGATGCACGATGGCTGTAATATTGTTCACGGAACAGTGCTTGCATTTCAGATTGCATTTATCTGTAATAATTACGGTTCCCAGAATAGGTTCTTTCTTCTTAAACAAAATAGTTTTTATGCCAAAAGAGGCAAAATGAAAAAAAGATGACAGTTTCATGTTTTCTCCTTATTTTCAAACAACTATACAAAAAATGGCATAAGAAGTATAACCTTCTATGCCATTTTCATCGGATCTATATAACTACACTATTGTAAACCTATCAATTTTCTCAGTATCTGAACAGCATCCCTGCTATCTACTTTGCCATTTTCATTTACATCCGCTGCAAGAATATCAAATTGTTCATTTGAAAGTTTAATAATATATCGAAGAATAGCCACCGCATCTTTGGAATTTACCTTACCATCTCCATTGACATCTCCTATTAAAACATCCGGTTCAGGTTCTTCTGTTGTCGGTGGTGTCACCGGTTCTTCTTCCGTTGTCGGCGGTGTCACCGGATTGAAATCCGGTTTTAAATTCTCTACTTTCTCCGGATCTGTAAGATCAATTCCCTCACCGGACCCTTCAAATACAATCCGGACATCTTCTGCTCTTACATACACATAGTCTCTGGAAGGCATATACTGAGCCTCCACATCCCTGGCTGTCCGTTCCTCATTTAATGCCATGTCAGAGACAACTTTATAATAGGTATTGCCATCGTCTCCTGTCACGGTCTCCAGAATTGCCACAGGAAAATGGAATAAATCGCCGCCTGCTCCATTTTCAGATGTATAGATTACCTTGCTTGCGGCGTCAGCTTCTTTATGGAATTTAATTATGCCGGATGTGGCAATTCCAATGGTGTAACGTCCATAGTCTTCTTTTTCCGTGTCATAGTAATAGCCTCTGGATGCTCCTTTTTCTCCCCAATATGGATCCGATGCATAGGCAACATTAATACCGCTGCTCTTGTCACCCAGATGAGCTCCGCCATAACGGAAGTTTGCACCACTTAAATACCTGTTCTGCATCCACACATAAGCATAGTACTTAATGCAGTCTCCTGCGGATGGATATGTATCTGCATTTTCATAAGCATCACCGTCAACGGCATTTAATCCGAACAGATTATTTTTTGTAAGTGCAAGAGGACTGGTTCCCCAACCTGTTTCGTTGATGGAGATTCCAAGCATCAGCAGAGAATTGATAGTATAAATTTCCTGTGTATTTACGAAATCATCCCCTGTATTTTTTAAAGCTGACTCTACATTGGGCTTCATTTTTTCAATATAAGCGTCATAATCTGCCCCTGTAAATACAGCCTTTGTACGATACGGAAGATACTGATAATAGTTGTAATACGGAGTCTCATAATTTACAGAATTGACATATGTATTATTTCTATAATCTTCGATCATTTTTTCAAAAGTGTCATAAAAATAATGCCCGTCATAGCTGTAATATGTATATCCAATGGAGAGATAATCCGGTTTATAACCGACTCTTGTAGTAGCAGAATCAAGAGTATTCCCGTCATAATATCCATAAGCATGAATCAGATAACCATTGGTGATATAATATCGATTCACAATCTGACCTTCATAACTCGTGATAGAATCCACATCTTCCAGAGCAACTTTCATTGTTACTCCGCCGACCTTACAGAGAACTCCGTCTTCTTCCATACGGATAAATGCTGCATCTGCTGCAATTCGGGGACTTATATAACTCTTTCTCCCTGTATCCCGATCCACAAAATCAATCGTGCTTTTCCCTCTGTTAAAACGTACGATGCCGATCAGATTCTCATCTATCGGTGGTGTTTCCGTTTCTTCTGTTGTTGATGTTGCAGTTTCTTCTGTCAAAAATGTTGTCTCTTCTTCCTCATTCACACTACTGGCATTAACGGAATAAATATGTCTTTTCCCGGCTTCCTGTTCCAAATCCTTTTGTGTCACATCAACTACAACAGGAGTTCCATCTTCATCTAAAATATAAAAAGAATCAACTACTTTGTCACTTGCAAAACTATCTATATTCATAAAGAATGGACAAATCATAGCAGCCGTTAAACTAACTGCAATAATCTTCTTCAAATGCTTTTTTATCATTTTGTAACCTCCATAGAATATTTCTCTTATTTTGCATTTTACCTTAAATATCTGCACACTTCAACCAATTTAGAAAAATATCAGAATTTTCCAACCCTATCATTACAAAGTCAAATTTCATTTAGGAAGACTTGTCTGAGGATTTTTATCCTATCTCGATATAATCCAAAATACTTCTTAAAATATCTTCATTACATCAAGCAGGCTGTCACAGACAGCCAGGCTGATGTTTCTCATCTCATCATCCGGTTTGATTATATCCGGCACCATAATGGTATCACAGCCTGCTGCCACCGCTGCTCTTACCCCATTTGCTCCATCTTCGATGACATAACATTCGCCCGGTTCCAGATTCAGACGTGCCGCTGCAAGTAAGAATACATCCGGAGCCGGTTTCCCGTTCTCCACTTCGTATCCGCTAGCTACCGCATCAAACAAGTCAGAAATTCCTGCTTTTTTCAGGTTATGAAGAATAATCTCCTTTTTGCTGCCGCTGGCAACAGCCATCTTCCATTCTTTTTCCTTCACATAATCAAGAATTTCGTGAAGTCCCGGCTTCTCTGGAAGTTCTATTTTTACCTGTTCCTCCACCCATTCGCTACAGTCTTTTATAAAATTCTCTGCGTCAATTCCTGGATAGTATTCGTTCACAATTCTTATCATTGTCTCCCCTGTGGTTCCACAGGCCGCAATCTGAAATTCCGGATCGTATACCTGACCGTAACGGTGAGCCATCAGCTCCCAGCCTTTTTGATAAATACTCTCTGTGTCAAACATGGTACCGTCCATGTCAAAAATAATTCCCTTTTTCATAAGCTAGACTGTTTCCTTTCTATTTCTTAAAAAAGTATAACACAAAAAGCCATTGAAGAAAATCTTTCTCCCATATATAATACTGTTTTGTAAACCGAACAATATTACTGCTTTTAAATAGAAAGGCACTTTCATGAACTCTGTACAATCCATAAATCTTAAGGATCGTTTTTTCTCCTTTTCCAATCCGGATATGTTAAAAGGCCCTATCTGGGGCTCCATGGTCAGTTTTTCGATTCCATTATTTCTGTCCATGCTGTTTCAAAGTCTTTACAGTATGGTGGACTCCCTTATCGTTGGACATGCCCTGGGGGAAAATGCCTATGCCTCTGTCGGCATGGGCGCAACCGTCTGCGAACTGTTCATTGTATTTGCAACGGGGGTGGGACTTGGAATGTCCATGGTCATTGCCAGACATTTTGGGGCCGGCGATACAGACTCCATGAAAAAATCGTCTGTTGCCTGTGTTGTAATCGGATTATTGTTTTCCCTTCTTGGTACTGGTTTCGGACTGTTTTTCCTGAAAGATATACTGGTTTTGTTAAATACACCTGCTGAAATATTTGCAGATGCATATACTTATTCTCAGATTATTATTTTGAATATCTTCGCATGTTTCTTTTACAACATGTTTTGCGGTATGTTAAAAGCATTAGGTAATAGCTTTATTCCTCTTTTGTGCCTGATTTTTTCTTCTCTGCTTAACATCCTGCTTGATTTATTATTTGTTCTGGTCCTGCAGCGGGGCGTACCCGGTGTAGCCGAAGCAACTGCACTTGCCCAGGTTATTTCCGCATTCTTAAGCGGATGGTACATATTAAAAAAATGCCCTTCCCTGATTCCTGAGAAAAGGCATTTTACTGTAGATATTGGTTTATATATGGAAATCTTCTGGACCGGCGTATCTATGGGAATGATGAATACCATCGTCATGTTCGGCACACTGACACTTCAGTATGCCATCAACTCTCTTGGCACCTTTACCATCGTTGCCCATACGGCTGCAAGAAAACTGTACAGCTTCTTTATTCTTCCTATCAGTGCCCTGTCCTCTTCCATCTCCATGTTTGTCAGTCAGAATTATGGCGCAGACCAATATGACCGTATTCGCAGAGCACTCCGTTACAGTCATATCTTTGACATTGTTTTTGCAGTTGTCATCACAATTGTATACTTCCTCATTTCCAAAAGAGCCATGTCGCTGATTACCGGCTCTGATCTGCCGGAGGTTATGAATACCGGTTTTTATTACCTGTGCTTTAGCGGACCATTCTATTCTGTGCTGGGCGTTCTTGTATCTGTACGCTATGCCCTTCAGGCTGTGGGAAGCAAGATCCTTCCTATCTTAGCAAGCGTTATCGAACTGGTGGGAAAGATACTCTTCACATTTATCTTTGTACCGAAGTTCGGTTATTGGGCCGTTATCATGTGCGAGCCCCTGATCTGGTGTGCCATGACAGTTGAACTGGTTCTAGCTTTCTACTTAAGACCGGATATCCGCAATACTTCATCTTAAAAGGGCCGCCGCATTTGCGGCAGCCCTTATCTTTTATCTGCTTCCAGCTTTACTAAGCTTGTGATCTCCACGTTTTCTAAACATGTAGACATCTAGTTTTTCTTTGATATGTTCCGGCATTTCCTTCTTCACTGGACAATTCTTTGCATTTGCCATGCGTTCTGTAAATGTCAGAATGAAATCCAGATCTTCCAGGAGCTGTTCTGCTTTCATCACTTCCAGTGTATCATAGCGGTTATGAATGGTTGCCGCAGTATCCGGTGCAAGTCTTGCAAAGGATACGGCCGGCACGCCCTTATCTGCAAATGGTGTAGAATCACTGGAATACACACCGTCATAAGCCTCAATGCCAAATCCTTCTTCCTGAGCAAGGTATTCAATATAATGAACCAGTTTGTCCTCAGATGTACAGCAGGCGATGAATCTGCCCATGATACATCCGATCATATCAAGGTTGATCACCAGGGCGGCTTTGTCAAGTTCTTCCTCGTGATCTTTACAGTATGCTTTTGAACCTAAAAGGCCTCGTTCCTCGGAACCGCACCAGATGAAACGCATTCCATAACGGTGAGGATGGTTCATAAAATACTCTGCAATGCCAAGAAGACCGATACTTCCGGACATATTATCATAAGCTCCTGTGGAAAGAGATGTGGAATCATAATGAGCTGTAAAAACCATATATTCCTCAATCTCACCTGAAATTTCGGCAACGACATTTCTTGAGTTTCCTGTGTACTGAGTCTGATTCAGAACAATTCTTGCTGTTTTTGCATTATTTTTGATCAGCTCAATGGCTGTCTTTACATTAATACTTACACCTGGAATGACTCTTCCGTGACTTACCACCGGTCGAAGTTCTCTCTGGATAATATCTTCATCGGCGTAATTCACATGTCCATCGTATGTAATAAATCCAACGGCGCCCTGATCTACAATATCCTGATAGGTCCAGTATTTCATATATCCGTCAACGAGAACGATTTTTCCTTTACACTGTTTCAAAGAATATGGATCCTGATTTCTCAAATAATAGACTGGTGCTTCCAGATCTGCGTTGCCGGCACACATAAAGCCTTTACATGGAATCTCCTCTCCATCTACAATTAATCTTGCTTCATGGATGTCTGCAAGCTCCACTTCGAATGATTCCAGATGGGCATCCATGCCGATTTCTTCGCAGCATTGTTTCAGATATTCCGCGCATTTTAATTCTTCTGCTCTTCCTCCCAGACGTTCATAGGCTGTGTCCGTTAATATACGGTTGACTTTTAATGTGTCCATAGTTCTTTCTGTCCTCGTCTTTCTATCTTACAATATGATCATAATCAATTTATAAATCCAGTTGGCTGCCACACCGGCACAAAGTCCGCCAACAGTATGGCTGATGATTGCCTTACCGGTAAGCTCACTGCTCTTTAAACTGTCCATCATGGCAACATGGGTACTTAAGTAGCCGCTCCAGCACATACACATAGCGGTAAACACAGCTACATCATGGGCATTTGCAAGGCTTGAAGTAATCAGTCTTTCTACGATACCGATTGCCGCACCGGCTGCACCAAGGGCTGTAATCGGAACTGCGATACACTCGGAACTTGAGAACCCAAACAGAGGCATGAGAATAAACTGGAACTTTCCGCCAATCCATGGAAGTAAACCGATTCCTTCATAAGCCGCACCTGTATAGCCGCCTGCCGGCATGCCATTAGTCAGCATCATAACTAAAGTACAAATGATCAAAACACCCGGAATAATACTGAGTCCCATCTCTACACCGCTCTTGCCGCCATCTACGACTGCACTGATAAAACGGGAGCCCGCATCACCACGGCGTACACGGCGGTAACGATTAATATCAATCTCACCTTCTGCGTCTTCTCTAATATCACAGGCTGCTTCTTTTCCATATATTCTGGAAGTCTGGAAAAGCATAAGGCGTGTAGATACAATGGATCCAATCACTGCACCAAGATTCCCAATCAAAGCCGCTATGGCAAGATTTTCACCTGACGGAGATTTTAAGCCGATCATAAAAGTAGTAATAATAAGCCCCATACCGAAAGCCGTTCCAATATTGCAAAGGGCCGGAAGCTGGTATTTCTTAAAATATCTGCGGAAGTTATTGTCATCTGCCAGTGTTAAAATGGCCGGATTATCTGACAAATAAGTAGTAAAAATACCTACAGCACTTGCTCCCGGAAGACCATAAAGAGGTTTCACCAATGGGGACATGAGTTTATTCAGCAGGGAAATCAGGCCAAATTCTGACCAGAGAGCAGAAACCGCACCTGCTAAAACAGCAATGGCCATAATATAGAAAACCGTATTGATCAATAAATCGTGAGCCGTATTCATCATTGTGTTGAACATATTGGAAGCTCCCATTTTGCTGCCCAGCAAAATGAAGATGCCAAAGAATATTGCACTAAAGACAACCGCCTCTACACTGACACCTTTTCTATGGTCAATCGGCATCCTTTCTCTTTTCTTAAGCATAATTATTTCCTTTTCTTTCTTATTGTCCATTTACTGTTTCTTACATAATAATCATCAATAAGTTATATATCCAGTTTGCTGCCACTCCGGCACAGATACCGCCGATAGAATGAACGAGAATGGCTTTACTGGTAAGCTTGCTGCATCGCATTCCATGCATCATGTCTACATGAGTACTTAAGTAACCACTCGTACACACACACATCGCTGTGAAAACAGCCACATCATGTGCATTGGCAAGACCGGCTGTAAGGAGTTTTTCAACTGTACCGATTGCTGCTCCTGCAGACCCAACCGCTGTAATAGGAACCGCAATGGCTTCCGCACTTGAGAAACCGAACAATGGGTTCAAGATAAAAGAAAGTTTATCACCAAGCCATGGAAGTAAGGCAACTCCTTCATAAGCAGCACCCGTATAACCGCCTGCCGGCATTCCATTGGTCAGCATCATTACGATTGTACAAACAATTAAAACACCCGGAATAATACTAAGCCCCATATCCACACCGTTCTTACCGCCATCCAGTAAGGCACTGATAAAACGAGAGCCTACATCTCCGCTTCGTACCGGAGGCAATGGATTTCGGTCAACTTCTCCGGCTGTAATATCCACAACCTCAACTTCTCTGTCTGTACCATAGAATTTCGCAGACTGCCAGAGCATCAGACGTGTGGAAATGATGGAACCGATAATGGCACCCACATTACCAACTACTACTGCAAAAGCGAGATTTTCACCGCTATCAGGTGTTAATCCCAGCATACAAATCGTAATAATAAGCCCCATACCGAAGGATGTTCCAAGATTACACAGAGCCGGCACATGGTATTTTTTAAAATTACGACGGAACTTCTCATTATCTGTCACATTCAGCATTGCCAGATTGTCTGATAAATAAGTGATTACTATACCAACCGCACTTGCTTTTGGAAGACCATAGACAGGTTTCATAAGGGGAGCAAGCAGCGTACTAAGTAAGGCTGTCAGACCAAACTCAGACCACAAGGAAGAAATCGCACCCGCAAGAACCGTAATGGACATAATGTAGAAAATCGTATTAATCAGCAGATCATGAGCCGTGTTCATCAGCGTGTTGAACATATTGGCAGCACCCATCTTGGCACCAAGAAGAATAAAAGTGCCAAAGAACACACCGCTGAAAATGAAGACCTCTAAGCTGACGGCTTTTTTTACGTCTTCCGGCATAGTTTCCTTTTCTTTTTTCATAAAAATCCTCGTTTTCTTTCTTTTGTAAAAACTTCATTAATTAAACTCGTAACTTTTATTATAAAAAATATTTTTTTGACAGTCAAGATTCTTTGCTCGTAGACAGTTATAAATTGAAAGTTCTCTTCGTTTCCAAAATGCCAAAACATTTCAAATTAACTCAGCAAATACTCCTCCAGACATATCCCCTTTTCCATGATTTCTTTCGCCGCTTCTTTTCCTACATACCGGTAATGCCACGGTTCATAACTAACCCCTGTCAAAGATTCTTTCCCCTTTGGATATCGTAAAATAAATCCGTACTCATGACAATGAGCCATAAGCCACACTTGAACCTGAGTCTCTGCCTGTGCTTCATCAAGCTGCTGGTAAGTCATATCCACTATGTCGAGGGCAAGTCCCGTCTGATGTTCACTGTGACCTGGTTTCTGCACCCAGTTTTCTGCCAGGGCAAGTGCGCTCTCCCAGGATTGTCCTTCCGATACATAAGTTCTCACTTTCCTGATATACAATTCCTGCTGCCGGTCCCAGGCACGATAAGAAGAACAGATAAGGGGTTCTAACCCTTCTGCCCTGGCTGCATCCATCATTGCCTGAAGTTCCGGGTATATCCGGCTGTCCACGGCATGTCCGTTCTTAAGATCTGTAAACACAGGAATCTGATAATTTTCCGGTAAGGGATGCTCTCTGCTTACCAAAAGAAGATTCCATGTATCCGGAACAGACAGTTCCTGCTCCTTCTCTTCGCTCTTGTCTTTTTTCACTACCGCCTCCTGTTGGTTTTTATATGTCAGAATCATTTTATAACCGGCCAGTACTCCCGCCCAGATAAACAGGGCAAGACAAAATATACCTATGAAACAAAACATGACAATTCTTCTCTTTTTCAATGAAACCATCCTTTCTTTTTCTAAAATCCTATTCATTGTAAAAAGCACATCCGTCAGAATTGTCATGTTCCTGCATCATTTTCCCATCATATCGTTATTTCATCGGAAAAATTCCCATTTCCTTTTCCTCATAGAACACCCAGTAGGAGAACATTTTATTTTTCATCTCATAATACTCCTCTTTCTTCTTTATACCAAGCATTTCAAAATCCACCCCCAGATAGTCGAAGAATTTTTCGCTGGAAAAGACGCCATATGTTTTTCCCTTGAAAAAGGGTTCTTTTTCCACATAGATTGCGATTATTTTTCCGCTCTCTTCATCTGCCACAAATCGGATCAGCATATTTTCATTGTCTTTTGTCATTCCTTTTTGATTGATGCAGACAAAGACAGCACCTTTCTCTTCCTTTTTTGAATACAAATACATACGCTCTCCGGTTACTTCTGTTTCTGAAAATTTCATAAAATCCGGAATTACTCCCATCTCATATAAAGTTTTAAATTCCTCTTCATATCGTTCATACACATCTGCATCTTCAATAGCATAGATATACTCCACTTCTGTTTTCGTTTCATCCATAACTTTTATAGATTCTATCTGAGCATTTTCTGTCCGCCCCAATAACAAAGTCTGATTGATATGAGCATTGCAGTAAAGTTCCACTCGTTCCTCAAAAGACAAGACAGTAAGAAGAGCATTTCTTCCGGAAGATACTTTATCGGTCCTTATTTTTCCCATTTCTTTCTCATCTGCTTTTTCCATAAGAAATCCCGGCAGGAATACCATAATCAGAACAGAAACTATGGTCACAAATACAAAACTATACTTTTTCATGAAGCTCAACTGTCTCACCACCTTTTAATATAATTGTAATCTGCGTTCCTTCTCCAACGTTGCTTTCAATTAACAACTCTCCTCCGTGAAGCCGAATAATCCTTTCGCATATGGACAGACCAAGGCCGGCCCCACCCATAGCACGGGCCCGGGACTTATCTACCATATAAAATGCATCTTTTACCCGGATCAAATCTTCTTTTGGAATTCCTATTCCGTTATCTGTCACACAGATATGGTAACCATCACTATCATAAAAACCGTTCAGTCGCAAACAGCCTTTCAAAAAACCACTTGATTTTATATGACCTTGTGCATCCGTATTGCTCATCCGGTCATCTTCCCTGCCTGTTCTTTTTTGCAGAATCGCCTTTCTTCCGTTATCTAAAAGATTTAAACAGACTGTAATCATCAGATCTTCATCCATGCAGATTCCCTGCTCTTCCCATGCTGTCTCAAATTCAATCTGATTTTTTTCAAGAACCGGTCTCATTTCCTGATCCAGACGTTCAAACAATCTTCTCACAGGAAACCGCTTTAAGGACAATTCCTCATTTCCAAGAACAATTAAGTCCATCATTTTCATGGAAAGATTCTCAAGCCTTCGTCCTTCTTTGAAAATGTAATCTGCATTTTCATGCACCTTTTCCGGGCTTAGATTCATGGACCGGAGCATATCCGCATAACCGATGATGGATGTCAGGGGCGTTTTCATCTCATGGGCAAAACTTCCCATAAATTCTTCCTGCCGTTTGGCCCCATCCTCAAGTTCTTCTATCTTCTGCTCCAGACTGTCTGCCATGCTGTTAAAATCCTCTGATAACTGTCCCAACTCATCATCGGATTTTATAGGCACTCTCTTATGAAGTTCACCTCCCGCAATCCTTCTCGTAGTATCTGAAAGTAGGGTCACTGGTTTAAATAACAGCTTTACTACTGCAAAAGATACAATACCTATCATGCAGACAAACACTGCCATCATGCTGTAAAATGCATGAATCTGTTCCTGCCTTTCCTCATATAATCCGGTTACATTTTTATAGTTTTCTAAAAAGACCTGCTGTCCGTTTAAAACCATAGCAGCCGCCCCATGGAGATATATACTTCCATTTTCCAACGGGGTTAACTCCCATCCTTGCTGCCCTTCGAATAAGCTGCCCACCAGCGGCAGTGCTTTGACCGGAAGAATTCCATTTCCTCCAATCCTATTTCCTTCCGTATCACTAATTCTAAAATATAATTTTCGCTGTCCTACAGATAATTCAAGCTCTTTTGTGATTTCTTCTATGGAATCCATAGGCTGCAACTTCCGTTTCTGCATAATCATATGACAAAGAAAATCATTTTCCTCAAATATCCCATCTATTTCTTTATTCAAAGAGGTTTCAAACTGACGATAAATTAGATAGTATCCACCGAAAGAACAAAAACAGACCGTCATAAGAACCATGCTGCAAAATAACTTCCAGAATAATTTCACACCTATCCCTCCAAACGATATCCTATCTTATATACAGCAACCAGACGGTCTTCCAATCCCATCTTCTTTCTCATTCTTTGAATGTGAAGATCTACGGTTCTGCTGTCTCCCATATATTCCTCGCCCCATACTTTCTGATAGATACGGTCTCGGTAAAGAGCCACGTTCTTGTTCTGGACGAAAAGCAGCAGCAGATCATATTCTTTTACCGTCAGTGCAACTCTCTTTTCCCCTTTTGTTACAATTCGTGATACTGTATCAATCCCGATATCCGGAGACAGAAAGATAGTCCGTTCTGTCTTCCCGCATCTTCTTAACACCGTTTCCACTCTGGCAAGCAGTTCCATAATCTCAAATGGTTTTACAATATAGTCTTCCGCTCCTGCCCGAAGACCTTTTACCCTATCCTCCAAAGTTCCTTTTGCTGTAAGGAAAATAACAGGCACATCAAGGGATTTACAATATTCCAGCACTTCATATCCATCAATTAACGGAAGCATAATATCAAGCAGCACAAGATCAAAGTATTCCTTTTCCAGTACATCTGCTGCCTTTTTACCGTCTGCTGCCCAGACTGTTTCATATCCTGTCTCCTTTAAAACATTGGAGATTAAGTTTGCAATGGATACTTCATCCTCAGCGATTAGTATTTTTATCATTGTCGTGTATTCTCCTTGTTTTCATTTTTCAAGTCTCACTCACCACTTAATGTTTTACGCATTTGAAACGAGAGTCATCCCCCGTCTGATACATAAATAATACTTAATATTAGCATCTTTTTTGCATCAGAAGGATGTCTTGCGGGATATTTTGTTCCTGAAAATCTCATAGCTCAAATTCACAAAAATGACTGTGCTCACGCAAAACTAAATGATTTCTCATTCTATTATCTATTTTTCTCTTTTCGTTAAGATACATCTCCACGGAAAGGTAAATGATGATGAACCCTAAAATGACTTTAATAATACCCGTATCTGCATTTTTCAAAAAAAACGCACCCGGTATATTTCCCAAAATAACAAGGCTCGTTAATGCTGCACATGTTGCTATGATCCACCAAAACATGTTTTTTCTCCTCTGTATTTCTGTATGGCAGACTCATTATAACATATCTTATGAAAGACTTTGCATTTGTTTTTGTAAAATTTTGTATATTCTTAGTTTTTCCCATTGTATTACATATTATCCAATGTTATAATTCATATAAGTAGAATTCCTCTGCTGTAAGGAGGAAATGACAACGGGTAATACATTACAAGAACAGACAATCAAAAACTATTTCATGTTTGGAGCAGCAATGCTGGATGAAGCAAACTGCCGTGGAATGCTTGAACGAATCCTTGAGATTCCTATCGGTAATATAGAAGTGGATAAAGAGAAAAGTATAGTATATCGGCCTGAATTTAAAGGCGTAAGACTTGATGTTTATGCAAAGGACGATTTCAATCGTAGATTCAATGTGGAGATGCAGGTATTGCGCGAACCTAGTCCTGGTAAGCGTTCCCGTTACTATCACAGCCAGATCGATATGGAACTTTTACTTGCGGGTTCGTCTTATGAACATCTTCCAGACGCCTATGTAATCTTCATTTGCGATTATGATCCTTTCCATGCCGGTAAATACCGATATGTATTCCGCAACATCTGTATTGAAGATGAAGATGTTCATTTGCAGGATGGCAGCTAGACAATCTTTCTTAATACTAAAGGCACGAATGACGAAGAGATTTCTACAGATTTAAAGGTTCTTTTAAAGTATATAGGTGCTGACTTAGAAGACAGTCATAAAGATTATCATGATCCCTACGTCAAACAGCTTCAATTTTCCGTCGATGCCATCAAACGTGACAGAGAGATGGGGAAAAGATTTATGTTGTTAGAAGAATTATTAGAAAGAGAACGGCAAATAAGTGAAGCAGAAGGCAGGACTAAGGGTAAGGCTGAGGGTAAAGCTGAATCTATTCTCTTTTTTCTTGCCAGAAAAGGATTTTTATCAGAAGAATTATCAAATTACATTATGAACGAAACTAATCTCCAGATATTAGATCATTGGCTCGAGCTTGCAGTTTCTGCAGATTCTATTGAGCAATTTATCGACAAAGTCCATTTTATAATCTAAAATTCTTTTTATGCCTATTCGGGCAATATTTGATTCATAACATAAGACAATTATTATAATGACAGGGGAATTCTGCGCAAAAAGGCAGCACTATCTGAATGCTTGTCTTACATTCTGATAATGCTGCTGTTTATTTTCCTCACACAGATAAAGTCAAAAACAAAGTCTATCGCTTATTGTGAAGAACTATACTTGACAATTACGTCTTCTTTACATCATACCCATTCCCGGACCTGGCATAGCCGGTGCAGGATTATCCACCTTAATATCCACTACAACAGATTCTGTAGTAAGTAAAGTGGATGCCACACTTGTGGCATTCTGAAGCGCACTTCTTGTAACTTTGGCAGGATCAATGATACCGGCTTCGATCATGTCCACATAACTTTCTGTCAACGCGTCAAAACCAACTCCTGCTTTGCTTTCTTTTACTTTATTGATGATAACTGCACCTTCTAATCCGGCATTTGCTACGATATGGAAAAGTGGAGCTTCCAAAGCTCTTAAAATAATCTCTGCCCCTGTCCGCTCATCTCCGCTAAGCTCAGCAACTAACTTCTCTACTTCTTTGGATGCATGAATATAGGCACTTCCACCGCCACACACGATACCTTCGTCTACTGCTGCTTTTGTAGCTGCAAGTGCATCTTCCAGACGAAGCTTGGATTCCTTCATCTCTGTCTCTGTCGCTGCACCTACTCGGATGACTGCCACACCGCCAGACAGTTTCGCAAGTCTTTCATAGAGTTTTTCTCTGTCAAAATCAGATGTTGTGGATTCTGCCTGTGTACGGATCTGATGGATTCTTTCCGCGATTTTGTTTTTATCACCCATTCCGTCAACGATAACCGTATCATCTTTTGCAACGCGTACGGATTTTGCACGGCCAAGCATGGACATATCTACAGATTTCAGATCGTATCCCATTTCATCAGAGATTAATGTACCGCCGGTGAGAATGGCGATGTCTTTTAACATTTCTTTTTTACGGTCACCATAGCCCGGTGCTTTTACGCCTGCAACCTGGAATGTGCCGCGAAGTCTGTTTACGATCAGTGCTGTCAACGCTTCTCCTTCAATGTCATCTGCAATAATGAGAAGTTTGGCGCCATTTTGTACAATCTGTTCTAATAATGGAAGGATTTCATGAATGGTTGAAATCTTTTTATCTGTAATTAAGATAAATGGATCCGCCATATCACAGACCATCTTTTCCATGTCTGTGCACATATACGCAGACAAATATCCCCTGTCGAACTGCATTCCTTCTACCAGATCCAGCTCTGTATTCATTGTCTTTGATTCTTCAATTGTGATAACACCATCTTTTGTAACTTTTTCCATAGCATCTGCCACAAGTGTTCCAATCGCATCATCACCTGCGGAAATAGAAGCTACTTTGGCAATCTGTTCTTTGCCGCCAACGGATGAACTCATATCAACAATGGCCTTTACTGCTACGTCTGTTGCTCTTCTCATTCCTTTACGAAGGATGATCGGATTGGCTCCTGCTGCCAGGTTCTTCATTCCTGCATTAATCATTGCCTGTGCAAGAACAGTTGCTGTTGTTGTTCCATCCCCTGCCACATCATTTGTTTTTGTTGCAACTTCCTTTACAATCTGGGCACCTACATTTTCAAAGGTATCTTCCAGGTCGATCTCTTTTGCAATAGTAACACCGTCATTGGTAATCAGTGGAGTTCCAAAAGGTCTTCCAAGTACTACATTTCTGCCTTTTGGGCCGAGAGTTACGCGTACTGTGTTGGCCAGTTTATTGACTCCGGCTTCTAAAGCTTTTCTCGCTTCTTCGTTATATTTGATTTCTTTTGCCATATCTAAAATGTCCTCCTGTTATTCCACGATTGCAAGGATATCGCCCTGTCTTACAATCACGTATTCTTCTTCCCCGTCTTTTACTGACATGCCTGAAAATTTGGAATAGATTACTTTCTGGCCAACTGACACTTCCATTTTAATATCAGGGAGGCCCGGTCCCACTGCAATTACTTCAGCTTCCTGCGGCTTTTCCTGCTTTGTTCCCGTAAGAACAATACCTGATTTTGTAGTCATCTCCGGTTCTTTATGCTGTAATACAACTCTATCTCCTAAAGGGATTAATTTCATCTTCTTTTCCTCCTAATATCCTAATTCTTCTCCGACTAAGATCACTGTGATTCTTCCCGGCGCTGGTGAAAATGATGTTACAACAGTCTGTGCACAAAGGCAGTCCGGTGATTTGCATTCCCCGCATCGTCCTGTAACAGCACATGGCGTATTACGTTTCAGTCGTACTGCATTTGGCGGAGCTGCAAAATTCTTTGTTCGTTCAATGCCCGCCGCTACATCTGTTACCACTTTGTTCATTCCTGTTACCACGATTACATTCTCCGGTCCAAAACAAAGAAAAGCTACGCGATTGCCTGTACAGTCGATATTCACCAGTTCCCCATCCAGGGTGATTGCATTGGTACTTGTAAAATAGTAATCACATCCGCAAATTTTACTGTAAATGTCTTTTTGTTCTTCTTTTGTAGACGCTTTTTTTCGATCATATACTATGTATGGTCCATCATTCATTGCCTGTAAAATGCCCGTATCTTTCAGTGTTGAAGAACCACCCCATCCTACACTTGCATTCTCCGGAACTAACTCCAGTACTTTTTCAAGAGCTTTTTTCGAATCTTCTACATAAAAGCCTTTCATCTGGCGTTTTTCCAGGTTTTTTATAATGGTTTTTGCTGCATTTTCATAATATATTTTCTTTGGCATCATTCCACCTCCAAAAATGTAAGAATCTCTTCCGGTTTGGCAAACACATATGCCGCTTCCTCTATTTCAAGGGTCATGGAACCCCATCCGGCCAGTGCGCCGTCAATTCCTGCCGCTTTTGCACACTCCATGTCATGCCTACTGTCGCCTATGTATAAGACTTCGTCTGCACTGGCTCCTGTAAGTTCCAAATATTTAAAAAGAGGATCCGGGTATGGCTTTCTTCTGTCTGTATCATCGGAGCAAATAGATATTTTAAAATACTTATCCAGCTTAAACATTGGCATCTGCTGCTCCACCTCCGGTCTGCTTCTGGATGTTACAACGCCTAATACGAAATCTGTGTCATACAGTTTATCAAGCACCTCACGAATTCCGTCAAAAAGTAAAACTGAACTTTTTGCCTCATGATCATATCTCTGCCAGGTCTTAACCGTGTATTCCACGTCGGGACAATTATACATTTCGGCTATTTCAGCACATGGGATTCCAAATAAAGGTCTTAACTCTTCCATTGGATATTCCACGCCCAGTACTTCTACGAAAACTCTCTGGAGACATCTGAGAGATGTTTCTGCTGTGTCAAGCAAAGTCCCATCCACGTCAAAAACAATGTGTTTATATTTCATTTACTCACTCCATTCTACAATATACAAAATTCTGTATTTTGAATTTATTATATAATTTTACAAAAGGGGTGTCAATAGAAAAGGACATTGGATTTCCCCAATGTCCCAATAAAACTATTTTTAATACGCCGGAAGAATTTCCTTCTCCAGTACTTTTCCCTGAATCTGATGAATCTCATCTATATCCAGAATATCTTTCATCAGAAGCTGTAATTTCTTATCATCATTTCTTACAACAAGGACTGCTGTACAAGCATCTTCCATCTCTTTTACAATGGCATCACCCAACTTATGCACATTTTTCAGGATGAATTTTTCTTTTAATTCGTCCAGATTCCACAAACTGGCATCGATCTCACCTTTATTCAGTTTCTCGGAAAGTTCAGAATATTTTAACGGTACAAAAGTTACATCTTTGCCCTGACATACTCTCTCATTCAGATATACGTGGTCATAAGAATACTCATCGATTCCTATCTTCATTCCGTCATGAATCTCTCTGTCTTCTTCGTGGGCGAAAACAACTGCCGGTTCATCAATGTAAGAATGGGTATCAAATTCAATGAGAATTTCAAGATTCGGATAATCCTCCTTGGCCATAATTGCGGATCTCTTGGAGCAGATTGCAAAATTAAATGCACCAGATGCAAGTTTTTCCAGCCTTGCTTTTCCGCCTCGCATATACTGAATGTTGAATGGAATTGCTACGGATTCGAATTGTTTGTAAAAGGCAGTTGCAAGTCCCTCCAGACGTGTTGTATATGGTAACGGCATAGAACCTGCAATCCATGGCTGTTCTGTCAGACGATATAATAAAATTCTGTCAATATATTCCAATGTTGTTCCCTGGTGCCCTCTTGTCTGTAACTTAATCGCGCCCTCTGTTTCCAACATCTTTAAAGCAGTTTGTACAGTTCCCGCTCCTACGCTCAGTTTTCCTGACAAATCGCTGATATTGGGAATTCGTTCTCCTACTTCCAGCTCCGAGAGCATGGCTGCAATTCTTACGGCAACTTCACCCTGTTTATTTAAAAATATTGCTTTCATAAAATGTAAATACCTTCCTTTTGGATGATAGTTTAACTTTAGCATATTTTTACTGATTCAGCAAGAAAACCTTTCCAGACAAAGGAAAACGGTGTGCCCCGAAAGACACACCGCAATATAATTATTCACTCTTTATTTGCTGAAATGTTTCAAAGATACTTTGTTCATTTTTTCATAGATCTTCGCATCTCTCAATGCTAAGAATGTATCATTGAACAGTTCGAAACAATCGTCGTATACCGCTTTATTTTTAGCGATAGGTTCGATAATACCGTGAGGCTGTACTAATGCGCCTACTGCTTCGTCTAAATTAGAGAAGATACCAGCGCCTGCTGCACCAAGGGCTGCTGCACCAACAAGACCACAGTCAGCAACTTTAAGCATTTCTACCGGACAACCGTAGATGTCTGCCTGAATCTGTCTCCACAGAGGAGATTTGGATCCGCCGCCAGAGAGACGGATTGTGTCAAATGGTCGTCCTAATACTCTCTGCATACATTCAATAGACATACGCATTTCGTATGCAACACCCTCTAATACGGCACGTGCCATGCAGGAACGGTCAGCTGTTGCATCAAGTCCGAAATATCCGCCTTTTGCTGTGTCACAGAAGTAAGGAGTTACCTGACCTGCAAAGAATGGCATGAAGAATACGCCTTTGCTTCCTGCAGGAGCCTGAGCTGCTACCATGTCACAAAGAATTGTGTACACATCCTGTCCGGATGCAGCTGCTACTGCTTTTTCTGTTGCACCAAATGTATCTCTGAACCATTTAAGGGTAGCACCGGATGCGTAAGAGATACCTTCCATATCAAACTTGCCAGGATTTGCATGACCGGAGAATAATACTTCGTGTGTTGGGTCGTCATATACTTTATCTACTGCTGCTACCATTACGGAAGAAGTTCCGATTGTGATTTCAGCAAGACCTTCTTTGATAACACCTGCACCAACGGCTGCACACTGCTGGTCACCGCCGCCTACGCAGATAGGCATACCAACTGCAAAACCGGTTGCTTCAGATGCCGCTTTAGAAATTACACCAACCTGGCGTGCAGGAGGTTTGATCTCAGGAAGTTTGTCTCTGTCAAAATCAATTGCTTTTAAGAGTTCATCAGACCAGTCAAGGGTAGCAACATCCATCATACCATGGAGGGCAAGGGAAGATGGATCTGTGAACATTTCTTCAGAACCAAGCTGATGTAAAAGCCATTCCTGACCATTTACAAATTTCCATGCTTTTTCATATAAGTCTGGACGGTTGTCGCGAACCCATTTGAATTTTGCATAAGCCCATAAAGAGGTAACTGCAGCACCGGAAATGCTATGATAACGTTCGGAACCGATTGTATTTGCAATCCAGTCTACTTCACTGGCTGCACGGTTGTCACTCCATACGATGGAATCGTGAAGTGGATTCCAGTTCTTGTCGATACCAAAGAATGTACCACGCTGAGAAGAAATCGCTACGGATCCAATCTCTGCAGGGTCAATTCCTGCTTTGCCGATTGCTTCTTTGGATGCTTCACAAAGAGCCTTCCAAAGATTCCATACATCCTGTTCTACCCATCCAACATTTGGATAAGTACAAGGATATTCACGATAAGCATGGCTCACAGGATTTCCGTCTAATGTAAAAATCATAACTTTTGTGCCGGTTGTACCAGCATCAATACCCGCTACGTATTTTGCCATAAAATACCTCCTTATTTACTTAAGCCCAAGTTCTTTCTCAAGCTTTTTAATGTGTGCAAGTCCTAACTTAGCTGATTCAAGACAGTTCGGAATGGAATCATACTCATAAGCACCCACACCATTTTTCATATAACCGATTTCTTTAAGTGCAAGAAGAATCTCTTTAAAATCAATATGTCCATGTCCCGGATAACAGCGGTCGTTATCGGAAAAATGGAAATGTCCCAGTTTCTTTCCGCATTTTACAATACTTTCATAGAAATTAGGATCTTCAATATTCATATGGAAAGAATCCAGATGAATGGTAACTCTGTCGGATTTGAAACGATTTACAAAATCCAGAGTTTCCTCTGTTGACCAGAGATAAGAAGACTGGAAACGGTTGGCAGCCTCAATGGTAAGGTCTACGCCCAGTCTTTCCGCTGTATCAACGACAGGAAGCAGGGATTCATATAACATGTCTTTATAGAATTCCCGAAGTTTAGGATCCGGTAACGGTCCTTTCATCAAACAGAACATGATAGCAGCGCCGCCGCTTGCTTTGCCCGCTTCCATGAACTGATTTAAGCAGTCGATTGCCGCCTGTCTTGCAATATAATTTGGGTTTGTCATATAATGTCCATCATAATGACAAGCCATTCCTGTTCCGATAGTAGTAATCTTTAAGTTTAAACTTGCAGCATAATCGGCAAGTTCCGCATAATCAAGCTTCGGACTTCTTACGTGTAATTCCACACCGTCAAATCCAAGTTCTGCTGCCTGTTTCATGCATTCCTTAAGATTGCCTTTTAACGGAGAATAATAATTGGTTCCGACCATTTCTGAAATAGCTACAGAATGAATCATAATGTCACCTCCCAGATTTTGATAAAGCAGAAGTAATCAGAAGATCTTTCCACCAATCACTTCTGCTTTCGAGGTACTTAACGTACTATTTTATCTTATAAGAAGATAATACATTATTTTGTTAATTCAAAAATAGATTTTTCTGCGTTGTATTCGCCCCAAACATCTAAAGAAGCTTTTAATTCTTTATGTGTTTCTGCATATTTTGCAAGAGGGGTATCGGATAACCAAGCTTCTGCTGCCTGACGAAGAGCCTGTACGCCGCCTTCGATTCCCATTGGATGAGCATGCATTGCTGCACCTGCACCCATCATGATGTCCGGACCTAAATCGCTCATAATCTGAGGAATAAGACCTGGATGGAGGCCTGCTGCTGGAGATGGCATTGTTCTCTTAAGGCCATGGAATTCGGAAAGCATAGACTGACCGGAACGGATGTAACGGTCGCGGAGTACCGGAAGTTTGCCGTAAGATAAGTAGTATACACAGATATCTGCACCGTCAAGACGTGTAAATTTACCGTGGATTAATGTGGAAGATAATCCGCTTTCTGTTCCGTTGCACATTGTTCCGGAATATGCTGGGTGAGAAAGAAGAGGAACATTGATGGATTTGTCTTCTGCCAATGCACCTAATACACCGTAGCCAGTTGCATGTGCGTTAACCATGAGTGCCTGAGCGCCCATTTCTACTGCTCTTTTTGCTTTTTCAAAGATCTTGTCCTGTCTGTCTGTGATGTTAGGTACGAAGATTGCACGATGTCCTGTGTCTCTGTACGCTCTGTCACTTGCGCGTAAGCATGCTTCTAATCTTTCATAGAAAGGTGCATGTGGTGCATCAGCATTTAATTCATCGTCTTTGATGTACTCGATGCCGGCACATGCAAGTTTGTAGAACTGTTTTTCGATCACATCGATAGGAATACCGGTACAAGGTTTGATCATTGCAAGAATCGGTGGTGTATCCATGTTTCCGCAAAGTTTACGGATACCTTCTACACCGAACTGAGGTCCTGCAAATCCTTCTGTAAAGCTCTTAGGGAATTCAAGATCTAAGAGTTTTAAGTTTTCTGCTTCCGCAATGTTACCATATACAGTAGATAACATTTCTGGAAGACAAGGAGTGAAGTTGCGCCATGGGTAAGCAACCTGTACAATAAAAGTACGTTCGTCGGATGGAACACCAAGCTCATAACTTGGAACGTTGTAAACAGAAATAATGCGGCCAACATGGTTTCTTCTTACTTCGTCTGTTTCGTCCGGCACACGTGCCCAAGTACCTGTTGTCTGCTCGATAGCCATAGCACCTGCACGTAACAATGGATCTGTTGTTCTTGTTGTTGTAAGATAGGTTGCAACAACAAAGTCTTCCATGTTCAGTGATTCACGCTGACAAAAAATAATTGGATCATAAGTAACTTTTGGCATATAGTATACCTCCTTATATTATTTTTCGCTCAATATTCAGTATACTGTATATTGAGCAATTACTTACATCTTAATTTACTGTTATCAATTTGTCAAGGTAATTCACTGGTGTTTCTGTGGCAAAACAAAAAGACCAGTTGGCAAACTTGCAGTTTGTTAACTGGTCTTTTTCTAATTCTAATTCTCATTCTATTATCTATTTTTCGCCAACACCGAACAAGGTCTGTCAAAACAAAGAGCTTCTCCATCAATTGTTGTAACAATTCCGCCCGCTTCCTGTACCAATAAAGAACCGGCCGCATAATCCCATGGAGATAATCGAAGTTCAAAATACAACTCTGCTCTTCCTGCTGCAATGGAGCAAAGATCAAGAGCAGCTGAACCGCTTCTTCTTATATCTAATGCCTGACTGAAGAAATCATAGGCCATCTCAAAAGATTTCTTGTGGAGTTCCTGATTGTATGGAGATGCCCCAAACAATACAAGTCCATTACTTAACGGTTGCTCTGAAACATGAATTCTTCTATCGTTACAATATGCCCCTTCTCCCTTTACCGCCCAGAACATTTCATCAAGATATGGATTGTAGATTATCCCAATCTTCACTTCCCCGTCTTCCAGCAATGCAACGGAAATACAGCTCATATGATAATCTTTGATGAAGTTGGTTGTTCCGTCGATTGGATCTACAATAAAATATTTTCCCTTATTGGATGCTGTATTTGTATTCTCTTCTTCCCCGATAAATCTTGCATCAGGGACAATCTGCTTTAATTCTGTTTCCAGCTGTTGCTGGACTTTTTTATCGTATTCTGTAACGAAGTTGGCTGGACCTTCTTTTGCATCGATGGCCATTGTTGTGCGGTCTGCGTTTAGAATAAGCTGGCCGCATTGTTTTACGATTTCTATCATTTGTTTAAGAATTATATCCATTTCCAGACGCCTCCTGATTAAAAATAATTCTTTACACGTTTCCACGATACTTAATCCATTCCGGATGTAGGAATGCAAAGTCTTCACATATTCTGTACCATTTATTGTATCATAACGGAGCAGTCTTTCAAAGCCTCTATGAATCATAACGACTTTCAGAATAAGAATTTGTCTCTTCTTGGTTTCGGAACGATGCGTCTGCAAGTAGATTCTGACGGCAAAATCGACGAGGCTCAGGTCAGAGAAATGACTACGTATGCTATTACACATGGGGTAAATTATTTCGATACCGCATATCCGTATCACAATGGAGAATCTGAGCATGTCATCGGCCGTGTATTAAAAGAATATCCTCGTGAAAGCTACTATCTTGCAACCAAATATCCAGGTCATCAGATATCAAGTACAGGATACAATCCTGCTGAAATATTCGAAGACCAGCTAAAAAAATGTGGAGTAGAATACATTGATTTCTATCTTCTCCACAATGTATATGAAAAATCTATGGAAGTTTACACGGATCCGCAGTGGGGCATCATTGACTATTTCAAAGAACAGAAAAGGCTGGGACGCATCAGACACCTTGGATTCAGCTGTAAAATCTTTGATAAAACCCACTCTTTGAATTACTTCTCCAAATACGATCTTTTGTAAGCTACAATCTTCTTTCTTTATTTCATTACGGCAATATTGTAATCTTAGTTCCCACGGAACAATACTCAAATAAAATATCCATCACCTCATTATCCACAGCAATGCATCCTGCTGTCCAATCTCTGGAGCCGCCATGACCATGAATCATTATTTCTCCACCCAAAGGTGTATACCAATCCGGCTGCTGCCCTTTATCAATGGCATCTACGATACGGTTATAAACAGCTCTGTCGATTCTGCCATCCTCGAGGGCTGCTGCCGCATCCACTTTATTTGGATAAGATACGCCCAAAGACAGATAAAATGAACTATTGTAGTTCTTTACGCACACGTAATATTCTCCTTCCGGTGTCCTGCCGTCTCCTTCTCTTTGCTTATGTCCTTCTGGATTCCGTCCCAATCCAATCGAAAATGAACCTACCAACGTATCACCTTTCCTTAATTCCAATAGACGTTCCCCTTTTTTTACTCTGATAGAAACTTCTCCTTCTATGGAATCTGCCGGCGGATAACTGGAAGCATAGTCTTTATGTATATATCCCTTCGCTTCTCCATATTGAATATACAGCCAATCTCCATTCTCATCTGTTTTTATAATTTTTGTACCCTTTACCAGACGACCAATAATCTCTCCGTTTGTATTTGGAGTTTTTCTAAAGTTAATGCTGGAACCTGATACCCAATATATCTCTTCCTTATTGACTTCCTTATGACTATCATCAGTATCCTCTTCCTGTTCTGTCACTGGATCATTATTTTCCCCGTCTTCGGAATAGGCTATGCTAGAACCAGCTGAATCTGTCGAATTGCTTACTTGTTTATCTCCACATGCAACAAAAAGAAACATCACGCCAACCATTACCATAAATAAAAATAATTGTTTCATCTACATCTCTCCTCTACACTCTCCAAAATACACTTCATGCCATACTAAAAACATATATACACACCATATTTGTCTAAAGTTATCTCTTTTTCCTGAAATATGGTCGTCCAGTAACTTGACCAACCGCCTTGTCTGAAAGAATTTTTTCGCACTCTCGCTCTCGAAACTTTTCCTTACTAGACCTGCATACTTGTCTTCCCGCAGCCATTCACGAATCGGAACCGGAAAGCCCAGCTTTTTTCTTCCTGCAATATTGGAACCGATTCTTCTTTTTGCCGCCATGCGAAGTGCTATCTTTGTTTCATTCTGATTCACTTTATAGTTTGTTGGAATCTGGCTTGCAATCGCAAATACTTCTTTATCTAAGAATGGAACACGCAATTCAACACTATGAGCCATGCTCATTTTATCCGCTTTTAGCAAAATATCTCCTGGCAACCAAAGATGGAGGTCCACATACTGCATTCTGGTCACTTCATCGGCATTATCAAGTTCTTCAAAATACTTTTGGGACAAGACTTCTGGTTTCTTATTTCCTATGTATTGTTTCATCAGTCTTCGTTTTTGCTTTTCTGTAAATAAAGAAGTATTCCCTATATATCTCTGTGATAGATTTCTCCCATGCCTCACCAGAAAACGAATACCTGCTCTATCAGGCAGCATGTCTGCCACAGCTCCAATGAAACTTCGCATCCATAACGGAATACCATCATACTTTTTGCACATTTCCGGTTCTTTATAGATGTGATATCCGGCAAACAGCTCATCAGCCCCTTCGCCAGACAGACATACTTTTACATGCTTTGCTGCCTTTCTATTTAAAAAATATAACGCAATACTTGCGGCATCACCAAGAGGCTCATCCATATAATATTGTATCCGTGGCAAAGTCTCAAATAATTCTTCTGCATCAATAGCATAAACCTGATTCCATATTCCAAGCTCCTGGCTATAGGAATGAGCCAAAGAAGATTCATCATATTTAAGGTTCTCAAAACCAATCGTAAATGTTTTATTTACATGAGAAAGACTTACTACATAGCTTGAGTCCACTCCCGATGATAAAAAACTTCCAACTTCCACATCACTTATTTCATGGTCTCTGACTGACTGTCTCATGACACGATCTATTTGTATTGCCCATTCTTCCAATGTCTTATACTTATCGTCTTTAAATTCCGGTTTCCAGTACTCATGTAACTCTGTTTTGATTTCTTTTTCCTGCTTTACCACCATATAATGTGCCGGTGGCAACTTCCACACATTTTCAAAAAAAGTCCCTGTCCCCGGAGAATACTGATAAGTCAGATAAAGTTCCAGCTGTTCCAGGTTCATTTTTTTCTCAAATTCCGGATGGACAAGAAAACTTTTAATCTCACTTCCAAAAAGAAATACATCATCCCTTTTGTAATAATAAAACGGTTTTATTCCAAAACAATCCCTTGCACAGAGTAGTTCCTTCTTCGCCCTGTCCCAAATGACAAAAGCAAACATTCCCTGCAGTTTCTCTGGCAATTCATACTTCCATTCTTCATATCCATGCAATAATACTTCCGTATCGGATTCTGTAGAAAAGGTATGGTTTCTACTTTTCAGTTCTTCTCGCAATTCCTGATGATTATATACTTCACCATTAAAAACACAGATAAGATTACCATCCTCATTTTTCATTGGCTGCCTGCCGCCATCTATATCAATGATAGCAAGCCTTCTATGACCCAATCCAATCTGATCATCCAGATACATACCTTCGCCATCCGGTCCACGATGTCTGATTTGTTCCATCATGTTTTTAAGAACGCTTTCCTCTATGTTTGTCCCCATGTATCCAACAATTCCACACATATAAACACCCCTTTTCTATTCTGTATAAAGAATAAATCAGAGGTGTATCTTGTATTTTTCCGGTCTGCATCATTAATGCATCAATCGTTTCTTTTATATTTAATTATCAATTCCTATTTTAAAGCCACGATTCGTAAGAATGAATCCTATATCCAATTCTCCATATACATCATCTATCACAGACCAGTGCAACTCCCTCTTATATGTCTTTTTTTGATTCTCGTATCCATATTCACTGTTCGTCCCATTTATTTCTGCAGGAACCACATCCTCTACACTTTCAAAGTCCATACAAGACCGGTAAAGGGAAGACATCTTTTTGATATAATAATCAAACTTACCTGTTTCATATACAGGTTCTGTACATTCATAGGAAATAGTCATAATTCTCCCTGTTTCGTCATCCAAATATAACAATAGGTGCTGTCCATACTCTGTGACTGTTTCCATCTGAACCTGCCAGAAAACCGCCGAAAAATTGGATTCTGTGCTGTTGTAATATAGAAAAGGCGTGCACTGAAAACTAAACTCTGTCACATCACTTTTTATAAGTCCGATGCCATAATAGGAAGCTAAAGCTTCTGTGAGAATTTCCTGCATCTCCTCCTGTTTTAAGGATGCCCTTTGCCTGGATATCTCTGTTTTCACTCCATGAGCCAGCAAATAAGCTTTCTGTGTATCATTTAACTGCTGGAACATGTTAAGTGTTTTCATTTCTTCGTAATGCACTTTATCATCTACCAGATGATCCTCTACTTTCGCAACTATAACAGGAAACAGTCCGCCAAGAATGATAATGAATAAAACACCTAAAAAAAGGACGCTATTTCTATATTTTTTCATATACACTAACCTCCCGATCCGGAAGGAAAACAACTACCTTACTTCCTTCTCCCAAAGTACTCTGAAATACCATAGTTCCCTGATGCAGATCCACAATTTTCTTACAGAGGGTAAGCCCAAGCCCCACCCCTCCCTGCTGTCTGGACCTGGATTTGTCAACGCGATAAAAAGCTTCTGTGATTTTATGAAGTTCTTTTTCATCCATGCCGCATCCATCGTCACTAATCTGTACTTCATAGCCGTTTGCTGCTGCTCGTCCTGTTATTGTTACATTTCCGCCTCCAGATGTTGCCTTGATTGCATTATCCACAAGATTGTAGAAAAGAGATTTTGCCAGATCCATTTCTAATAACAGAACATGCTCTTCGCAATCTAACAGAAGTTTCACGCCTTTTTCATCAGCGACTGGACGCAATGCCTCCATCATTTCTGTAAGAAAAGCGTCCATCTGTACCTTTTTCATGACAAATGTATCTTTTTCCATCAGAAGCAGATCCAATATTTTATGGGACAGGTTTTCCAAACGTTTCCCTTCCTGATAAACATAATTGGCCGCCATCATTTGCTCTTCTTCGGAAAGACTGCACTGACGGATCATATCTGCATAGCCAATAATAGATGTCATCGGTGTTTTCAGTTCATGAGCCACAGCCCCCATAAACGCCTCTTTACGTTCCACATCTTCTTCCAACTGTCCGATCATATTTTGCAGCTTATCTGTCATCTTATCAAAAGCCATAGACAGCTCTTCGAATTCATCCTGGGTTTTCAAATCAGTTCGAACACTCAGATTTCCCTCCGCAATTGTCTTTGCTGTACTCGTAAGAGTATTCAAACGCTTGGTCAACATATGAGCAATCAAGCCAGATATAGAAATTGTAAATAAAATTACAACAGCATAAACGATCCAGAAAATAGTCTGCTGCCTTTCTCGAAGTTCATAGACAGAGGATAAATCAAACACCTCTTTCAAATACAACGTTTCGTATCCTGAAGAAATCTCGCTATACATCTGTAAAAAAGAAGTCTTTCCATTTACAACACGGACATAGGCATAGGTATTATCCTCCTCTATGGGCAATGCAAAAGAAAGCAGTTTTCTGTCCCCGTCTTCATAGATAACCATCTTATCCGTACACACAGATACTGCCTGCCAATGAGCAATATTCTCTTCTTCCATTTGATACAGCAGCTCATATACATTACGGTAATCTCCTGTATCACCAAACTGCATCAGCATGGCAATATTATTCTGTAGAGTCTCAAACTCATTAACCATCGTTTCTTTCTTTTCCTCAAGGGCTGCTTGAAAAGAAGTTGATATCAACAGAGTGCATCCAATCCCAAAGGTCAAAGAAATCAACAGGGAGAAAGTAATCATCAATCTTACTCTGAAACTCAAATGGACACCTCCCCTCTCAATTTACTCAAAAATCTATTTCATACCTCTAATCGATAGCCGATTCCATGTACTAGTTTTATCTTTTCATTCCAGGATAACTTCTTTCGAAGCCTCTGTATATGTAATTCCACAGTTCTTGTTTTTTCCGGATAATTGCCTCCCCAGACCCTTTCATAAATCGTACTTTTATATAAAACAATTCCAGGATTTCGCACAAACAACAAAAGCAAATCGTATTCTTTTTTTGTAAGGGAAATATCTTCCCCACCTTTGGTCACCGTCATTGATAAAGTATTTATCTTGACATCTTCCACATGAATGAATGTTTCCAGTTTGCCATGCCTTCTTAAAATCCCTTCTATCCTTGCAAGCACCTCCAACATTTCAAAGGGCTTCACAATATAATCTTCCGCCCCTAATTTCAGTCCTTTTACTTTATCATTCACGCTGGATTTGGCGGTCAAAAATACAACTGGTATTCCAATTTCCCGTATATACTCCATTAACTCAAAACCGTCCATTCCCGGAAGCATGACATCAAGCAATATTAAATCATACATCTCTTTTTCCAATCGATCTGCTGCCGTAAGCCCATCATATACGCAGATACAGCGATATCCTGCTTTGGACAGCCCAAGCTTCAATAAGTCTGAGATTGGTTTTTCATCTTCTACAATTAGGATATTTATCATATTGACAGGTTCCTTCCTAAATCGGATTTTTTATGCCTTCTGTGAAAATAGTTTCTCTTATATACAGTATAGGATATGTGTATCTGAATTGCATCATTTTAAATTACATAGAATAAAAATGGACTCACTTGCGAGACACTGCGCTGCCGCGCGGCTGCATTGCAGCCAAACTTCCACTAGCGCGGCATGCGCATCCTGCACGGTAGTGTTTTTTTGTTGCATAGGAAATTCGGAGCAATTTCCTCGTATGTAACAAAAAAGCACTGCTGGTACTGTTACGCATCAACAATGCTTTGATCCATTTCCTATTCTGGAATTTCGCCTTTTTCACTTGTTCAAGTTCATCAGTCTCTGCGTTAAACTCTACGCAGTTATCTGACTTAACATTTCTGGTTGCTCAATAAGCAACAGACTTCTGTGTGATAAGTCCCCGGGAACTGATCCACAGCCGCAGCCTTCACCACTTCGTAACCATACTCCCTGAACATCTTAATATCCTCCACAAGACTTGTCGGCTTGCAGCTGATATACACAATCTCCTTCACACCGTACCCAGCAATCTTAGGAAGGGCCTTTGGATGGATTCCTTCGCGGGGAGGATCCACAACGATAATGTCCGGCTTTTCTGTCAGGCTGTCAAGCACCTTAAGCACATCCCCTGCAATGAATTCGCAGTTAGTAAGACCGTTGAGTGCTGCATTTTCCTTGGCCGCTTCTACCGCTTCCTCAATGATCTCAACACCAACTACTTTTTTTGCAACCGGTGCAAGAATCTGAGCGATAGTTCCTGTGCCGCTATATAGGTCATAGATTAATTTATCTTTTGTCTCTCCAACATATTCCCTTGCCTTTTCATAGAGCACTTCTGCACCAAGAGTATTTGTCTGGAAGAAGGAGAAAGGAGAAATCTTAAACTTCATGCCGAATAAGTATTCGTAGAGATAAGCTTCCCCGTATAAGACTTTCATGTCATCTGCCTTTACCACGTCAGAAAGGCTGTCATTTAAGGTGTGAAGAATACCCACAATCTTACCGTCCAGTTTTAATGCTTTTAACTCTTCCACGAGAGGCATGAAATCATGGTCTTCCTGTGTTGTAGTCACCAGGTTAATTAAAAGGTCTCCTGTCTTGATGGATCGTCTCACAACCAGATGTCTTAAGTAACCTTCATGACGCATTTTATGGTGGAACGGAAGATTCTTTTCCTTCGCATAATCCCTCACACAATGTAAAATCTTATTTACATCAGCGTCTACGATCTTACATTCCTGCATGTCGATCACATCGTATGTGCTGTTTCTTTTGTGAAGACCAAGAGCAAGAGGGCCGTCTTTGTATTCATCTCCGAAGGAGAATTCCATCTTATTACGGTAACCTGTTGTAATCGGGCTTCCAAGGATGCCTTCCCAGATAAATTCCTGCTCTGTTTCTGCAAGGAGTCTTTTTACCTGCTCTTCCTTCATGGCAAGCTGATGCTCATAGCCCATGGACTGATACGTACATCCGCCGCACATACCAAAATGAGGACATAATTCTTCCACTGTCTCCATTTCTGATTTTTCTATTACATTAAGAAGCATGCCCTGCATCTTCTTTTTTCTCTTTTTTGTCACTCTGACTTCCACAGTCTGTCCCGGAATGATATTTTTTACCTGAACA
>SVDY01000004.1 GCA_015057665.1 Lachnospiraceae bacterium | reverse complement strand
TCCGCTCACTGTCAGGTACCGGTAAAGAGAATTGGTGTCATGGATGTATTTGGCGAATCCGGTCCGGCAAAAGAACTCCTCACAAAATATGGATTGGATGCCAACAGCATTTATAACGAAATTAAGAACCTCTTTAAATAGTGATATCGACCACAGAATCAGGTGTGTTCTCCGTTCCTGATTCCAACACCCAGGTTGCAGGCCTCTTTTAAGAGGTCTGCTTATACCTAAGCTTAATATGTTTCCTTTTTATATATAGAAAAAGAATGCCTAGGGTTATTCCTTCCCTTCCTGGCATTCTTTTTCTTTTTTAAAGACATTTGGGAAAAATGATAGTATAATATTTGTGAAAAGATGCTCGTCTTGCTAAAATAAAAATTCAGAAGAATTTTTAGAAGACGGCATTCCGCATGTGGAGATGAAAATCCGTCTTGCACTATAATATTTGTTTAGTATAATGTAACTAGGACAAACAAGGAAGGATACGGTTATGTTAGAGATTTTTAAGGAACTGAAAGATAAACTTGTAAAAGAACTGCAAGACAACTATAACAATGAGCCGGGAATTCGTTTAAAGGATTTTATGGGAACACTTGTGGATGAACCGGAGGTTGTCATAGAACCGGAACCGGAGCCGGAGGAAATCCCAGAGGCAGTCATAGAACCGGAACCGGAGCCGGAGGAAATCCCAGAGGCAGTCATAGAACCGGAGCCGGAGCCGGAGGAAATTCCAGAGGCAGCCGGGGAACCAGAACCGGAGGAAATTCCGGAAGCAGCTGAGGAGCCGGAGGAAATTCCAGTGGCAGTCCTGGAGCCGGAAGTGGTTCCGGAAGCAGCCGAGGAATCGGAAAAGAATATTGCAGTGCCGATTCCAAAAAAGAAAAAGCGGGGAATAGGACTGTTCCTTCTTAGTAGTGTGATTATTATCGGACTTATATTTATGTATTTCCTGAGCGATGCTTTTGAAAAACATAATTCCAACCAGGAACCAACAACAGAAGAGATAGTACAGGATACGCAGAAGGAAGATCCTACGGAGATGAAAGAGGAGCTTACTACAGAAGATCCGCTTACTACAAGTACATCCCTTACAGAGAACGGAGAGGAAGAAACAGAACAAACGGAGCAGGAAGAAAACACAACAGATAGGGATACTTCCATAGACCATACCAATGATACAGAAGATGATTCTGACGAGGAAAACACAACGGCTTCTGATAACGAGGGAGATAATTCCACTGTAGATGATAGTACAGAAGAAAGCACAACTGCTGATGACAGTACGGAAGATACAACTTCTGATGATAGTACAACGGATACAACAACAGACAATACTACAGAAGAAGACAAGACAACAGATGTGGAGCCGGATGATACAACGACGGATACGGAAACAGAAAGCGGTAATGCAGATACAGGTACAGACGATCTAACGTCAAATGATGATCAGGAATAAAGAATAAAAAATCTTGCAAATTGCTATATATTTAGTATTTAAAATAAAACGCAGTATCAGACAGAAATAGAACCTGTCAGGTACTGCGTTTTTTGTTGTTTTGAGAACAAATAAAAATGATAAATCATTTGAAGAACTCTATGAAAAAGAGGAAAAATAACCAAATTCTGCTTCTGAAAACCACTATATTTTGGCACAATTTGTCTGCCTGTCAGGTTGACAAAATATAGTGGGGGGGGGTAGAATTGTTATAACCATACAATTTGCAGTATTATGCAATATGAAGAAGGAATGGGAGACATACACAATAGATATTGTGGTTGTGTATCCCTAATAATAGACTGAAGGAAATCATGTTATGGCAATAGATGTTTTTTCAAAGAGAAAGAAGCGTATCGGCGAATTACTGCTGATGGAGAAAGCAATCACAGCAGAACAGTTAGAACGTGCATTAGAAGTAAAGCAGCATAGTGACAAGAAATTAGGCGAGATCTTAGTTGACCTGGGCTTCACAACAGAAGACGTGGTGACAGACGTTCTTGCCAGAAAGTTCAAGGTGGAGAAGGTAGCGCCTGCGACCATGCAGATTGAGGAGGAACTCTTATCTATGGTTGGCGGGCAGATTTTACGTAAGCACATGATGATTCCTTTCGCATTTAAGGAAGATAATGCGAATATGATCCGTGTTGCCATGGCAGATCCTATGAATCTCAATGCAATTGATGATTTCATGATTATCACCAACTATCACGTGGAAGCCTGTATTGCAACACCTACAGAGATTATGCGTGCACTCGACCGCTATTACGGAGATGCGGAAGCACTGACAGCCGCAGAACAGTATGCCAAGGAACGACAGATGCAGCTGGAGAGTGCGGCAGCAGAAGAAGATAATGCAGATGTTGAGAATTCTCCGATTGTTATTTTGGTTAAGTCTATGATCGAACAGGCTGCCAGACAGAGAGCTTCCGATATTCACGTGGAAGCCCTTCAGAATAAAGTAAGAGTCCGTTACCGTATTGACGGTGCCTTATATGAGAAGATCAGTTATGATATCCATCTGCTCCCGGCCATCATCGCTCGTATTAAGATTATCGGCGGTATGGATATCTCCGAGAAGAGAAAGCCTCAGGATGGCCGTATTACTATCATGGTAGACCGTAAAGAATATGACATCCGTGTATCTATTCTCCCAACAGTATATGGGGAGAAAGCCGTAATGCGTCTGGCTCTTAAGAATGCCATGACGAGAGATAAGAGTGAACTTGGATTAAAGCCAAATGAGTTAAAGGTATTCGACCACATTGTATCCAATCCACACGGTATTATTCTTGTTACAGGCCCGACCGGTTCCGGTAAGTCTACGACACTTTATACTGCATTAAGCGAGTTGAATAAAGAAGACGTTAACATTATCACCGTAGAAGATCCGGTGGAAGCCAACATCGACGGTATCAACCAGGTACAGGTGAATGTAAAGGCAGAGCTGACCTTTGCCAATGCGCTGCGTTCCATCCTTCGTCAGGACCCGGATATTATCATGATCGGTGAAATTCGAGATGCAGAGACAGCGGGAATTGCCGTTCAGGCATCTATCACCGGCCACTTAGTAGTAAGTACCTTACATACCAACTCATCCGCAGCAACTATTACCCGTCTCATCGACATGGGAATTGAGAGTTACCTGATTGCAGATTCTGTAGTAGGTGTTATCGCCCAGCGACTGGTAAGACGTCTCTGTCCGGAATGTAAGAAGGCGAGACAGGCAACAGACAAGGAGAAGGAGATTCTCCACAAGAATCCGGATGAGGATCTGATTGTTTACGATCCATGCGGCTGTCCAAAATGTGCGGACACAGGATATTATGGACGAATCGGTGTTTATGAGATTATGGAGATCTCACCTGCACTTAAGAGAATCATCTCTTCCCAGCAGGGAACAGAGGCCATAAAAAAACAGGCCTTAGCAGACGGAATGCATACACTCCGTATGAGTGCGGCAGAGTATGTACTGGACGGAACAACGACAGTATCAGAGATGCTTCGTGTATCTTTTGAAGAATAAAGAGGTAGAGTTATGTTAAAGATGAACTTGACAGACATCATGGAGTACGCCATTGAGAATCGTGCGTCCGACATTCATTTTACGGTAGGTAAGCCAGTCATCATCCGTGTGGACGGCGAATTGATTGAGACAGAGACTGCTGTTTTAAAGAAGGCAGACGTGGAAGAACTTGCATTTCCATTATTTAAGAACAATGCAAGACTTTCCGAAGAATTTGACCAAAATGGTGAGATTGACTTTGCCAGCACATTAGAGGGCGAAGGACGTTTCCGTGTGAACGTGTTCCACCAGAGAGGTGCCGTATCCATGGTAATGCGTATTTTACCAATTGCTATCCCTGCGCCAGAAGAATTAGGTCTTCCGGAATCCGTGAAGGAATTCTGCCATTTAAAGAGAGGCCTTGTCCTGGTAACAGGTGCTACAGGTACCGGTAAATCCACTACGCTGGCATCTTTGATCAACCTGATCAATAAGAATTACAAAGAACATATCATCACCCTTGAGGATCCAATCGAATATATTCATACACATGATAAATCCATTGTGAATCAGCGTGAGCTTGGCAGTGACACTGTATCTTATGCAAATGCTTTAAGAGCAGCACTCCGTCAGGACCCTGATGTAATCCTGGTCGGCGAGATGCGTGACTTAGAGACAATCGCCACAGCTATCACAGCGGCAGAGACAGGACATCTGGTATTCTCCACCCTGCATACCAACAGTGCAGCAGCTACCATCGATCGTATTGTAGACGTATTCCCTCCACATCAGCAGCAGCAGATCCGTGTGCAGCTTGCCAATGTATTAGAGGGTGTTATCTCCCAGCAGCTCATCCACAGAGATGGTGCTCATGGACGAGTGGCAGCATTTGAAGTAATGATGGCGAATCCGGCTATCCGCAACTTAATCCGTGAGAATAAAACATATCAGATTCCTTCCCAGATTCAGACTCATAAGAAGATGGGCATGCAGACCATGGACGATGCATTATTTGAACATTATCTGGCTGGAAGAATTACAACAGAAGACTGTCTCCACTATGCACAGGATTTCCAGGCTATGGCAAAGAGAATCAGTTTCTAAGATAGGAGGAGAGAACAGTGGCAAGTTTTGGATACATAGCCGTTGACAAGAACGGCAAAGAACAGAAAGGCTCCGTAGAAGCCGATACAAAGGAAAAAGCACTGGCCGCAGTCAGAGCCCTCGGGTATACACCCCTCTCTGTGACTCCTCAGAGCTTTTTAACAAAAGACATTAACATTTCCCTTACAAAGGGAACAACCGTAAGAGAGAAGAGTTTGTTCTGCCGTCAGTTTACCAGTCTTCTCCGTGCCGGCGTAACCATTATCGATTCCCTCGGCATGTTAGCAGAACAGACAGAGAATAAAGGCTTTGCCAAAGCCATCAAAGACGTACAGACAAACATCCAGAAAGGTGAGACATTAGGAAACTCCATGAGACAGCTTCCGGAATACTTCCCATCCATGCTGGTGAACTTAGTGGATGCCGGTGAAGCATCCGGTAGTCTTGATGTGTCTTTGGAACGTATGGCCATCCAGTTTGAAAAGGATGCCAAGCTTCAAGGCATGATCAAGAAAGCTATGATCTATCCGATCGTAGTATGCTTCGTAGCCATCGGTGTAGTCATCCTTATGTTAGCTTACGTCGTACCAACCTTCATGGAGATGTTCGCAGACTTAGACATCGAGATGCCAGCCCTTACAGTGGCAGTTATGGCAGCCAGTGAGTTTGTACAAAGCCATCTCTTATTAATATTAGGCATTATCATTGCCCTTGTCATTGGTATCAAGTACTTTAAGGACACACCAAGAGGCAAGGCTATGCTTGGATATCTGGGAGTTAAAATCCCGGCTCTTGCCAACTTCACAGTGAAGTCTTCCGCTTCCAGACTGGCAAGAACACTGAGTACCTTATTATACGCAGGTATTCCTATGGTAGAAGCTGTTGAGATTACAGCCCACACCATGACAAACGTCCTCTTCCGGGACGCCCTCTTAGAGGCAAAGGAAGAAATCTTAAAGGGTGTACCACTCTCTGAACCATTAAAAGCCTCCGGCTTATTCCCTCCTATGGTAGTCCATATGACATCCATCGGAGAAGAAACCGGTGACATGGAAGCCATGTTAGAAAAAATGGCGGATTACTATGACGAAGAAGTGGAACTTGCCACTCAGTCAATGATGGCTGCATTAGAACCGATGATTATCGTAGTACTTGCGATAATCGTAGGTGTACTTGTCGGTGCAGTAGTCATGCCAATGCTCAGTCTCTATACAGGATTGGAAAACTTGTAAAAGCAATGAGCAATGCAACGACGGGCAAATATTGCAGACGGAAGTTTACTTACGGATGCATATAGTTGACAGTCGTTATATGGCGATAGCCATCAGCGAGATGAAGCGAAGCGGAATCGAGATGGCATTGCGAATGTGGATGCGGTGCAACGAGGTTGGCACTGCGAGAAGCATTATTTTCCGAATAAAAATGCTATGTAGGGAAGCATTTTTAGATATATATAAGATGCACCCATAGGTTTGTGGGAGGACCGGGGGAGGTTGCATGGCAACGGAGCGGTCATAAGCATCAAAATACATTAAATAATTTTTCATAAGAAGGAGAATTGAAATGAATAAGAAAAATAACAAAGGTTTCTCTTTAGTAGAACTTATCGTAGTAGTAGCTATCATGGCAGTATTAGTTGGTGTATTAGCACCTGCTTACTTAAAATACGTTGAAAACTCTCGTGTACAGAAAGACGTTTCTGCAGTAGGTGAAGTAGTTCAGTCTATTAAAATTGCAGCAGCAAACGAAGATGTAGCAGAAGAAATTACAACTACTGGTGTAACTGTAACATTTACAAATGGTGTTCCAACATGTACAGCTGCTCCTAACCTTGTTAAAGAATTAAAAGCAACAGTTGGTACTGTAACATTCTCATCAAAAGCATTTACTGGTGATGGTGCATCTGCTGTTGAAATTACAGTTCAAGAAGGTTCAGATGGAAACTTAGCTATTACACTTGCTGGACCAACAGAACTTACATCTGCAAATATTCAGTAATAGATAGAGTGGATTAAATGCACCTATTGTACCTACTTACCTTTCTCTACGGCATCGTCATAGGCAGCTTCCTAAACGTATGCATCTACCGCATCCCTTTAGGCGAGTCCATTGCCAAAGAGCGATCCCACTGCATGACCTGCGGCTACCAGCTTAGATGGTACGACTTAGTACCTCTCTTCTCCTGGTTAGCCCTAGGCGGCAAATGTAGAAAATGTAAAGCACCTATCTCCCCTCAATACCCTATAGTTGAGGGGGTCAACGGTGTACTCTATGTGCTGATCTTCGCAGTGAATGGATTTAATCTTGTATCTGTTCTTTACTGTCTGATGGCTTCAGCACTACTGGCGCTCAGCGTCATTGATTTTCGAACCTATGAGATACCTTTTGGTTTTAATGTATTTATTGCCATTTTAGGTGGCATACGCATTTGCACCGATTTGTCCAATTGGACAGAATATGTAATTGGATTTTTCGCTGTAAGTGCAGTGTTAGAACTTCTTCTCATAATTAGTAAAGGAAGAGCGATTGGGGGCGGCGATGTCAAATTAATGGCAGCTGCTGGATTACTCTTGGGTTGGAAATTGATTATACTGTCGTTTTTTATCGGATGTATCCTTGGTTCGGTGATTCATATCATACGAATGAAAGTCAGCCATGCAGAGCATGTGCTCGCCATGGGTCCCTATCTGTCTTTGGGTATACTGATAGCGGCATTATTTGGCAATTCCTTTATCACATGGTATTTTGGAATGCTGATGTAAAAAAGAAGATTATAACATTTATTTGAACTGTAAATCTTCGCTATTTACAGTTCGCGTAAGTGTTGTAACAGGGGATTCATCCTGCGTCACATGTCATGCTTGCATGAACAAGTGACGCAGGATGGAAGACCCGCAAGATCACGAGGATGGAGCACGGTAGTGCGGGAATCCGAGTGAGCTTGAACAGATTGCGGGAGCACGAAGTGCGCAGCAATCTGAGTTAGAACACGCTGTGCACCACGTAACACGAACTGCACCACACTTATAACAAGAATTTATTAACGCTTAAAGCATAATAATATAATTCCGGAATTCTTCATTTGAGGATGATACTTTTCCGGGTAGGGAGGATAACATGGCAAACAAAGTTCTTAGCATCGAGATTGGCCAGGGCCTGACTCGTGTCGTTGAGATGGATTTCAAAGCAAAGAATCCAAAGATTTACAACTGCTTCACATTTGAAACACCAAAGGATGTTATCGATGATGGCATGGTAGCAAAGAGCGAAGCATTCACTTTTGTATTCAAAGCAGAATGTGAAAAGAGAGACATTAAGACAAAAGAGGTAGTATTTACAGTAACTTCCAGCAGAATTGCCAGAAAAGATGTAAAGATTCCATTCTTAAAAGATAAACAGGTACAGGAATTCGTAGAAGCGAATGCGACTGAATACTTCCCTGTAGATATGACACAGTACCATCTTGCATACAACATTATGGAAAAGATGGGGTCAGGAGATGATAAGTATCTTCGTCTCAACTTAGTTGCTGTTCCAAATGTTTTAACAGCGGGCTACTTTGAGTTTGCAAAATCCTTAGACTGTATTTTACTTGCAGTGGATTATGCAGGTAACAGTGTATACCAGGTTGTATCCGAAGTTTTCAAGACAGGTGTGAACATCTTAATTAAAGTGGATGAAACAACCAGTATGATTACTGTAATCAAAGACGGCAAGATCGATATGCAGAGAAGCATTGCTCACGGTATTGAAGATGCCATCCAGACAGTAAGAGAGAATCCTGTATTTGGAGAAGGTTTAAGCTATGCTCAGGCAATTGAAGTTCTCTGTGGCAAAACCTGCATTCGTCGTTTCTTAAATACAGAAGCGGACTACAAAGAAAAAGAAGATACAGATAAGAAAGTAACAGAAGCAAGAATTCAGGTAACAGAATCCTTACGTCCTGTTATCGGCATGATCGGCCGTGTATTAGAATACTATGTGTCCCATAATCAGAATGTTACAGTGGACGGTATTACTTTAATCGGTCTTGGTGCTGACTTCAGCGGCTTCTCCAAACTTCTCACAAACGAATTAAATCAGAAGGTTCGTGTATTCTCTGGCGGTAAAGATGTAAAAACAGCAAGTGACCTTGCAGTAAGCATCAGCCGTTATGCAGCATGTATCGGTGCAGCTACAAACCCAATGAACTTAATTCCGGAACAGAAGAAGAGTTTTGGCGGTGCATTAAAAGAGAAGAAACATTACGATGCTGTTGGAACAGGGAAAGTCGTATTTATCGTTGGGCTGGTTGCAGCACTTTTACTTGCAGGATATGCAGGCGGAACTTATTTCATGGTTCAAGGAGACATCAAGAAAGTCGACCAGCACATCTCACAGATGGAAGCAGCGGGTGTAGAACAGGTACATAATGAATATGTAACTGTAAAACAGATGGTAGATAACTTAAATACAACTTACAATGCAACTCTTTCCAGAAATGAAGATTTAGTGGCATTTATCGAAGAGTTAGAGCAGAAGATGCCATCCTCCCTTCTTGTTATGAACTTTACAGCCACAACAAGAGGGGTAACGATGACAATCGAAGTGAATTCAAAAGAAGATGCAGCAAAAACACTCATGCAGCTTCGTACATTTGAATCCATCCAGGTAGTAAGCAGTGAAGCACTTACAGACAACTTAGATGACGGCGGTGAAAGAATCGTTGCATTTACAGTAGACTGTGAATACAAACCAGTAGAAGCAAAGGAGGCAAACTAAATGAATATTTCCCAGAGAGATAAAGGATTACTTCTTATTTTAGCAGCTGTTCTCCTTGTTGCTGCATCCTATTTCTTTGCATTTAAGCCACTTGGTGAAAAAAAAGAAGTATTAAAAGCAGAGCTTGCAACATTAGAAGCAAGAGAAGCAGAATTAGAAGAATTAGAAGCCAATATGGATTTCTATAAAGAAGAAATCGTAAGGTTAACAAAAGAAGAAGAAAAGTTAGTTGAAGAATTTCCTGCCAACATCAAACCGGAATCAGAGATTATGTATGCAGTAGAATTAGAGAATACAGTTGATGTGAAGTTTTCTGCATTAAACTATGGTGATCCGATTAATATGTTTACAAGTGCAGCTCCAGAAGCTTCTGAAGAAAACACAGAGTCAGTTGGTGGATACACAGCATATTGTCTTCCAATGACAATGAGTTATGAAGCATCTTACCGTGGTTTAAAAGATACCATTTTACATACAAATGAGCATGCAAATAGAATGGTAATCGATGAGCTTACAGCTTCTTTCGACGGATCAAGCGGTGAATTATCTGGTACTATGATGTTGAATCAGTACTATGTAGAAGGTACAGACAGAACTTATACAGAACCATATGTACCAACACGTCCAATTGGCGTTAGTGATATCTTCGGTACTAACAGCAATTAATATAGTATAGATAATAACAGGCATTTCAGTTTGAAATTGGAATGTCCTGTTATTTTGTTAAAAACAAAGTACCAATTTTAGGGAAAGGCAAAATTATGAAGCAAAATGATATTAAATTGAATAAAGATAAAGGTTTTACTTTAATCGAATTACTAATTGCCATAACAATTCTTGCCATTATTGTTGGTCCTTTGCTCCATGCTTTCGTAACAGCCGCAAAAACAAATGCCAAAGCAAAAGAAATAATGAGGGCTACTACCATTGGGCAAAATGTTATGGAGGAAATCAAAGCATATTCTTTGGAAGATATTGCAAGACAGTTTAATCACGATTTAGATGCAACACCGAAGAAAAAGGAGTTTGCAGATGATCTTAGTATAGTGGAAATGGCTTCTGCAGAAACTTATGAAGTTTTAGAAGCGGGCATTTCACAGTATAGTGTCATAGACAGTGAGATCGAAGATGATTTTTCAGGTGTGTTTGTTGGACAGAGTTCTGGCAAATACGAGTTCCGCATGGAAAATGTACAATCAGAACATGCTAAATTTGATGTTAAAATCAATCTTACAAAGAATAGTAATGGAACAAAGGAAATTGCGAAAATTCGTGAGATGAATCGTGATGACTGTGCTTACTATGCACAGGATAATACAAAAGATGAAATTGTAGCAAAAGAATTCAAAGAATGGAATGATAACTACGGTTCACTGGCAATCGATAATCTTTCACAGGATGAGTTCCTTCAGAGAATGAGTCGTGAAATTGCAGTCAATATTGAGCAGGATGAATCCGGTAACCAGACGGTCCAGGTGCAGTATACATATACTATTCCCCAGGGATATGTACCACAGGGAAGTGAAAAATATGTGGAATACAGTACAATTTTTGATAATTATGCAAGTCACGAGGAACTTCAGGCAGTATATATATACTACTATCCTTTGTATGGCAATTATCTTGGAAGAACAGATTCTTTCAAGATCGTAAATGAAAGTAATCTTGATGTGGATGTATATTTGATTCGTATCAAAAATGTAGAGTATACAGCTTACAAAGATACAACTTACAATCCATACATTTCTGTAGTGGAAAAAGAAGAAGGTCTTATTGACGAAAGTGCAACAACGATTTGTACAAACATCAAAGCTGGCAACGGTGTATTTACACACAGTGTTTCCGGCATCAGCGTGGATAAAACAGATCTTGGCAATGAAAGCAGTGAAGATATTTTCTACGATGTGGAAATAACTATCTATAAACATGATACAACAGCCTTTGAAGAAGAGAATCGAATTACAAGTTTTACCGGATCCCTTCTTGACACTGGCGCCAACGATTAGAGATGAAAGAGCAGGAGGAGATCAGAATGAAAAAATTGAATCAATATCATTCCAATCGAGGCGGCGCCCTTTTGTCTGTAGTAATTGTGATGACTATTGTGTCTATTCTTGGTGTATTGATTATGTCAGTTGCTTACACGAACTTGAATATGAAAGTGGTAGATAAAAAGGCGACAGATAATTTCTATTCCGCAGAAGCAGTCATGGAAGAAATTATGGCAGGTCTTCAGGAGGAAGTATCCGATCAGTATAAAGCAGCTTATACTTCCGTAATGGAAAGATATGGTGAAGAATTTAAGAATGAGGCTGATATGAAAGAAGGATTTGCCTCCTATTTCGTATTAAATCTTGTAGATAGACTGCGTGCTCCGGAAAGCCAGTCAAAATATAGTGTTGCTATGTTAAAATCTTATCTTAGCGATGGAAATCAGGCTTATTTAAAAGATGAAGATAATGACAACAACGTGTTACAGACGTTAAGTGACGGTTTGTCATTAAAAAATGTAACGGTAAGATACGAAAAAGATGGGTACTCCAATAAAATCACAACAGATATTAAGATTTTAATTCCGGATGTGGAATTTGGTCTGATTTCTGATATGCCGGAAATTGCGGAATATGCTATCATCGCTCAGCAGGGTGTGGATGTGACCGGATATGGTAAAATCTCTGGAAAAGCATTTTTTGGGAAAGATCTTCGTGGAATAGAGAATTCATATGAGGATGCAGTTTCTATTCTTGTAAATGAAACATCCGGATTGTCTGCAAATGATAGTGCATCTTCTCTTCTTGTATCAGAAGGTGAAATTTCTATCGCAGATGGCAGTACCTTTGAAACTGGTTCCATTACTTCTCTTTGGACAGATATGATTACTGTGAATGGAGACAACAGTACAGTAAAAGTAATTGGAAGAACCTATGTAAAAGATGATACAACCATGAATGGTAAGAACGGCACGCTTACAATTGGAGGTCAGTATTACGGATATAGTAATAATGACATGAATGCAAGAGAAAGCAGCGCGATTATCGTAAATGGACAGGGAACAACACTTAATATGTCAGATGCAGCGACTCTGGTTGTTGCGGGAACATCTTTCGTATCCGTACAGGGAGAATATTCCGATTTGGTGCAGGAAGATGTATTGATGGGTGATTCTGTTGCCGTAAAAAGTAATCAGCTTGCATATCTTGTACCAAAAGAATGTAAAGGTATTGTGTCTAATCCGATGACTTTTGAACAGTTTGGAGCCCTGGAGGACGGATGGCAGGATGCGGTATTAGATTCTTATATCAATTCTCTTGGAAGAACAGCTCGTTCCTATGGTGCAGTGGATGTATGCACTGTGTTCACAAACAGAACCGGCGGTGCGGTATATTTATATTTTCTTTTTGACAATGCAGATACTGCAAGTGATTATTTCATGGCTTATTATACAAAGAATGAAAAGATGAAGGACTATCTTGAACAGTATCTGAAAGTGTTCAGTATCGCAGATACAACAGAACTTACACGTATCGTAACACAAGGTAATTATCTTGTAGAAGCAGAGAGCGGCGATGGTGCTACATATCATGGTAACACAGGAAACATAGCTTTAGCTGGACAGGAGATGTTAAACTACCAGAATAATTTCCAATCTCTTTGTAAAAAACTTGTTACTAATACAACAGGTAATGCTGGAATTGAAGACACTACCGTATATGAAAATATCATTAATGAAACAGCAATTGAAAAGTTGTTTGCTGGCGGCACTGCATCTGAAAATGTGACATTATCCGGTAACGTGGCAAGGATTACACTTCCGTCAGTGGAAGCGGCTGGGGACTCCATTGAAGTAATTGTCATCGATAATAATGATGCCGGAGACACAGCCTATACAATCTCAGAGTATGGAACCGGCATAGTAATTGCGACAGGCGATTTGATTCTGGATGGCACAAACAATATGGCATGGAATGGTCTTGTAATCTGCGGAGGACATCTGTCCTTCAACAAAGAAGGATTAAGCGGACAGACTGCAGACAATCCTAGAATCTTAAAAGCAGATGCAGACGTTGTAACAAAGGCAATGCAGTTAAGCTGCACAATTGGATCAGAAGAAATATTCGTTAAGAATTTCTTTGTTGGAGGAGAAAACTATGGAAGTGGAACCTCTGGTGAAGGAAACGATGGCAGTTCTGATATCAGAAATTGCTTAGTTTATGAAAACTGGAAATCTGAATAATCAATAGCAGGAGGTGGGTATGAAAAATCGAGGTTTTTCATTAATCGAATTGATTGTAGTCATTGCAATCATGGGAGTCGCCCTTGCTGTTGGCGGATATTCCATTAATGCAATTTCTCTTTCACGTGCAAAGAACTGTGCATCAGAGATTAATTATGCACTGGAAAGAACGAGAACGCAGTCATATAGCAGTGACGGAATCGCTTATGGTACCGCAACACTGCAGATTTATAAAAAAGGGAATGATATTTACCTGAAAAAAAGTTATGAAGGTACTGAGAAAAAGATTGGCAATGGTGCAGTTACTGTAACCTATACCATGAAAAATGACGCAGTTGAGAAGACATTAGGAGAACAGCCAATGATTTTTTCCTTTAATAAGAGTTCGGGAGCCTTCAAAAACACATATGTGGGCACGGAAGATGGGGGTATTTGTACTGCTATCAAAGTATCCGGCGGTGGAAAAACATATATAATTACTTGTTATGAAAAAACAGGTCGTACTACGATAGAATAGGAGGGAAAGCAAATGAAATATATATCAAAAATTTGTCACAAAGGCTTTACGTTGATTGAGTTGATTGTTGCTTTTGCCATTTTAGGCGTTGCAACACTTGCTATCGGCGGTCTTTTTGTTACATCAGCGCGCTCTTATTCCAATGTTAACGCAGAGACCACGTTACAAAAAGAAGCACAGCTTGCGCTCAACCAGATTGAGAATATGCTGATTGATTCTACCCTCGGTGTTAACTACAATTTTGTAACAAATGAAGCAGATCCATCGGGATTCCAGTTTGTAACAAATGATGCACAGGCATCTGGAGAGGCACAGTCCAAGATTCTCTATGCATTTAATATCAATGAGTCTTTACCGGATCATTATCTTGCACTTTTGATTAAATGGGATACTGCAACAAAGACTCTTTATTATAAAGAAGTCGGAGGTGCGATTAACAATTCGATTACAGTTGCGAATATTGATATAACAGGCACAAAAAATAATGGGTGGGATCTTCTTGCAGAAGGTGTGGAACATTTTTCTGTAGATCTTACTGATTATGAAAAGACAAACAAAGTTAAGATTGTTCTTCAGATGAAAAATCAGACAAAAGAGTATAACACAGATGGCATCATTAAACTTCGTAATAGTATTATGATTAACGTGGATAGTGTGGCTCAGATATATTCCAATGTCAGTCAGATTGTTGTTTCCGAAGTACAGAATGTAACTATCGATGCGAATCCAAGAATTACAACACCTGGAGGAAAAGTGCAGCTCACTGCAAAAGTTACCGGTAAAGGATATCCAAGCCAGGTTATCAAACGTTGGGAAGTTGCGACAAAGCAGAATATGGATAACATCATTTATCCGGCAACCGGAAGCATGGATGAATATATTACGATTGATGCTGAAAATATTCTTACCGTAAGCAAAAATATCGTTGCTCTTGATTCCACAACTTATAACGAGGCAATCTATGTAAAAGCATATGTAGATGACGGTAAGGGAAATGAAATCGAATCAAATGTAGTGCAGATTGGAATTAAAAAGGTAGATATGTTAAGTATTACTCCTTCTCTTGATATAAGTTCTTCTTATAATAAAAATTTTGAACCAAATGCGGATGAGGGATATACAGTATCCGGTTCCATATATACATGGCCGACTGTTTCAAAAACATCAGATGGTGCCGTTGCAATTCCAAACATGACTGTAAAACCAGGCAATGCTATTCATTTTGAAGGTAAACTGGAAGCCAGTGATAGTTTATCTGATGAAGAAGCAACTTTAATCTGGGAAATTCACGGACTGAATGGTAACACTGTAAGTTCGATTGCATCTTCAGGATTTGAAACAGCAGGAAAGATTTCCTATTGTAACATTTTGGTAGATAGTAACTCTGAAACAGGTGCATTCCTTGTAACAGCAAGACACTCCCTTACAATTGAGGGAGATGATGACGAAGACACATTAGTGGCAAGTTATCAGGTTACCGTGGGAAATAAATATTCTTTTGGAACAAATACGTTGGCAGTCAAGATTGTTGATGATAAAGACCAGGAAATTTCTACAATCAATCGTGGCGGAGATGCTGACTGTTATGTTGAAATGACAAATGCAAATGGTGAAACCCAGAAGATGCCTGTAGACGACTTCAACTGGTACTGTAGATTAAACAGTAGTGTAACAGGTACACCTGTAACAATCAACAGTGCGGGCGAATTAGATGTAGATTACACTTTATCTTATGACTATAAATATCTTCTGACTGTTGTGGCAGAATTAAAATCTGACACATCCGTACAGATTTCCAAGACAGTCACAGTTCCGAAAGTATACCTTTCAATCTCTCCGGAACTTCTGATGGCGAAGATGGGAGACACCGTAACGGGTATTTTTGCAAAAGCGGTCGGGCTGGAAGAATATGACATTGCGTGGAGCATGTCTAAAGAAACAAACCCAACATATTACTTTACAGCCTTTGGTAATACCAATATTACCGGAAGTAAAGCATCTGACGGACGTGGAGAAGCGGTAGTTAAAATCGGTAAAGATGAACCATCATCTATTACTCAGTTCCGTGTAAAAGCTGAGCTTGCAGACAATGCAAATTATTATGCGACCATGAAAATTAGTACAGAACTTTTAAAACTTGTTGTATCCGGAGATACAACCATGTACAGGGGTGAGTCTATTCAGTTAACTGCCACATCAGGAGGAATGGATGTAACGGATGATGAAGATGTTAAGTGGGTAGTAACGAAAGTGGCTACGAAACAGAATACAATCTGGATTAGTTCATCTTCATCTAAAGTGAATGGTATGAGTTTGGAAGAAGGATTGTTAACTGTAACCTCTCAATTCTATTCTTCTTATCACTATTACAATCAGGACATCTATATTACATTGCAGGCAAAATGGGATTCTTCTACCAGTGGTAAAGATTCTGAAGAGTTTGTTGTAATGGTAATTCCTGGTACAAGACCAAACGATAACACTGGAGGAGATAACACCGGAGGTGACAATACTGGTTCAGGTAACGATAGTAACACCAATACTGGTAATACAAACCCAAATATAGCAAGATGGAATTATGTTAATAGAATTACCCCGGCAAAAGTTTTAGTGCCAAATGGCGGCGAAGATTATGTTTTAAATCTAGAAGCAACTTTAAGAAGTGGTGGAAATAGAAATAATATCAGCTGGTGGAATAAATCAGCCAGTGGTAATTCGGCGTATATTAATTCAGCATCCCTGGTAGACGGTAGAGCGAAGCTGGATCCGATTATCAAAGATGACGAGTGTTCCATTAGTAATTTCTCTTTCAACAATTATGGCACCGACAGTTCCAATATGGGATGGGAATATTACATTACTGCAATTACAAATGACTCACCGGATAGTGATGTGGCGACTGCATTATTGAGAATTGGTTTTGAAAATCCGATAGATTATTTTAATAATAATAGTGATTGGAAAGAAATTACATACGATGTTGGAAAGGGAAGTCGTGGATATCGACTGGAATCTTCTTTCTATGCTGTATACGATGACGAGGGCAGTTTGGGTGATTTGTATTATGTAATGCTTAAAGAATCTACAATCAGCTCACCGAAGTACTATGCATATATTGAATATAAAACAAACAGAAATCGTACAGTTAGAGACTGGTATCAGTGTACAACAGGAAATGGAGGAACAATTTCCTGGTCTTCCTGCAGTCAACCAAACGGTATAAGATTTGGACGACAATAAAATGGAAAGGAGTAGATGGTATTGAAAAAGAATAAAATTTTATATCCTGTCATTGCACTTTCAATTTTATTAGTCATGGTTGCTTCCACTTTCTTTGGAGGTGTATCAAGTACAGTAGAAGCGGCAACTCGATTCTACGGTGTGCAGAGTGTAGTTGACGAAATGGAGACAGATCCATTTATTATTTTAGAAATTGTACCGGATGAGGCTTATGCCTCATTCGGATACTATGTATCCGGTTCTGAAAAGAACCTTGCATCCAAATTACTGGCATCTTGTGCGGATGAAGGCGAACGACGTATGAGAGCAGAAGCATTGCTTGAGTATATTGTATCCAATGATGAAGATTCTGATTTAGTACCTTTATACAGACAAAAACAAATTTCTTTATATGAAGAATCCTTATATAAAGGAAGCGAGATGACGGGATGGAGTGAAATCATTTTCCCATCCGGTTACTCAGAAGTTCGTACCGGTGAATATGTGACTGCAGAATCTGCTGGTCTTGCAGCTGGAACAGGTAACTATACTCGTACAGAAGTTCCTGTAGCAACTCCAGATGAAGATGAAGACGATGGAGACGAAACAGGTCAGGGCACCACTAACGGAACAGACCAGAGTACCACAGGTGGAACAGACCAGAGTACCACAGGCGGAACAGATCAGAGCACCACAGGCGGAACAGATCAGTCTCAGCAGGTTCAGGCGGTTGACACCGGAGATGGAGAAACTGGAGATGGTACATCTAATAATACAGAAGTGACATATGAATATACATACACTCCTGGAACAGGAGATTATGTATGGAAAGACGTTGCGGATGGTCCGGAAGTGACAGTAACATTTGAAACTCTGTATTATAATATTAATGTATCAAGTAGAGATTGGTTTGCAAAATATGTGTTTGAACTGGACGATTCCAGTAAAATAGAAGTTATTACTGTGACACCGGCTCAGTTAGAATCTAATATTGCACAGGGTAATGTAGCTGAGAGAGCAGATGGAACAAAACTCACATCATGGGATGATATTGATCTTTTATATCTTTCCAACAGCAGCTGTCTGGATCTGAGTGTCCTGACAGACAATGAGCAAAGTTCATTGGGTGTCTATGGACATTTTGCAGAAGCTTCTGTAGAAGATATTACATGGGATACAGCGCTTACTATTTATGAATATGTATGTAACGTAAATCTTCCGGTCATTTTAGATGATACGATTCTTCCTGCAACAGTGACAGCAGAGATGCTTTCCGCACAGAATAATATTCTTCGTCTGGCTTGTATGTTGAATGTATATACAGCAAGCAGTACAGATACTTCTTACTTTGGTCTTACAGAACAGGATTGGACAGATAAGATTACAGAACTTTCTTCCAAATTAATTCCATCCGGAACAGTTCCAAAATTCGGTAAGGTAAATGGAAGCGTATATATCAGTCATCCGTACAGTGTGACAGAGACAGAAGGAACAACAACGTTGACAACCACAATCACCAACCTTGTGAATAACTATTTCCATAGCGAAATATTTACTTCTGCTCAGAATACAACAACAGGAGATGATGCTGGCACTTTAGGAGGTATCAGTGCAATCTTAGCAGAAATCGAGACAGAGAACTTCTATAATAAAGCAAACGAAGTATCCTATACTTCAGAATATACTTATGACACAACAAATCAGACTTATCAGATTCATGTCATGCAGAATACTCTTCTGAAATATATCATTGGATATCATGGACGCCGTATCTCCCTTTACAAAGATAAGATTACAGTACTTGATATTGAACCAACCAGATACAGTACTTTGACGGAAGCAAAGATAAGAAGCTGGTTAGGAGAATCCGAAGCGGAAGCAAAAATTAAGGAAATCACCATCGTTCAGACTACAACTGCTGAGCTTATTGGCAAGGTGGAAAATCTGAAAGAAAAATACGATTTGATTTATTTTGGTGATTGTTATGAAGCGAAGAGTGGTTCTTCTCAACTTCTTGGCTCTATGAATGTATCCAACAATAAAACCAACTATAATGATGATACCATGGATGGTCTTATTTATAGTCATGTAGGTGACCTTGTATACACAAGAAAAGAAGTTGCTGGTCTGATGAATACAGATTACAATAGTTCCGGTCTTATCGATGGATCAGATACACCAGGATATCAAACAAGATATGCTGGTAATGATATTACAAAAGAAAAGAAAGATGATTTGATTGCATTTGCCCAGTCAGGGTATCCAATCATTATTGCAGATACTTTTTACAAAAACAAGACAGTGAATGCTTCTTATGTAGATACTTCTTCCTACATTTATGAATTCATGAATACATTTACCGGAAGTGGTGCTGTGTCTAACGTGGTAAATGAAGGAAGTATCAGTGCTCAGTCATTGGCAAGATATATCAATATGCCAAAACTGTATATTTCCCTGATTTCTGTTCCGACAGAGTTCCAGGTGACTTATGCAGATACAAACAAAACACAGATTTCTGAAGTAAATTATTTGAATAAAATTGACGGAAAGTATACGTTAAATTATACATTTGAGTTAACAGATACTTCGGAAACTGCAGCGCAGCAGACAGACTACACAGTCCAGCTATATGTAGATACCAATGCTGATGGTAAACACGTAGAGTCTGAAGAGTTAGACGGTCTTGAAATTTATGTGGATGGTACTGCGGAAGAAGTTGCGTACAATGAGTTGAAAACAGGTGTAAGATATACGGTAAGCCGTGAGCTTCCTGGTCAGTATGAAGGTATGCTGCCATGGAAGATCAAAGTATCGACTACAATTAAAAAAGATGAGAATGGTCAGATATTAAATGGCAATACCATAGCAGAGAACAGTGCGACCGGCTATACTGCAATCAAAGCAGAAAACATGGTAACTGTTAATGTATTACAGATTAATGCGAACGGCAATGTAAGCTTTGCTGAGAGAGTAAGTTTGGATAGCAGTAAATCTTACTATGCAACTATTTTTACACAGTTGTTTAATGACTTAAGAACAAAGATGAACTATGATATTCAGATCAAAGATGTATCTGTAAATGAATATGTTGCTCTATGTAATGGTAAAACAGGAGAACAGGCATACAAAGATGTACTTCAGCAGTATGATATGTTGATTCTCGGTTTCCAGGATTGTTACAGTGATATTGGTAATTATGAAGCAACAATAGCAATTAAACTCTTTATTGAATCCGGTAAATCTGTATTGTTCTCTCATGATACAACTTCTTGGATTAATGGAAGCTCCCAAAGTAAATACAAAGTTTTTGGTAACAATACGCAGTATTGGGGCTATTATTTAAATCAGTACATTCGATCTACAGTAGGTATGGATCGATATGGTATTACGGAAGATGATTTGAGCTTTTTAAAAGCAAATCAGGCACTTGATTTACAGACCGACGGAGAAAATAATACCTATGTAAAGGCGATTAACAGTTTGAATAAAGATACTGCATACAAGCCAAAGACAAACAAAACATCTTCTGTAAAAGAAACTCACGGTTTTACTAACACTGCTATTATTGACGCTATGGTAACAAGTAATTCCAATAATAAATTATTTGACTATGTATACACTGGTGTTTCTATGAATAGTAGTAATAACAATGGTACTCGTGTTACTTCTATTACACAGGTAAATCAGGGACAGATTACTTCCTTCCCATATGATATTAACTTAGAAGAGACAACAAGAGAACAGGTATCTTCCGGCAGTTCTTATTATACGATGAATCATGATAAGAGTTCTATTGCTACAACACATTGCCAATATTATCAGCTTGATATGCAGCTTGATAAAACTGGAGAAGGTGATAGTGATATCGTAGTATGGTATTGTTTAGGAGACAGTATTTATGATGCAGTACCAAATGATGTAAGAAACAATTACTATATCTACTCTGTAGGTAACATTACATATACGGGTATGGGGCATAGTCCTGGAAGTAATCTTACACTTCAGGAAGCAAAACTTTTTGTTAATACAATCATTGCATCTTATACATCCGGTAAACGTAATCCAAGTATCAGTATTGTAGAAGATGCTGATAACAAAGGTATCATTAAAGAGTTCTCCTATCGAACATTTGATGAGGAAGCAGGTATGGTATCAGATGATAATGAAAAAGTTTATTTCTATGTTAACGATACAAACATTATCGATGGTATTAAGACAATTCAGACAAAATATTACTACCAGCTTAACTCAGATAAAGCAGCTGTCAGTACGTCAGGGCTTCAGGAAATTCCGGCCAGCGCGATTAAAGGCGGTGGTGCAACCGTTACCAATAATCATGTAGTGGCATTAGAGTTAGACAGTGATTGGGTGAATGAGCAATTAGGGCTTTCCTCAAATAAACTCGGAAACTTAAGAATTTATGTTGGTGCAACTACAGAACTGGATTATGCGGCAACAAATAAACCGACAGAATATACAGAACAGGTAGTGGCAAGTATCACAATCAAAAAGCGCGAATTAATGATGCTAGATTAAGAATAAAATCTATTAGTAAGAAAGCTCCGGTTTTCCGGAGCTTTTTTACGGTGAGAAAATGCTCTTCTTTTTACTATATGTTTTTAGGCTTTGCAGCACTAAATGAGGAGAATAAATATGAATAAGGAAAAGAATAAAGGTTTTAGTTTAATTGAATTAATCGTAGTAATTGCAATTATGGCAGTTTTAGTAGGTGTTCTTGCTCCTGCATACCTTCGTTATGTAGAGAAAGCAAGACAGCAGACCTGCTATTATAATATGGATAATGTAGTAAGAGAAGTTCAGCTATTAGCATACTCAGATCCGGAGTATATGGATGAATTAGAAGATGCAGCGACAGACAATCCTGATGATATTCTTCCTTTTGTATCAAGTAGTGTGACTGTACCGCATTGTCCAAGTAATGGTACCTACACAATGACGTTTAATAGCTCAACAGGAGTGCTTACTATGGAATGTTCTATGAACGTACATGGATTACCTTCACAAGGTGGACTGGGTGGAGAAATTCCAAATGAAGAATAAATTATAATAAATATAAAAAAAGAGATATATTACCAAAAAAAGATTGGTAATATATCTTTTTTTATTTAAGTGGTTCCCACAAATTATCACATACAATATCACCATAAAGAATATCGTATTGAATCATAAGAAGAGTTTCAATTGCATTTGTTTGTTCAGATGTTAATTCAGCAATGGATTTACCGTCTACAGACAACATATGAGAACGAGTATCCGCTTTTAAAAAGCTACGAATATATTTATTTATAAGAGTCATACGTGTATCAGGAAGACCAATGTAATCGATTAGTTTATCACATAATGCACTGATGTTTTCGCCGTTCATTTCAAAAGGAGTATCTGAAAAATTATTCCAGGTAATAACCGGAGTAGTGTGTATATTAAGCATTGTATCAGAGTCACTTGATGAATAAATCCATTTTTCATCATATGATACATCAAGTCCTAAAGCTGAGAGTGTTGTTGTTGTAAAATTAGGACAATGATCGCCAAACATTAAAATAACAACGGGTGAATTTTGTTTTTCAAAATAGTCCACTAATTTAGTGAAGGCAAGGTTTGCTTCGTAAATACCATTTACATAATGATTGAAATTAACAAAATCTTCTTTATTCATTATGGTGTTATTAGCAAGAGATATATCAATAGGGTAAGGATAATCATCCATAGGTTTAGTGTTATAATCCAAATTCATTCCATGAGAAGCGATTGATATGGAAAAAAGAAAATGAGGATTAGTCGAATTATTTTCATATTCGTGAATGATTTGGTTTACTAAAGATTCATCGCTAATAAATTCATCGAATAGCGATGTGTAGTCCATGTCATCTTCAAAGATATAATTATCAAAACCCATTTGTACATAAATATTTTCTCTGTTATAAAAAGTAGAATAATAAGGATGAATTGCAGTTGTAGTGTAACCTAATGTATCAAAATAATCTACAATGGATGGAAAATTCTTACCGTCAAGAATATTATATATATCGGATGTTGAACTAAAATATTTTGTGTTAAATCCTGTGAGAAATTCGGATTCAGAGCTGATTGTTCCACCACCGTATATATTTACACTGGCGGTTCCGATATCACATTTATTAGCAAGTTGTTTTAAAGGTTCCATGGGTGGTATTGAATAAGAAACATATTCTGAAGATATATAATCTAAATTCCACCAGGATTCATTCATTATGACAATGATAGTAGGTAATTCCGATTTTATTAATTCTGTATTATTATTTTTACTATTTTCTTCAATTAGTTTGTTAGTTAATTCTGTATAGCTTTTGAGAATTTCGTCTGGGCTTGAATTAGTTTGTGAGTTCTGTAAAAATTGAAAAATAACATGATCTGTTGGGTTTTTTGAAAAGTATAAAAATCTTTCCTGCGGATTTTTAGCAAACTCAGTTTTCATATAATTCTTGTGGAATAAACACAGAGTTATGGCACAAAGAAATAAAGCTACTAGGCGAAACGTTAATTTTTTCTTTTTTAATTGTATATTAGTGATTTCGGTGGATGAATTCATTTTCCGTATTAATGAACTGCATAAAGTGACGAATGTTACAAAAAGTAGTAAGTAAGCTGCATATTTGTCGAATGTAAAAGTCAGATAATTTACAGCCATATCCGCAGCCTCAGTAAGTTTCAGGTCAGTATAATTCAGTAATTCCAATCGGTTGATGTATTTAAGATTGCTGGCATATGTAAGGATACAAGATAAGACAGATACAATGCCTAAAGATAAATCTAATCTGGATGTCAACAATAAAAGTGCCATGATTATCAGAAAAAGAATTATCATCTCATAATACGAGTAGATACCAGCCATTGTGAACTGATTTAATAAATAGGAAAAGAATCCTTGTTTCGGTTTATTTATATAATATTCCATTGCAAATGGCAAATAGCAGGAAAACAGATATATGAAAAAAAATGACAAAAAGTAGTAAAGTATTTTTAGAAGATGTGTATCATTATGTCTCAATTTTTTTGGTGTTTTGTCATGTGTATTTAAGATGATCATAACTTTTCCTCATGTGGTTGGTTTTTTAGTAACATATTGATTATATCTTCTGTCAGCAATTCGGTCAAATAGATTTACAGAATGATTTTAATTTAAATAGGTAACTGTTAAAATATAGTATTATATGTTAAAATATTTTATATTAGTTGTTATGAGTGAGGGAATCATCATCGGGTTTTGGGAATGAAATGTTCTACACCATTCAGAACTTTGTTTCTATAAGAGGTTTAAAAAGAAGTTTTTAGGAGGCAGCTATGACGATAAATGTAATGCATTTAGGTCTTTCCTATGCGTGTAATATGAGATGCAGCCACTGTTTTGCAGATAAGTCTCGTGACCTGATAAAAAAAGAAGATTACTATAAGCTCATTGATGAAATGTATGAGCTGGGTTTGTTCGTTCTTTATTATACCTATGGAGAACCCCTGTACTGTCCGTTCTTTTTCGAAATTGCAGAATATGTAAAGAAAAAGGGAATTGTCCAGGTGTTGATGACCAATGGGTATCTGCTGAATGAAACCATGGCTGATCGTATAAAAAAAGCAGGAATTTCCAAGGTTTTTGTAAGTTTAGACCATATTAAAAAAGAAGAACATGACAGAAACCGAGGTGTGTGTGGATCTTATGAAGCAGCTCTTAGTGCATTGGCCTATTTGAAAAAGGCGGGTGTAAACTGCGCCATTGCAACTACGGTAACAGAGAAAAATGCAGATGTTCTTTTTGATATAGAAGACCTGGCTGTATCCATGGATGTGAAAAATGTCAGTTTTCTGAGAGTGAGAAAAGACGGAGCCATCCGCTCTTTTGAAGAGCCAAAAAGAAAGGCATATGTTGAATTCTTTAAAGATGTTTTAAAGAGAAATCCTGCGGGAATGATGTTTCATGATATGGAACTGATTCCTATTCTGACAGAATTATATCGGACAGGTGAAATATCCGAAGAAATATATGAAAAATATCTGGAGATGAACCTGTGTCATGCACAGTATACTGCCTGTGTGGAACCAAGCGGAGATGTTTCCAGATGTAATCTGAATAAACAGGTAATTGGGAACATACTGAATGACACCATAAGTGATATCTTACTAAATAATCATAGAAAAGAAGGAAGTTGTACTTGTGAAACAAATTAGAGTTGGAATTGTTGGAACCGGTGCCGTTGCCAATTTTATGACAGCATTTATGCTTTTTCGTCCGGACTTGGAGTTAGTCTGCGTGGCTTCCCGCAAGCTTGAGAGAGCAGAGCAGTTTGCCAGACAGTATTATATTCCACACTGGACCGATGATTATAGCACCATGGTCTCTTATGATCTGGATCTTGTCTATATCGCAACTCTTCCGGATGTTCATTATGAAATCGGCACATATTTCATGAACCACGGCATTGGAGTATTATGCGAGAAACCGCTGGTATTTGAGAAGAATCAGGCGGAGGAAATGCTGTTACTGGCAAGTAACAAAAAGGTTTTATTTCTGGAAAACCTGGTTACGGCCTACCTGCCGGCTATGAAAGAGATAGAGAAGTGCCTTTCTCTCACAGGAAAGGTGAAGAAGATAGAACTTAGTATCGGGAACAAACACAAACCAGATCAAAGCCGATTATTTACAGATCAGCAATACGGCGGTGTGTTTTGCGATTTATCCTGTTATGTGTTATATTTTCTTTTCCATATTATGAAAGAAAAGCCGGAGCATGCAAAAAGTCAGAGTGTTTGTTATAATGAGAATATTGACATGGAGACGACCCTCTATCTGGAATATGGAGATGGAGCAAAGGCTGTCTGCCGGATGTCTATTATGGACGACACGGAAGGCTGTGCTGTAATTACCTGTGAGAATGGGGTGATCCGCGTTGAGAATTTCGGAAGAGGCGGCAAGGTGTATCTGTGCATGAATGGAAAAGAAGAACTGATCTATGATCCTTCTTATCATTTTCAGGGATTTGAATACGTGTTTGATGAGATGGTAACATGCTGCCGGGAGTCTGCGTTGGAGAGTTCTTATTTGAACCACCGGCAGATAAAAGAGATTACAGATTATATGATTGATCTGCTTCCCATGATAAAGGAGAGACTATGAACGTATTGTTTATTTCACCGGCATTTCCGGATCGTATAAAAGAATATCTGATCCTGCCTTCCTTAGAAGCCTGCGTTATGTCTTCTATTTTGAAGGAACATGGACATCAGGTGGACATGCTTGATATGAAGATTCATGGATATAATGTGGAACAGGCCATAGCAGCACTGCCAAAATCTTTGCCCCAGCTTATCTGTATCGAGGATGAACTCAGTACCCATTGTACAACATTAAAGCTGGTTGAACGTTTAAAAGAGGTGTGGGAAGATGTTAAAATAGCCGTAAGGGGAGAAGTGGCCACATTTGTACCACAAGAGTTATTGAGAAGAAACCCATTGGTTGATTTTGCAGTACGCTTTGATGATGACTACGCTTTGTTAAAAATAATAGAAGCCATGGAGCAGAAAAGAACTTTTGCATCCATCGGCAATATTGCATACCGCAGTCCGGAAGGCGGTATTGTTGTAAACGACAGAGAACAAAGAACTTATCAACTGGATTCTCTGCCTATGCCGGACCGAAAACTGTATGATATTGATTTATATTTAAAAAGAGATTCTGAGACCATTGTACGTTCTTCCAGAGGGTGTCCGGGAAATTGTCTGTTTTGTTCTAAAACAAAGATGGCTCAGTTTGGTGTGTTCTCTCCGGTACGTTTTTGTGATGAACTGGAAGAATTAAAAAGCTTTGGATTTCAGTCTTTCTTTTTCTCCGATGATACATTTGCATTTTCGGATCAGCGTCTGAAGGCATTTTATGATGAAGTGGTAAAAAGAAAACTGGATATCCGATGGACTTCTAATCTTAGAATCAAAGATATCAACGATGAGAAGATCAGGAGGATGAAAGAAATCGGCGCGTACCGTGTTTTTGTGGGAATTGAGACTATTAATGCGAGCGTATCGAATACTATACGAAAAAATCTGGCAGCAGATGAGATTAAGCGAAAAACAGATATCCTTCATAAGTACGGAATGGAATTTCACGCCTCCTTTATTCTTGGAAATCCGGGGGATACAGAGGAAGATCTGCAAAAGACCATTGAATTTGTAAAGGACATCAATCCTACTCTGGTTACCTTTAATCTGATCCGTCTCATACCGGGGCTTGAAATGTACAATCAGCGTGAGCAGTATGGATACATTTTGGAAGACCCTTATTGGTATGAAAAGGATGAATGGTCAAGACGAGTGATTGCAGGAACAAAAGAGCTTCCGCCGGCAGTTTTGGAAAAATGGAGCCGGAGAATGTTGATGGAATTTATAAAATGAAACGAATATTGATTATGGACTGGGATCCCCATGGGGAGAAATACTATTATTTCTTTTTGTTTCGGGAAGATACCTATGTGCAGGTTTGGGACCATTCAGAAAAAGGAGACGAGTCTGTTCCGTCAGGAATTAAAAATCCGGACATTCATACCTATGATATTCTGGTTTTCCCGAAACCTTATTGTCTCACGGAATGGGCTCTTAACTATCTTTGTAAAGAGAAATACAAGGGCGTTCTTGTAGTGGAAAAGCTTCTGGCTAAGACAGAGGAAGAGATTCATAGGATTATGGAACGTTTGACTGATATACAGTTATATGTCTTCCATTCCCGTTTATATGCTCCGTCTTTTACGGTATTTCCGGATGGAGCGGAGAACAAAGTGGAATGGCCTTATTATGGTGTGATGGATCCAATGTACAACATTGTGCCTAATTATCTGGATGAGGTTTTTGAAAAAAGACAGGTGTTCCCTCAACTAAAGAACAGTTCCCTGGAAGGCGATAAAATAATTTTTGATTTTTATGGGACAGGAAGTTTGACTATTTACCCGGATTCTGGCAAAATAGAAAGAGTAAAGTTAAATGAAGCGGAAGTGGAATGGCCCAACTATTTTTTATCCATGAAGAAATTTTTCGACGATCTCGAGGAAGGAAGGATCTCCCGGAGAGAGAATCTGGATTATGAGATTCGTATGGTAAAAGAGGTGGAAAGTATCCGAAGCTTTAAGGAGGGAGAACGGGCATGAATATAAAGGATATGAAATATGCATTTCATCAGGATATTATCATTCGAAATATGGGTGAGACCGTACTTGCATACAATCCTGAGAACAGTGATATGTATGAACTGAATGATGTGGCGGGAGAGATTCTTGCTCTTTTAAAAGAAGAAAAAGATATGGAAGAGATTCTGCGTGAATTATGTACCGGGTACAACGTTCAGGAAGAAGATATCTTAGAGGATGTAACAGAGATTATAGAAAGAATGATGGAATTAGGTATTATAAAAGCAAAGTAGGAAAGGAGGAGCTATAATATGGTAAAAGTTTGGAAAAAGCCGGTTATTCGTGTTAGAGTTATTTATCAGCCATGCTAAAAGCGAAGAATGAGAGCCGGCCATATGGCCGGCTCTTGTTCCGGAAGGAGATAAGATGGGTAAGAATATAGTATGTTCTGTTTTTTCAGGAGAAAGTGACAGAAGGAATAACCCTTATTTACTGCCCCTTGGAATTGTATATTGTGCTTCAGCATTAAAAAGAAATCCGGACAATCGGGTAAGTTCCTATCTGTTTGATACAGAAGAATATTATAGAAGTCCGGACATTTTTTTAAAAAAACTCTCAGATTGTATAGAAGAGAGACAGGCGGATATATTTTGTATCAGCGGTCTTTCAGTGGATTACAAAAGGATAAAGTCCATAGTTGCTTTTTTAAAAGAGAATTATCCGCAAGTGTATGTTGTTATCGGCGGGGGATTGGTCACAGCAGACCCGGATTATGTTATGGCACATATTCCTGCAGATTTTGGAATTATGGGAGAGGGGGATGAATCCCTTCCCCTGCTGGTTTCCTGTATCGGAGAACCAGATAAATATGGAGATATTCCCGGACTGGTTTATAAAAATGAAGAAAGACAGATTATAAAAAATGAATATAAAGATATTGAAGATCTTGATGAATTAAGTCTGCCGGATTTTACTGTATTTCCGGAGTTTGAAAAGACGATAGAAAAGAGTGGAGTTTATCCCATTCTTTTAAGCCGTTCCTGCCCTTTTCAGTGCAGCTTCTGCTTTCATACCAGTGGAAGAAAGTACCGTGTTCGAGGAACGGAGGCTGTCATAAAAGAAATTGAACAGGCGAAAGAGTTATATGATATCAAACATCTCTTTTTCTTAGATGAGCTGTTTGGCGTTCGAATAGACAGTTTGAAACCTTTGCTTCGGATGATAAAAGAAAAAGGGATATCCTTTAATGCCCAGACTCGTGCGGATACTGTTACAGAAGAAAAGCTTCGGTTATTCAAAGAGTATGGATGTACCAATCTTTCTGTCGGTATTGAATCTGCATCGGATATTGTGCTGGAAAGCATGGGGAAAAAGCTTAAGTTTAAACAGATTGAGGATGCTTTGCTTCTCATAACAAAAAATCATATTCCAACCAGTGGAAATATCATTATTGGAGACATAGCAGAAACAGAAGAAACGGCAAAGAAATCCATGGACTGGTATGCTGCCAACAGGGAAAAATATAATCTGACAATCAATATGGTACAGTGTTATCCGGGAACGGCGATTTTTGACCATGCCCTGTCACGTAATCTGATGGAAAAAGAGACATTTTTAGAAAAGGCAGATCTGCCGAAAGATTTTGTTCTAAATCTGACCCGCATGCCGGAAGCGGTATTTCGGAATATTAGAAAGCAAGTCAATATTTTGAATTTTATGAACGAAGTATCGAGAGAATGTCTTGTCAGCAGGAATGAGCAGAACTAACCAGGTATCCACGAAACAAATCGCAATCATCGGAATTTGTGCATCCATTTTATTTGTATTAATATTTGTCAAATTCCCGGTTTCCTATCTTGGATTCCTTGAATTGGAAGTCAGTGATGTTCCGGCAGCTTTTTGCTATAGTAAAGTAAATTCATTTTTATCAAATAAAATCAATCCTTCATCCCTCATTTTACCGAGCTCATTGGACATAGCACTCCGGTCCACAGACAGAAAATCCGCTAACTGCTGCCGGTTAAAAGGAATAGTAAAATGATTGCTGTTATGGAGCTTTGATTCCTCAGACAGATAAGATAAAAGTTTCGCCCGGGTGGTTCTCTTTGAGATATGCCCAATCTTTTGAACCAGCTTTCTGTTCTTTTCAGAAATAGCGAAAAACAGATTCTCTATAATCATGGAATGAAAGCGGCAGGCGGAAGGACATGTAGTAAGAATTCTGTGAACGTCAAAAAAAATCACGACACTGTTTTCCTCTGCAATTACATCATTTAAGATAGAACCGCTTTCAGGAGCAATGTAAGCTTCTCCGAACATTTCTCCGATTCGAATCACATTGACAATACTTCGGTTGCCCCAAAAATCGTCTTTCTGGATGAGGAGTTTTCCATCTACAAGAACAGTGATTTTATCAAGTCGTTCTCCTTCTCTGAAAACATAGTCCCCTTTTTTATAAGTGCGAAGAGTCGCCTGAAGACAGTTTAGCATGGCGGATATCTCAGTTTCCCCAATTCCTGCAAATAATTGTGTGTGTTTTAAAATGTGAATATAGCGTTCCATGATAACTCCTTTGTTGGAAATACAACTGAATTGTTTGATTTATTATATTATAATGCAGTTGTAAAAAGAAAACAAGATTTGAACATGATGTCAGTATGTCAAAGACAAAAACAGTATTGATACCTGTACAAATAAAGACAGAACATCACAAAGAATTAGGAGGAATCAGAATGATACGTAGAATTATAAAAATTGATGAAGCAAAATGTAACGGCTGCGGGGCATGCGCAGCAGCCTGCCACGAAGGCGCCATTGAGATGATTGACGGAAAGGCAAAACTTACGAAAGAAAATTACTGTGATGGATTAGGCGATTGCCTTCCGGCATGTCCGATGGATGCCATTTCTTTCGAGGAGAGAGAAGCTCCTGCCTATGATGAAGCGGCAGTATTAGCTTCCAAGAAAGAAAAAGAGGCGGCAACACTTCCATGCGGTTGTCCCGGAACAGAAGCGAGAGCATTAAAAAGAGAAGTTCAGCCATGCTCTGTACCGAATACAGAAGTGAAAACCCACCTTGCTCAGTGGCCTGTTCAGATTAAACTTGCGCCGGTGCAGGCTCCATATTTTGATGGTGCCAATCTGTTGATTGCAGCTGATTGTACCGCATATGCATATGGGAATTTCCATCATCAATTCATGAGAAACCGAGTTACTTTAATCGGTTGTCCTAAGCTTGATTCGGGAGATTACGCAGAGAAACTGACAGAGATTATCAGACTTAATGATATTAAGAGCGTTACAGTAGTTCGCATGATCGTTCCTTGTTGTGGAGGAATTGAGAACGCAGTTAAAAGGGCACTTCAGGCAAGCGGTAAGTTCATTCCTTGGAACGTAGTGACAATTTCGACAGATGGGAGTATAATGGAGTAGTAATTATCACGAAACAGATACACTGAGGGAAGGAACAAGAAAATGAGAAGAATCATCCCCAAAATGTGTTAGAACCACAGGATATCAGCACCTTAAACGGAATAGAACCTCCAACCGGATAGATTGCTTGAGGCAGTGGACAAAGGTGCGCTTACGAGAGAAGAAATATGCGTCTGTGCGAAGCGGGTGCTTGAGATGATCTTGAAGCAGGAGTAGATTTATGAAATTTATGATAAAAACATTTCAGGAACTTACTACAGAAGAACTTTATGAAATCTTAAAAGTGCGGGCAGAAGTCTTCGTAGTGGAACAAAATTGTGTCTATCAGGATCTTGATGAAAAAGATAAGAATAGCATCCATGTTTTCTTTGAAAAAGACGGGAAAATTCATGCCTATCTTCGAATTTTTATGAAGAACCCGGAAGAAAAGCTGGCTCAAATTGGAAGAGTTCTGACAACTGCCAGAGGAACCGGTGTGGGAATTAGAATTCTAAGAGAAGGATTGGCTGCTGCAAAAGAATATTTAAAGGCCAGAGAAGTATGCATCGAGGCACAGTGTTATGCGGTTGGTTTTTATGAAAAGGCAGGATTTAGAGTGACGTCCGATGAGTTTATGGAAGATGGCATTCCTCATGTAGAGATGAGAACTCTTTTATAAGCCCAGAGGTGCGCAAGAGATAAATTGTTGTGTAAGCACGATGCAAATCTCGCTTGAGTCCGACTGAGCGGACTTGCCCGGAAAGAAAAATGTTTGAATTATGCAAAAATTAATAAAATTTTTTAAAAATGTAGTAAAAATTACTTGTGTCTATTCTATATCTATTATATAATAGCTCTGTAAATAGGAAACGTTCTTCAGGGCGGGGTGAAACTCCCCACCGGCGGTAAAGTCCGCGAGCCGTAAGGCTGATCCGGTGACCAATAGGAATTCCGGAACCGACAGTATAGTCTGGATGAGAGAAGACAAGTTAGAGTTTTTTATTGTGTATATGCCCTGAATGCAATTTTTCTGTATTCAGGGCTTTTTTGTTTTTCCGAATATACATAATTAATATTTCTCCAACGCCACATATCTTCAAAAATTCAATAAGAACAAATCCTTGACCCAACACACACACTTTTAAGAACAGGAGATGTTAAGTATGAGTACAGCAACAATGAGCAGAACAAACCAGGTATCCACCAAACAAATCGCAATCATCGGAATTTGCGCAGCCATTTCATTTGTATTAATGTTTGTCAAATTACCGGTTTCCTATCTTGGATTCCTTGAACTGGAAGTCAGTGATGTTCCGGCAGCAATTGTAGCCATTATTTATGGTCCCGTATCCGGCGTTTTAGTTGAATTAATTAAGAATGTTCTTCATCTGACAGCAACAAGTACAGGAATGTCCGGAGAATTATCAAACTTTATGGTTTCTCTTGGATTTGTAATTCCTCTTGGACTGATTGCGAAGAAGAGTAAATCAAATAAAGGCCTTATTGTAGGATTTGTTGCAGGCACCATCGGTCTTGCACTTATGGGCATGTTTACAAATTACTTTATTACGGTACCTCTTTATCTGGGACTCTTTGGAGAAGAAGCAGTTATGGGAATGGTTCAGGCAACAATTCCATCCATCGATAACCTGGCCAAACTGGTAATGATTGGAATTACACCATTTAATGTGGTGAAAGGTATTATTATCTCTATTGTATCTTTCTTCTTGTATAAAGCATTGAAAGACAGAGTGTAATTTAGGAATATGAAAAAATAATTAAAACAGGAATATGAGAAAGGGCGTTGCATTATGTGACGCCCTTTTGGTATACTGCAACTGTAAATTGATAATTAGAGAACAGGACGTGAAAAGAAAGCAGGTAGAATATGGAATTATTAGAACGAAACGCTCCATGCTGGTGCGGAAGCGGAAAAAAATATAAACAGTGTCATATGCATTTTGATGAAAAGTTAAAAAGACTCGAGGAAGAAGGACATATCATTCCGGACAGAGAGATTATCAAAACGCCGGAACAGATCGAGAAGATTAAAGAGAGCTGTGCTATCAATATGGCAGTTCTCGACTATGTAGCAGAACATATAGAGGCCGGTGTGTCAACAGGTGATATTGACCGCTGGGTATATGAACAGACCACACTGCGTGGCGGGATACCGGCGCCTCTTGGTTTTGAAGGATTCCCTAAGAGTGTCTGTACTTCCCTTAATAATGAAGTTTGTCACGGAATCCCGGATGATGATATCATTTTAGAAGAAGGAGATATCATCAATGTAGATGTTTCCACGATTTATAACGGATACTATTCTGACTCTTCCCGCATGTTCTGTATCGGCCAAGTTCACGAAGAAATGAAAAGACTTGTGGATGTAGCAAAGGAATGTGTGGAAAAGGGTCTTGCAGAAGTAAAACCTTGGGGATTTCTTGGAGATGTGGGCTATGCAATCAACGAACATGCCAATGCCAATGGATATACGGTAGTACCGGATATCGGCGGTCATGGCGTCGGCCTTGAATTCCATGAAGACCCATACGTTTGTTATGTAACACCGAAGGGAACCGAGATGGTCATGGCTCCTGGTATGATATTTACCATTGAACCTATGGTGAATATGGGCTGTGATGAAGTATTCATCGACGAAGATAACGGATGGACCGTTTATACAGAAGACGATATGCCGTCAGCACAGTGGGAGATTATGGTTCTTGTGACGGAAGAAGGACATGAGGTTCTTTGCTGGTAAAACTGAAAAAGATAGGAATGAAGAAGGGTACAGTTTGACTGGCAGGTAAAGTTGCAGAATTGACAGATATCATAGCCAAATTAAGCAAAGAGATGAATGCCATTAAAAATCAGATAAGAAAAGAATAGAATAGGATTGTCTATCTGATTCTCATGTCAATACTTGTATTGTCTGACAAAAGTGATAAAATAGGATTAGAAATCGAACTATCGGATCATATGATATTTATATACGAAAGGACAATACCATGGGAGATAAGAATAAGTTCTTGCAGGATCTCACTACTTTTGTGAAGATTGCCAAGACCAATCACAACAGAACGACAAAACAGGAGATTAGAGATTATTTCTCTGACATGAATCTTGATGAAGGACAGCGTGCCATGATTTATCGTTATGTCGTAGATCAGGGTGTATTTATTGAAGATTATGAACTTTGGGATGAACCGATTTCCGAAGAAGACTTCAGGGAAGAAGATAAGGTTGAAAGTGCCATCGTTAAGATCTATATGGATGAGTTAAAGGATAAGAATGAGCTTTCTCCGGATCAGGAGCAGTTTGTTGCCCGTAAGATGCTGGATGGAGACATGGAGGCGAGAGATCTTTTAATCGAATCCAATCTTACACTGGTAACAAAGATCGCCAAAGAATATAAGAGCCGGAACCTTCCAATGGGTGATTTGATTCAGGAAGGCAATATTGGATTGTTAATGGGTGTGAACGAATATGAACTTTCTACAGGTGTCACATTCCATGAGTTTATCAGTAATGCCATTCATAAAGCCATTGAAGATGCCTTAGTGGAAGACAGCAGAGAGACAATATCTGCCAAGAAGGTGGCAAGCCGTGCCAATGAGCTTTCCGAACTTGCCACTGAGATGGCCAAGGAATTAGAAAGAGAAGCAACACCTTCTGAACTGGCAGAACGTATGGGTATCACAGAAGAACAGGTAAGACAGATTATGAAGATTTCCCTGGACGCTGTGACAGTAGAGGAGCCAACAAGAAGTTAGAGAAAGGCGGTAAGTATGGAGATTCGCAAGATGCAGGAAGAATGGGAACAGCAGTATCTGAGTCCTTTTGCTTCCTTAAGCCTGAACAGCAGAGGACGGCAGAAGGAAGATGATGAATGTGATGTCCGTACCTGCTATCAGAGAGACAGGGATCGAATCATCCATTCCAAAGCTTTTCGCAGAATGAAGGATAAGACTCAGGTTTTTCTTTCTCCGGAAGGAGATCATTACAGAACTCGTCTTACCCACACTTTAGAAGTGGCACAGATAGCAAGAACCTGTGCCAATGCATTAAGACTCAACGAACAGTTAACAGAAGCAATCGCTTTAGGACATGATCTTGGTCATACGCCTTTTGGACATGCCGGAGAAGCAGAACTGAATGAACTTTCATCTAAAGGATTTGAGCATTCTGACCAGAGTCTCCGTGTTGTTGATGTAGTAGAGAAGAAGGGACAGGGACTGAACCTTACCTGGGAAGTCCGCAACGGAATTGTGAATCATCAGACCAAGGCCATGCCTGCTACACTGGAAGGCAAGATTGTCCGTATCTGTGACAAGGTTGCTTATATCAACCATGATATTGATGATGCAATCCGTGGACAGCTCCTAAGAGAAGAAGACCTGCCAAAGGAATATACAGATCTGCTTGGCAATAGTGTGAGAGAACGGTTGAATACCATGATTCACGATCTTATTATTCACAGCATGGGTAAGAACGATATTCTTATGTCGGATTCCGTATTTCAGGCATTGATGGGACTTCGAAAGTTTATGTTTGAGAATGTATACCGCAATCCGGCAGCTATTTCAGAAGAGAAGAAAGCGAGAAGCCTTTTGGCAGCTTTGTTTGAATATTATATTTCCAATCCGGATGAACTTCCGGAAGAGTATGGTTTGATTGCAGAAAAGGATGGAACGGAGACGGCAGTCTGCGATTATATTGCCGGTATGACAGACAAATTTGCGGTTATGAAGTTTCAGCAGTTATATCAGCCTAGATTCTGGCAGGGATAAAGAATCATTGTAAGAATAATTTCACTTGCAAATAGAAAGGACAACTGTTATGATGTCATAGATAAATCAAAAAGAAACTGTTGCTGTCATTGTACAGGGAACAGACATCATAGGAGGCAGACATGACAGATATGTTAAATGAAAACATGAACGAAGAATTCGATAACATTTTAAATCTTACAGACGAGGAAGGTAACGAATTCGAATATGAAGTAATCGATGCAATCGAGTATAACGGTGAAGAATTTGCAGTACTTCTTCCCGTAGAAGACGTAATCGACGCAGAAGTAATTATCTTAGCTGTAGAAGTTGACGAAGAAGGAATGGAAAACTTCCTCTCTGTAGACGATGTTGAAACATTAGAAGCAGTATACAAGATCTTCAAAGAAAAGAACAAAGATGCATTTAACTTTGTAGACTAATTGAATCAAGTTTTAAGAGGCTGTTGAATAATTCAACAGCCTTTTTGTGACAGAGGCATGGAATGAAATAGAGTATAGGTACATAATATGACAAAAACTGTTAATATGACTCAGGGGAAACCGATAAAGCTACTTTTTGCTTTTGCCCTTCCTTTGATGTTTGGAAATATATTTCAACAATTATATACTGTAGTAGATACGGCAATCGTTGGTCAGGGTGTCGGTCTTTCTGCCCTTGCAGCTCTTGGTGCTGTTGACTGGTTCAACTGGATGATGCTTGGAATTGCCCAGGGCTATTCTCAGGGATTCTGTGTCCGTATTTCTCAGAAATTTGGAGAAGGGGATATGGATGGGGTCAAGAAAGTTATCGGACAGTCTGCTGCGCTTTCTGTGATGATTGCAGTCTGCTGGACCATCATCGGCCAGGCTGGACTTCCGCTATTGTTAAAACTGTTAAGAGTTCAGGAAGAACTGATACCTTTGTCCGGTCTTTATACAAGAATCATGATTGGAGGCTTTTCTGCAACCATGTTTTATAACTTCTGCTCTGCAGTCCTTCGGGCAGTGGGAGATAGCAAGACACCTTTGAAGGCAATGGTTGCGGCTTCCGTAATTAATATTATTCTTGATAGTATTGCTGTGTTTGTTCTTGGATGGGGCATTGGAGGAGCAGCGGCAGCTACAGTGTTCTCCCAGTGTCTGGCGGGTGCTTTTTGTGCTGTGAAGATGAACAAAACATCGGAACTGCGTTTCCATAAGGAACACATTGGAAAAGACAGAAGTATGAAACAAGAGCTGATGGGACTTGGTACGCCAATCGCCTTAAAGAATATTGTGGTAGCTGTGGGCGGCATGACGGTCCAGAGTGTGGTAAATGGATTTGCTATGAGCTTTATTGCCGGATTCACAGCCACTAATAAGCTGTATGGATTGCTGGAGATTGCAGCCATTTCCTATGGCTATGCTGTGACCACTTACGTGGGACAGAACTATGGCGCAGCGCGGCTTGACCGAATTAAAGAAGGAATGAGGTCAGCCATTGTTCTATCTGTGTTGACATCCATTCTCATAGGCGGTCTCATGCTTTTCTTCGGACGGGAGATTACCATGCTTTTTATTTCTTCTGATAATCCAGAGCTTTTAGCTGTGGCAGGGAATACGGCCTATACTTACCTGTCCGTAATGAGTATCTGTCTTCCGATTCTCTATTTGTTATATGTGTACCTGTCCGCTCTTCAGGGGATGGGCAATACCATTGGTCCTCTTGTATCCGGTATCATTGAGTTTGTGATTCGTGTTGGAATTTCATTCTTCGTTGGATATTCAGGCTTTCAGAGTGGAATCTTTGGGGCTGAGGTTGCAGCATGGATTGGATCCACGGTTTATTTAATGATAAGTTATTATAGAAATATAGGAAAAGAAAAATAAATATAAAGTGGTATGAAGCCGCAGGAATATGTGTTGAAAGCGCATATTCCTGCGGCTTTTTTTCTTTGAAAAAAATAGAAATTCGCCTACGACGTATCTTGTATATATCAGATGAGGGATGATTCCCGCTTTTGAACAGAAAGAAGGAGGTTGAAAAATGTTAAAATGTGAAATTTCCGAAGAATTAATGGAACGAGTGAAAAAATGTGAAGGTAAACTTCTAAAGAATGAGTATTTGAACTATGAATTCAAGTGGAGAAACTGTGAAATGCTCTGGAAAGAGAAAGATACCTGTTACAATTTTGGAGAATTTGAAATTAAGAATCAGGATGTCACTGTCCTTATGAAGCTTTTTGAGGATGGTCATCTTTATATTGAGATGATTGGCAGCAAAAACGGCTGGGAAATCAAAGAGGGGGAGCATGAAAAATTATATGCCATATTAGATCTTTGTGACAGCTGTTATTTTGGAAGTCCTGGTATTGAAGTGAAAAAAATGAAAGGATCAGAGCAGGAGAAGAAGTATCTGAATATGTCTTACTGTACTGCAAGAATCAAAGATGATTACTGTGATGCAGCTGATTTTGCAATGATAGCAGAAGAAACCCTGATGGAGTTTTTGAACGATGTAACAACGGTTCACACAGAATTCTTTGCCGATCCGGAACAGGAAAAAGGACAGTAAAAAAATAAAAAAAGGCAGAAGAAGTATATTTTAAATACTTAAAACAATATGGAGGTAATGAGAATGAAGATTTATGAAGTTCCTGAACTGTTAGTAAAAAGAGTGGATGTATGTGAGGAGGTTTTAGAAAAAGCCGGCTACGACTATTTAAAAAAATATGAAATTGAAACAATCGACGAAGAGATAATCGGAAATGTTTATTATACCGGTGTCATTGATTTTTCTATCTTTGCAGATGAGGAAACAGAATTAAATGGCTGCATGCATATCAGTCAGGATGGTACTGTTTATTATCATGCAGATGGCAGAAAAAACGGATGGACCATTGAGACAAAGGATCAGAAGAAATGGGAGATGCTTGCAGACAATGGTCTCTATCTGTTTGGTGCAAACATTAATCTGGATTCCGTTGAGCAGATTCCGGATACTTATTATATCAATCTGTCCTATAAACTTCCGGATACTTCCTGGGAAATCATAGGAGAAAAACCATACGCACATCTCATTGCTGCGGCTTTAGAAGATTTCGTGGATGATGTGAGAAGCTTTCACGAGGAATATAACGATTTAATCTAAGAATAGGAGGGATCTTTATGTTGAATTTTAACACAAAATGTAACATTGCCCATACTTATATGGCTCAGTCTTATCCACTGAACCATATCTTTCCTGAGAAATTCTTTGGTTATGCACAGGGAGAGACGGTAGAAGAGTCTGCCGGACCTAAACACAAAATGAATGAGAAGCAGTTGAGTGATCTGTATGACAGAACAGATCAGGATATCATAAAAAGAATTGCCATGAGCAAATATCTGCTTCCGGATCAGCTTCATCAGTATCTGTGGCTCTCCGGACGAAGAATATCAACCGGCGATGTCTGCCGTCGTCTAAGAAAGCTGATGATGACAAGAACCATTCGTCAGGTTCAGGTGACAGACGGAGAGAATGGCCTAAAAAAACTGGATTGCTATAAACTTGATTACTGGGGTAATAAATACATATATAGCCATGGAATGTATCTGCATACAGGTGTGAAGTATCTTCCCTATAAAAGTGCTGTAGACCAGGATAAACTGGATGGTCCTGTTGAAGTGAAGAAAGTTCTTATAGCAAATCAGCTTCTTTTAAATATGTTGAAAAACCATATTGACGTTTGCCGGTTTGGTTTTATGGATACCCTCCGCCCGGTCAGTGAAATCTATGATACTTATGAAGAGGTGACTGCTCCTATGTTGAGAACTCACTTAAACGTCACCATAAACCCGTTTTTTACGGGAGGGGGTTCCTGTAATACTCCGGTTTTATTATCCTATGAGGTTGTACGGTGCAATCCGGAGGCATTGGATCATCTTGCCAACAAAATAAAACGTTTTGAAGCTTTTGAGAATAGAGAACTCTATCCATGTGTGAATTATCATCCTTACGCAGGAAGCATGCATTTTGTAATCTGCGGGGAGTCAGAAGCCCATAACCGGGAAGTCTATGACTATTTGAAAAAAGCAGAGGGAATTGATTCAGATCTTAGAATCTTATTTACCGATGATCTGTTAGTCCAAAAAGGTGACACTGCATTGTATGAATTTACAAAAGAAGGAAATGCAGTGTATTATCAATTACCGTCATACACCATGCCGGAACAATATGCGGCATAGCATCATAGAGCAGGGGATTTCCCTGCTCTATTGGCATTTAAAATTTATTGTATGAAAAGTTATCTTTAAGAAGAAGGTATCTTCATGTTATAATAGTAAAAATAGGACAGGAGGATTTCTATGAAGAGAAAAGAGAATGAAACTGACAAGAAAAACAACCAATATATGGAATATTTCTATTCTATGGATGGTTCTGATAGTGACATAATGCCAGATGATGACACAATGGAAGATCATGATATCATGTCAGAGGACGAGAGCTTGGAAGAAGAAATCCAGACAGAAAAGACGGAACAGGAAGAAGTGGTGGATTCTGTTCGTCTTTACATGAATGAAATAGGCAGAGTTCCCCTTTTGACAAAGGAAGAAGAGGTAGAACTGGCAAAACGGATAAAGAATGGTGACCAGGCTGCCAAAAACAAAATGGCACAGGCCAATCTTCGTTATGTGATTTTTATAGCAAAAAATTTTACAGGCCGCGGCCTGTCATTTCCTGACTTGATACAGGAAGGGAATATAGGCCTGATGAAAGCCATAGAAAAATACGATTATAAAAAAGGTGCATTTTCAACCTATGCAAAATACTGGATTGAAAAATATATTCTGCATGCACTGAACAAAGACAATGTGCACAAGGGAGCCTTGTCTTTGAATATGGAGATAGGAGAAGAGAATGATGAAGAATTGGAGGCTGTTCTCCGGATCCCTGATGAACATCTCGTTGACGACATGGTAATGGAAGAACAGACGAGTTTAGACATGACAGGCGTCCTTGAGAATATGAAAAAAATCCCCTGTGATGACCCGAAAGAAAAACTGGTACTTCATATCCTCACCAGTGAATTTCATGAAAAAAGCATTAATTCCATATTGAAAAAGGCAGGAATGACCAGGGAGGAATATGACAAAATTAAGAAAAAACTGTATAACAAAGTGAAAAAAGTAATCCGCCAGGGTGGATATGTGGAAGAAGAAACAGGGGCGGAAGATATAGGTGAATATTTAAATCACTTGAAATATGTTTCTTCAGGTGAAACTACAAAGCTGATTCAAAAACAGAATCGTCTCACCGATTATATTTTCGGTATGGAGAAACAGCATATAAGACTGCCAAAAAAATGCTGGGACATGGATGCAGGTTCTTTTTATGGAAGCGAAAAGGAGGAACGATTCTTAAAACAGGTCGAACAGATTAAAAGTGTAGATTGCAGCAAGTATGTAATGAGATATTTGAAAGCTCATTATGGCACCAAAGAAGAAGAACTTTGTTTAAAATATCTGAAGGCTGATTATAAAAGAAGCGGAGTAACGGTTTCTAAAATGAAAGCTTATTTTGCCGGGCTGGTATCCGATTTAAATGAAACAAAGTTAAACGATATGGCTCTTGCAACCGGCATGACCATGGAAATCTATTCTGCATTTCGAAAAAAAGTCATAAAATGTGCTGAATCTGATTTTACACAAAGAGAGTATATCTATATGTACTTTACGTTAAAATATGCCGCTTTCTGTGGATTTTCCAATTACAAAGAGGCATATGACTGCCTGGATGCATTATACAAAGATGTAAGGGAAGAAAATGTTTCTGATTCCGTTCTGGAGAATATGTATGATGCCTCCAGAAGGATTGGAAATGAAATTCTTTTCTATATAGAAGATATTGATCAATTAAAATCCGAATATAAAGATATTTTATTTACGGAAAAGATTGAGAAATTAGAAGACATTATCAGGAAAACCGAAGTGATAAAGAAGAAAAAACTTATGGGTTCCAGTGAAGAGTTGTTCCATAATCAATTGAAAGAACTGCGGGAGAATATTACCCAGTATGACGGGAATGAAATCACATATGAATACTATTTAAGGAAGGCACAAGAGCGTGGTGAGTCAATCTTTGATGTGCCAAAACAGGTGGATATTGACCGGCCATACATACGCCGTACTTTATATGGGGTGATGGATCCGGATGTGGAAGATGCATGTGTAATAGGTAAAAAATCGTCTTTTCTTAATACAGACGAATTTTTAAATGCATTAATCTATGATGATAATGTCATTTCTTCCTTTTCGACCCGTCCGGCAATGACGAAACGTAATCTGTTACTGACCCTGCTGTTTGCGAATTTTTGTTATAAACTTCTTAATTCAACCAGAGTCAGTGATAATTATGAAGAGAGGCTGGCCTACTTTGAAGATAAAGTTTACAGAGAATTGAGCGCCTGTGGGTATATGGCTCTGAACAATGAAAATGCTTATGATCTGTATCTGAAACTGGTACTGACCTGTGCAGAACCATTGGAATTATACCGGTATATGTGGATGAAAAAACTGGATCAGCCAATGTGGGATTACTGCATCGATGATCCGGACCGCTATATGGACAGAAAGCGGAGAAAATAAAAACAGAATTTAAAATAAAAAACGGAGTGGTTGTGGTTTGCAACACTCCGTTTTTTGTAAAAAAATAATGTTCTTCCGAAATTTGATTATGAAAAAAGGGAAAAGAAAAAATTAAAAAATCAGCCCTGCCGTATAGTAATTATATAAGGCGCTGTCCCTTATAAGACAGCAAAATGTACATTGATAATTGAACACAGGAGGAAACAATTATGAAGAGAGAAATCATGATGTTTATCAAATCGGTAACCGAGGAGTACAACAATGAACCAAAGAAAAACTGGGTCATTTCACAACCTTATTTTGATGAAGAGTTAAATCTGGCAGGATTTAGCTGCAAACTGGAATTGGAGAAAGGAGGAATTCAAATCGGAGATCGTGTCTGTCTTCATAATGATTCCTCCCCAGGTTCAGACAAATGTATTATAGGTACTGTTTTGGAGGAAACACCTTTCCACTATTTGATTAAAGTGAAAATTACAGGACAGGACAAGTATTATAAAAGATGTGTCAACAAGAGTACTCTTTTTTCTTCATATACTTTGGAGCGGAAAGCAGCCGAGAAGCAATTGAAGGAAAAATACGAAAGAGAATTAAAAGCAATAAAACTAAAAATTCCAGAAGACATTTTGAAAGAAATCGCAGAACAAAATGCAATTATTAGTGAAACTTCATATGAAATGCTTGAAAAGTTAAGGGAAAAGGGGGAATAAAACTTTCAAAATATAGAGTATCTTTAATGAAATAAGACCGATTCTATGGTAAAGTAAAACAATTAAAGGATACTATGAAAAATGTCGTGAAAGAAAAACAAAAAGAAGGAGAAAATTATGACCTTTGTGAAAAGAAACAGAATACCAATGAAAAAAGGAACGGAATTCACCATTAACGGAATCAGAATTCAGATCGATGATGCACAGGATCAGGTATCTGAAGGCAGCAGCTGTCTTGTTTATCATGGACATATTCATAGTGAAAATGGAATTGTTCCTAACCGAGTGATTATAAAAGAATTCTATCCCGATATAAAAAGAAAAGCTGTAGATTTTCATGTTGTGCGGGAAGAGGAATCAGGCTGTCTTTTGGTGAGTGAAAAGATAAAGGAACAGACAGAATACAAAATGGCATGGGAACAGTTTATGCAGGGGCTTGAGTATCAAAAGAAACTGGCGGCTTCCGGTGCTATGGAGATTGCAGTAAAACCACTGGTTACCGGAGTATACGGAGACAGTTATTACATTGTAAGTGATGCCCATCTTGGTGCTGATCTGAAACAGGCAGAACCGGTAAGTTTAAGAGAAAAGCTGAACGCGGCAGTGAGTCTGACAGAAACCATGGGAATTCTTCACGAAGAAGGTTATTTGATGCTGGATTTTAAACCGGAGAATTTCCTGTGGATTAGAAGACCCAGTGTTGTGATCCTAATCGATACAGACAGTCTGGTGCCATACCGGGATGATTCTTTAGCTAAAATGGACCGGATTTATCTTAACTCCCAGTATATTTCTCCACAGATCCGCATGCTTGAGAAATATCTGGAAGAGGGTGTGTCTGAGCGTGAATTTGAAAGAATGAAGAGAGCAAATCTGAAACCGATTTCTGACTTGTATGCCATTGGTTCTTATCTTTACACTCTTTTCTTTCATAAAACATGGCAGGGTGGAACTTTATCCGATTCCATGAAAGAAGAATTGTTAAAAGATTTTATCAATGAATATACACTGTGGGAAAAACAGGAGACAAAGAAGATTGAAGAGACGGGGAAAGAACTGATAGACATTCTTGGCAGACTTCTGATAGAAGATTTATTTGATCGGATGGAAAAAGGGTATGAGAATGCAGAAGCATTAATGCAGGATTTAAAAGCAGTCTATGCGGGCTATACTTCCAAAACCTGTTTTACCAGAAAGGACATTGTCCATCCGGATACTGTGAAATTGAACAGTCTTTTGGACTGGATTAAAAATGAAAATATGGCAGAAAAGGTGGAATTTCGAGATGGTAAGGTTCTCCTTGACAATCAGGAAGTCTTTTCACTTGATCATGTTCCATTCTATCGATTGAATAAGAATGTGCAGGACTTAAGACAGAAAAAGGAAGTTCTCAGCAAAAACTTCTACAAGCTGCGCATGAAAAACATAGAAAACCCTCTGGATGAATCTGTATTCCATAAGCTGATAGAGATATCCGGTCAGTTGGAAAAAACAACACAGCAGCTTTATGAACTGGAGGGAAATATGCTCGATCATTATAATAAAATTCTTCAAATGGACGAGGACGGGGCTATTATAACAGAACGTGGAAATGCAGCAAAACGACTTTTAGAGGAAGGAAACTATGAAGGTGCCGTTGCTCTTTTAAATGAAAAAGAGAGAACAAGAGAACTGGACGCAGCTAAGAGTATGGCGGAGCAGGGGATGGAACTGATCAAAGGATATTTGTCTGAAAACAAAATTAAGACAGCCGTTCTCTATTGCCAGGGTCTGAATCCGGAACGAATTGCTATGCTTGAAGATTGTTTCAGGGAAAATGCTGAGCTTTCTGAAAAGTATCGTTTGGACTACAACTGTATCTATGAATATGCTTCCTTTCTTCATTCAACTCATCGTTTTACACAGGCTATGGATGTGTCTGACAAGCTGGAGAAAATATATGAAGGGGATGCTTCTGTTGCAAAGACGGCCATGGCTGATTTGTATTTATTAAGATCAAATCTGTACTATGCATTCAATGATTTTCACAAAAATATCTGGTATCTGGAAAGAGCCCAGAAAATGTGCGAGGAAATGAAAGACAGAGAAAAGTTGTCGGATGTTTATAATAATCTGGGAATTCATTTTGCCAACCTGGGTGCAGCCGGTCTTGGAGTATTCTATCTTCGCAAGGCAATGGAACTTGTCGAAAAAAAGAAAGACCGGGGTTACGCCCTGATCTGCGGTAATCTGGCCAATTGTCTGCTCGAGCTTGCCAAATCAGAACAGGATACTGCTTCCAGACAGTTTCTGCTAAAGGAATGTGAACAGCTTTATGATCAGGCAATAGAAATCGAAGAGGAACTGAATAAGAACAAACAGACGAAAGATCTTGGAAGACTTTCCGAAGTTTATTACAACATGGCGTTTTTCTGCTTTGAGATGGGACAGACAGAAGAAGCCGTATCTCTTTGCAGAACATCTCTTGCTATCAGCAGAGAAGAAGTTTTAGAGAATCCTCATAAAGGATGGATCAGCGTGGTTCAAAGATTGAAGGAACTGGCATACTACTATGATGTGGAAGGTGATTTTGGAAACAGCGAACCTTTATATCAAGAAGCAATCCACATTATGGGAAGACTTCATGAGAAAGAGCCGGAAGCTTATCTGGAAGTCATGGTGCACCTTTATGGCAATTACGGCTATATGCTCCGCATGACTGGAAGAGAAAAAGAAAGTTCTGAATATATGGAACGGGCGGAAGATATATACCGTCAACTTATACAGAGAGGATAAGGAAAGGGGAGAGTTTATGAAGAAAGTCAAATATGTGGAATTTCACTGTCATACCAATCTCAGCGACGGGAATCTGTCACCGGAAGAATTGATTCAGAAGGCCATAGAGAATCAGATCGGCGTTATCAGTATTACAGACCATAACCGGCTTTTGACGAAGGAAGAATTAATCATATTAAGAAAGAAATTTCAGGGGCGTATTGAAATCGTAGAAGGCATTGAAGTATCTACCAATTATGATAAAAAACAAGGTGATACAGATCAAAGTCCCACAAGTCAAAACCAAAACAAACCCACAGAAAAACAACTGGAAGATGTGCACATGGTAGTTCTTACCACAGACGGAGACCGAATCCGTTTTCTTGCAGACAGAAAGATAGATAACAGAGGACGTTTCAATGAACAGCGGGAAAAACTTGCTCTTTGCGGAAAAGAAATTCCTGATTATGATACTTTCAAAAAAAGATACCCTGAAACGGAACACGTAGGACGGAAACATATAGAAGATTATATGTATGACCATGGACAGATTTCCTATCGAGGCGAGGGTTATGATTTATATTTTGGCAAGTATGGCAAAAAACTCGCCTGGGTTGATGCGGCACCATACAAAGCTGCTTACAAAGGTCTGGAAGAGACAATCCGTGAAATCAGAGAGGCAGGCGGTGATTCTATTATAGCTATTGTTTTATGCCATCCTCTTTATTACCGGTTTAACAAATGGGAACTCAATCGTTTGATGACACGTTTTAAAGAAGCAGCAGGACCTCTTGCCGCTATGGAGGTACTTTATGGAAGATATAATAAAAAACAGAGAGCCTGGCTTGCAAAAAAAGCAAAAGAATTTGGTTTTCTCATCAGTGCCGGTTCCGATTACCACGGCCAGTCTGAAAAGGATAGTTTGGATAACCGTTTTCCAATGAAAATATGGGATAGAATGTTGGAAAACTGGAAACGGATATTTCATCAAGAATAGGAGGATGCTATGACAAAAGAAGAAATCAGACAACAAATGCATCTTTGTGTGGAAGAAGCATCAAAAAAAATCATAAAGTGGAATAAGGGAGGTCCGGCAATGCCGGACCTTACTTGGCCGGTTGTTTCAGAAGAACATCTTCATTCTCTTGTGGACTGGATCTATGACAACTATAAAGACCGGGTAGAAGAGGGACAAGCAAAAGACCAGGTATACTATATTCATATAGATGACAGTCCCATTGGACATCCGATTTATTACATTGGAACATTCATGACTCTGTTTATGGCAGATGCAAAGAAAATATGGATAGAATACTCAGGCTGTTATGAGCCGGAGGGAAGCCGGTGGATCTCTGATCAAGCGGCAGATCAGATGATAAAAGCTATTGCGGAAAGGTTTTCCGAAAGCTGTGTTTTAAGGAAAGATGTTTTGACGGAAAGGGAAGATCTGGAGGCTTTGGAATTTGTCAATTCCACACCGGAAGTGACCCATGTGATTCAAATGGGAAATCAGTATGGTTCCTACTGGAGAATGGGACGATATCGGAAAGACGTTTTGATCCACACACCTACATCCAATAAAGTTTGGGTCGATTACAAGTATGTGGAAAATCTGAGAAAGGACAAAGATTTATTCGATTTTGGAAATCATTGCTGGGAGGAAGCATTTAATTACGAATGTTTTTACAGTGACAGAATTGAGGAAACCTATTCCTGGGATGTATATGCGTTTATGACTTACGAAGACCAATGGAAATGGGTGGATTTCGCAAGGGAAGAAAGAAAGTGGACAGAAGAACATCCGAATTATGTTGACAGGATTCCAATTTATCTCTTCGGAGATGAAAAAGTCATTGAAGAGTGTATGAAGGACATGCCTGACTGTCTTTATCCTATCACAAAAAAAACATTTTCTCTGGATAAGATATTTTATGATTTTACGAATCTTTTTTAGAGGATTTTTGATTTTTATGTAGAATAATAACTATAAGGGGATATTTTGCCCTTTTTTGGGCAATGGAACCGACAGAACAAACTAGAAGGTTGACATAATTTTTCAGAAAGGCGGTGTGAATATGGCAAGATATCCGGAAGAACTGATCGAAGAAGTCCGTTCCCGCAATGATATAGTAGATTTAATATCCACCCACGTTCAGCTGAAGAAGAAAGGCGGCTCTTATTTTGGCTGTTGTCCGTTCCACAATGAGAAGACCCCTTCTTTTTCTGTCAGCAGGGACAAGCAGATGTATTACTGTTTCGGCTGTGGAAAAGGCGGCAATATTTTTACTTTTTTAACAGAGTATGAGAATTATACTTTTACAGAGGCTATGGAGTACCTGGCAGACCGAAGCGGAATCGAACTTCCCAAACAGGAATTAAGCCAGGAGGCCAAGCAGGAGATGGATGCGAAGGCTCTTCTTCGTTCCATGAATAAGGCGGCAGCAGGATATTTTTATTATATTCTCCGCAATAAGAGGGGCGAGAGAGGGCTTCAGTACCTGACAGACAGAGGGCTTTCGGAAGAAATCATGAAGAAGTTTGGCCTTGGCTTTGCAGATATTTACAAGGACGGGCTTTATCAGTATCTGAAGTCCAAAGGTTTTAAGGACAAAGATTTGAAAGACTCCGGACTGGTAACCATTGAAGAGAGAGGCGCCTATGATAAGTTTTTTAACCGTGTTATTTTCCCTATTGTGGATGTGAATAACAGGGTCATTGGATTTGGCGGACGAGTTCTCGGTGATGGACAGCCTAAATATCTGAACTCCAAGGAGACCTTGCTCTTTGATAAGAGCCGTAATCTGTATGGACTGAATTTTGCCAGATCTACGAGAAAGCATTACATGATTCTCTGTGAAGGATATCTTGACGTGATCTCTATGCATCAGGCTGGATTTACCAATGCGGTGGCTTCACTGGGGACAGCATTTACCTCATCCCACGCACTGCTTCTGAAGCGGTATACAGGTGAAGTTGTTCTTTCTTTTGACAGTGACGGAGCAGGAACCAAGGCGGCATTAAGAGCCATTCCGATTCTTAAGGATGCCGGACTTACGGTGAGAGTTCTCAACTTAAAACCTTATAAGGATCCGGATGAGTTTATCAAGAATCTGGGAGCGGAAGCTTTAGAAGAGAGAATAGCACAGGCTATGCCGAGCATGATGTTCGAGATTCAGGTTTTAGCAGATTCGTATAATCAGCAGGATCCGGAGAGCAGAACTGCATTTCAGAAAGAACTTGCCAAAAAGCTTGCCACTATCCCGGAAGTATTAGAGCGCAACAATTACATTGAAGCAGCGGCAAACCGCTATTATATGGGCGCAAAAGATCTTCAAAAACTGGTGGAACGTTATGGAACTATGGCAGGTTTTGAAAAGAAAGCAGAAGAACAACAGCCGGCAGAGACAAGGGAACAGATCAGACGGGAGAAAGATGATGCGAAGAAACAGCCTCAGAAACTTCTGCTTACCTGGTATGTGAACAGACCGGAGCTGTTTGAAAAGCTCAAACACATCATTGGTCCCGATGATTTTGTAGAAAACTTATATCACTCCGTTGCCATTATGCTCTTTGATCAGTATGCAAAAGACGGCAGGGTAACACCGGCTCAGATTATCAGCCAGTTCCCGGATACGGAGGAGCAGTCCGAAGTGGCTTCTCTTTTTAACGCAAGACTTAAGGTAGCTCCGCTTCCGAAAGATAACGAGAAAGTGCTTACGGATATTGTAAAAAAAGTAAAAAGCAATAGTATTGAAGAAGAGATGAACCGGTCCACGGACATTGTGAGATGGCAGGAATTAATTCAGAAAAAGGCCGAACTGCAGAGACTGCATATTTCCCTGTAGTCTGGTTAAAATAGAACTTAGTGATGGAAGGATGGAAGAAACATGGATGAAGCAATGCTGCGATTTAATGAAAAACTGAAACAGCTTCTTGATGTGGCAAAGAAGAAGAAAAATGTACTGGAGTATACAGAAATCAACCAGTTTTTCAGTGACATGGAGCTGTCCACAGAGAAGATAGAAGTAATTTATGAATATTTAGAACAGAATGGCGTAGACATTCTCACAATCCCACAGGATGACGATGACGACGCTGATATTGCTGATCTTGCCGATATCGAAGACGATATTGACATTGATGCGGAGATGACTTCTGCCTTAGAAGGCGTAAGCATTGAAGATCCGGTGCGTATGTATTTAAAAGAGATCGGTAAAGTACCTCTGTTATCTGCAGAGGAAGAAATCGAACTTGCTCAGAGAATGGAAGAAGGCGACGAAGCAGCCAAGAAAAAGCTTGCAGAAGCAAACTTACGTCTCGTAGTAAGTATTGCCAAGAGATATGTAGGCCGTGGTATGTTATTCCTTGATTTAATTCAGGAAGGTAACTTAGGTCTTATTAAAGCGGTTGAGAAATTTGACTATCATAAAGGTTACAAATTCTCCACATATGCAACATGGTGGATCCGTCAGGCAATTACAAGAGCGATCGCTGACCAGGCGAGAACAATCCGTATCCCGGTTCATATGGTAGAGACGATCAACAAGTTGATCCGTGTATCCAGACAGCTTTTACAGGAACTTGGAAGAGAACCATCTCCGGAAGAAATTGCAGAAGAGATGAATATGCCTGTAGACAGAGTGCGTGAAATCTTAAAGATTTCTCAGGAACCTGTATCTTTAGAAACACCAATTGGTGAAGAAGAAGACAGCCACCTTGGCGACTTTATTCAGGATGAAAATGTTCCTGTACCTGCAGAAGCAGCTGCATTTACTTTATTAAAAGAACAGCTTGTGGAAGTTCTTGGAACACTTACAGAAAGAGAGCAGAAAGTTCTCTGCTTACGTTTTGGTTTAGAAGATGGCAAAGCAAGAACTCTTGAAGAAGTTGGTAAGGAATTTAACGTAACACGTGAACGTATCCGTCAGATCGAAGCGAAAGCTCTCCGCAAGTTACGTCATCCAAGCCGCAGCCGTAAATTAAAAGATTTCCTTGACTAGGAAGGGTGAGAACATGGAATTGTCCAAAAGATTAATGACCGTAGCCAGCGGTGTGACAAAAGGAAACCGTCTGGCCGACATCGGTACAGATCATGGATACATACCCATTTATCTGGTTCAGGAAGGAATCTGTCCTTCTGCCATCGCCATGGATGTGAACCAGGGGCCTCTCGACCGTGCGGAATCTCATATCAGGGAATATGGACTTGCAGATAAGATTGGAACAAGACTTTCCAATGGTCTGGAAAGGCTGGATCCTTCCGAGGCAGACTCTATTGTCATTGCTGGAATGGGCGGTGCACTGATGACAGATATTCTGACAAAGGGAATCCACGTAGTAAATGCAGGTAAGGAATTGATTCTGCAGCCTCAGTCAGAAATCTTTAAAGTCCGACATTTTCTTCATGAGAATGGCTATGCCATTGTGGAGGAACAGATTGTAAAGGAAGAGGGCAAATATTATTTCATCATCAAAGCCCTGCCGGGTGAGCAGCATTATGGGGAAGAATATCTCTATGAATACGGAGAGATTCTTCTTCGGGAGAAATCTCCTCTTATGCTGGAATATCTGGAACGGGAGATGACTAAGTATCATAAGATTATGGAAAGCCTCAATGACAATGATTCCCAGGCTTCCCAGGTAAGAAGACAGGAAATGAAGTCCTGCATTTTAAAATTGGAGAAAGCATATCATTATGAAATGTAAAGATATCATTAGAATGTTGGAGGAGCTTGCTCCTCCTTCTTACGCTTGTGGGTGGGATAATCCCGGACTCATCTGCGGAAGAAAAGAAAAGGAAGTAAAAAAAGTTCTTGTTGCTCTTGATGCAACAAAAAAAGCAGTAGAGAAAGCTGTGGAGATTGGTGCAGATATGATCCTGACTCATCATCCTATGATTTTTTCTGCAATGAAACAGGTAAATGATGACAGCTTCATTGGCGATAAAGTTCTTATTATGGCCGAGAACGGCATCTGCTGTTATGCCATGCACACCAACTATGATATTGCCGGCGGCATGGCTGAAATCTGCGGAGCAAAGATGGGTCTTGTGAATCCGGAACCATTTGAGGTCATGGGTGAGATAGAAGACCGTCTGGTAGGAATCGGCCAGGTTGGAAAACTTCCGGAAAAAATGACACTTGCCCAGTGTGCTGCAAAAGTAAAAGAGACATTCGGCCTTTCCAATGTACTTGTATTTGGCGATCTTAACCGTATGGTAGAATATGCTGCTGTATCTCCCGGATCCGGACGCAGCATGATAAAAGAAGCAGATAAGAAAAAAGTAGATGTTCTCATCACAGGAGATATTGGCCACCATGAAGGACTGGACAGCATGGATATGGGATTTGCTGTCATCGAAGCAGGCCATTACGGATTAGAGCAGGTGTTTATCGGGCATCTGTGTGAATACATAGAGTCCTTAGAGGATGTGGAGGCGGTTCCTTTCTTCGAAGGAATGCCGTATCAGGTTTTATAGTTTTTGACACGATTTTATACTCGAATCGCTCCCGTGTATTCTTTTGTGGTTCCTTCCGGCTCCGTCGTTAAGATGTTCTAAGACTTGTTTAAAGGGCTACAGATATGGATATTGTCTTTGGCTGTTTCCATAAAATCACAAACTCACTTTTAGTTATATGACAAGGATAGTGTCTATGAGTTCAAACATGTGATTTTATTTGTACGCCCTTTACCCTTCGTCAAGAACATCTAGAACTTCTCCGAACGTCATAAACCTCAAAAGAATACACGGAACCGATATTAAGTTTTTAAAATTAATGCACTGTTTTATACAGTAATTAGAAATCGTTTCCATCCCTGTTTTTGGTTTTCAGACCATTCGGCGGAAGCTTAGAAATACTTAACGAAGATAGCAGAACGGGCTAGTAAAATCGAGTGTTTGAGCTCTTAGACAATATCCAATGATAATAACAGGTAGCGAGTTTTCGATTTTACGAAAGCTGCCATGAATAATATCCCATACTGCCGTTCTGATATCAAGTTTTAGTATTTCTTGCTGACAGAGCTGGGATGAGAATCAAAACCAGGGATGAAAACGATTCAAAAACTAAATCGTGTCAAAACCTATATGTTATGAAACCGTAGAAAGGATGTGAATATATGGAGTTATGCAGAGTGTTTATTGATGGAAGAAAGTTTTTTGTAGATAAAAATAGAACTTTAGAAGAGCTGGCAAAGGATTTTGATAAAGAGGATGGAAATCGGATTATTCTGGCAGAAGTAGATGGAAAACTGTCTGAACTTTATAAGAAGGTAGAAGATTACACAAGGGTTGAATTTAAACAGATCAGCTCTACTAACGGCTATATGGCTTTCCGCCGCAGTGCCTGCCTGATCATGCTGAAAGCTTTTAAAGATATTTTAGGAAGAGAAGCAGAAGACAATATTGAATTCCGCCATGTGCTTGGAAGCAGTGTGTACTGTGAATGCAGTAACGGGAAGATATTTTCCGGTGATGTGCTAGACAAAGTGGAAGTACGCATGAGGGAACTGATTGGGCTTGATTTAAGAATCGTGAAGAATCATGTGGCCAGCGACGAAGTGGATCGGTATTTTTCTCCAAGAAGGGCGAAGGAATTAAAGGAAATGCTTCGTTTTCGTGTTCACTCCCACATGAATGTATATTTTTTAGATGATTACGCAGATTATTTCTATGGATATATGGCGCCATCTACGGGGTATGTAAAGATTCTCGGACTGGAAGCTTATCGGGATGGTTTTCTTTTGCATCTTCCTTCCGAGGAAAGTATGAGAGAAGGACGCTGGGAGGAAGATACATTTATTGACCGCCCTAAACTTTTTGAAATTTTAGAACAGTCCAAAGACTGGGCAAAGACCATGAAGGTGGCCACAGTTGGGGATCTGAATCAGTGTATCGCGGAAGGAAAGATGCAGAACCTGATTCTTGTGCAGGAGGCTCTGATGGAGAAACGTATCGGTGAGATTGCCGATGAGATTGCCGAATCCGGTAAGAAGGTTGTTCTTATAGCAGGTCCTTCTTCTTCCGGAAAAACAAGCTTTTCCCATAGGCTTTCTATTCAGCTTTCGGCTCATGGATTGGAACCTCATCCGATTGCTATGGATGATTATTTTGTAGACCGTGTCAATACGCCCATTGATCCCAAAACAGGAAAATATGACTTTGAAGCTCTGGAGACAGTAGATATCGAAGTTTTGAATCGGGATATTCTTGCTTTATTGGCAGGGAAAGAAGTTGCCATGCCGACGTTTAACTTTCTGACAGGACTCAGGGAGTATAAAGGCAACACTTTAAAGCTTGGAGAGAAAGGGATTCTTGTAATCGAAGGAATTCACGGTCTTAATGAGCGTGCTACATACAAGATTCCAAAGGAAGATAAATTCAAGATTTACATCAGCGCCATGACGTCTATTAACGTAGATGCACATAACAGTATTGCGGCAACAGATGGAAGACTGCTCCGTCGTATGACCCGCGATGTGGTGGGAAGAGGCGCTTCTCCGGAGAAGACCATCGGTATGTGGTCTTCTGTACGTGCCGGGGAGGAAAAGAACATTTTCCCATATCAGGAAGAAGCGGATGTGATGTTTAATTCTTCATTGATATACGAGATTAGTATTTTAAAACAGTATGCCCAGCCTCTTTTATTCCAGGTGGATCCGAATACACCGGAAGGCATTCAGGCGAAGAGACTGCTGAAATTCCTGTCCTACTTCGTCGGTACAGACAGTGCAACTGTGCCAAATAATTCTGTTCTCAGAGAATTTATCGGTGGAAGCTGTTTCTTTAAATAAAAGAATACGGTTTCTTTAAATAGAAGAAGGATTTGACTTGTAAAACAAACTCTGATACAATTAGGAGCGCGAGTCCGATAAATGATCGCGCCGTCTCAGACGAAAGGGAGGCGGTGAGGAAAGTCCGGGCTTCACAGGGCAGGATGCCGGATAACGTCCGGTGGAGGTGACTCCAAGGAAAGTGCAACAGAAATATACCGCCAGATTCGTCTGGTAAGGGTGGAAAGGTGAGGTAAGAGCTTACCGGTCTTCTGGTAACAGAAGGCGTCCCTGTAAACCCCATCCGAAGCAAGGCCGGATAGGAGAGTATAGCTTGGCCCGAGTTTCTCCAGGTTGGCCGCTAAAGCCTGTTGGCAACAGCAGGAAGAGATAGATGATCATTCGCGACATAACCCGGCTTATCGTCAGGCTCGCATACTTTTTGACAGCAAAGGAAGCACATAATTACGTATATGCTTCCTTTTTCAATGCATGGAATTTCCTATGGAATATTCATGTAGTAAATTATAAGGAGGAATATTCCATGAGTTACGCAGATACATTATTTATCGATATGTGTAAAGACATTCTTGCAAGCGGCATCGATACGAAAGGTGAGAAAGTCCGCCCTGTCTGGCCGGACGGAGAGAAAGCATATACCATTAAGAAATTCGGTGTGGTAAACCGCTATGATTTATCCAGAGAATTTCCGGCCATTACTTTAAGAAAAACCTATATTAAATCTGCTATCGATGAGATTCTCTGGATCTGGCAGAAGAAGTCCAACAATATAAAAGATTTAAAAAGCAAAATCTGGGATGAATGGGCAGATGAGGATGGTTCTATTGGAAAAGCCTATGGGTATCAGCTCGGTGTAAAACACCAGTACAAAGAGGGTATGATGGATCAGGTTGACCGTGTTCTCTACGATCTTAAAAACAATCCATATAGCAGAAGAATTATGACAAATATCTACGTTCATGAAGATCTTCACGAGATGAATCTCTATCCATGTGCATACAGCATGACTTTTAACGTGACAAAGGACGAAACAGACGGGCGTCTCGTATTAAATGCTATTTTAAATCAGCGTTCTCAGGATATTCTTGCAGCAAATAACTGGAATGTAGTTCAGTATGCAGCTCTTGTCTATATGTTTGCCCAGGTAAGTGATATGAAACCAGGCGAACTGGTTCATGTCATTGCAGATGCTCATATTTATGACAGACATGTTCCGATTATTGAAGAGCTGATCAAGCGTCCGACTTACCCGGCACCGATCGTAAAGATCAATCCGGAAGTAAAGAATTTCTATGACTTTACAGTGGATGATTTTACAATCGAAGATTATCAGGCCGGACCACAGATTAAAGATATCCCGATTGCTATTTGATCAACAGCAAAGCGAAATCGAGATGGCACGGCGGGGAGAAAAAACGAATAAGGAGAAAAAATATGATTGCTGTATTATCTGCAGACAAAAACTGGGCCATCGGTTATAAAGGTGACCTGTTAGTTAAAATTCCAAATGATATGAAGATGTTTCGTAAACTGACAACAGGTAATGTGATCGTTATGGGAAGAAAGACGTTGGAAAGCTTTCCGAATGCCCAGCCTCTTCCAAACAGAGTGAACATTGTCATGACGCAGAACCCGGATTATCAGGCAAAAGGTTGTGTAATTGTTCACAATACAGAGGAATTGTTAGAAGAACTGAAAAACTATCCTGACAAACAGGTCTATGTAGTGGGAGGAGAAAGCATTTACAGAGAGCTTCTTCCATACTGCAAAGAAGCATACGTAACACGCATTGATTACGAATATCAGGCGGATCGTTATTTCCCAAATCTTGATGAGATGGAAGACTGGGAGATGTACGAAGAGGGAGAAGAAGAGACATTTTTCAGTATTGAATATTTCTTTAATAAATATAGAAGAGTAAATAAGTAGCCTCACATATTGTTAAGAAAAATAACAAGACGGGATGTTTTGCAGCATCCCGTCTTTCTTTTTAGTCATTGATAAATGGATCATAATGGCTTCCGCTTACAAGAGCATTCAAAATATCACGGATGTTCCGGCTCTTGACATGAAGCCGGTTTACCGGTTCGTTGATCTGTTCCAGGTAGTGGGCATCCGAGTTTGAGATGATCTTACACTGGTTTAGGTAAGGATGTTTCTCTTTAAGAGCATCCAGCTTTGTAAGATTCTTCACCTCGGCACAGGTGAAACGGCTGTCCGGCGGAATAAAACCTAAGTTGGACAGAAGGCTTGTGGTATCTTTGTCCACATGGGCAGGAATCATAATACCATTGTAAGAAGCGACCAGCTCATATACTTCGTCAAAAGAAATATCTGTCGCATTAATTAAGAGATATTCCACTTCACCAAGAACCTGGTCTGTAGAATTATAGATCTGCTGCTGTCCGAAAATATCCGGTTTGTTCGGGAATGGAAGAAGATGATCGTAAACGTAGGCATCAAAAGCCATGGCGTCTTCTAATGTCTCAAACAGACATACTACATGTACTTCTTCTGCAGTGGTCAGTTCCATACCGGGAATCACGGTAATGCCATATTCTTCTGCAGCTTCCATGACTGCAGGTACATTCTTACAGGAGTTGTGATCTGTGACTGCAATAATATCCAGACCGATGATGGAAGCCATTCCTGCAATGTTGGCAGGAATCATGTCGTCGTCTCCGCAGGGAGAGAGGCAGGAATGAAGGTGCAGATCATAAGTAAGAGATAACATGGTTGGCAGGAAAAGGGAAGCTTACTGAAGCTTCTGCCAGATAGCAAGGGCCGCTTCAAAGACAGGCATATCAGTGGTGAAAACAGTAATTCCCTGCGCAGCTGCTTTCCCGTTGGTTGCTTCATCAAATGCAGTTCCTTCTGCGAGAATGATACATCCGCAGTCTGCTAAAGAGGCTACAGCCAGAGTATTCACGTTGGCCATAACGGTTATCCAGGCACATTTCTCCGGGGCACGGCCCATGGCGATACTAAGAAGGTCGCAGCAAAATGGTGTGGTAATCTGGGCATCGGTATCATCACCTGCATTTACTAATGTAAAAAGGTTACTGTCCATAAGTTCCTGAATTGTCATAAATGATTCATCCTTTCTTATATAGGACAGCCCCTTTTTGCTTCTGGCGGTTTAAAAGGGGCTGGTATTCCGGCTATTTATTATCGGAGTCTTTTTGTGGAGTTGTCTGTCCTCCGATGCTAGTATCTAAAAGGGCAATCTCTTCTGCTAACTGGCGGATGTAATCCTGCATGACTGTTACACATTCTACGCCGCTTGTATCGCATCCGTTACAGTCGCATTCCAGGTTGAGAAGGGTCATGTAATCGTCGGAGAGTTTGTGAATACGGCTCTTTAAGTACGGTACGCAGTAATCCTGTGTTGCGTCGCCTTTTACGATGTCTTCCGCAAGGGAACGGCAGGTCGGAGAACCGCAGGAGCCGCAATCGAGTCCTGGGAATTCGTTGGACAATTCTTCTACCTGATGTAACATCTGGATACTTTCCATGAAATTGCTTCCAAGGCGGTAAACAGGTTCATATTCTACAGGATCTGTCCAGTCCAGTTCCACATCTTCATAATCTGTCAAATGATTGGTGGATACAGGAAGATACTTGTTCAGACGGTTTAATTTTACTTTGGCGATAAACGGATTCTCAACCGTAAGCACACCGCCTACACAGCCGCCGGAACAGGAATTAAGCTCAATGAATTCCAGACCTTCCCCGATCTTCTCATCTTCCAGGTCTTCTAAGACGCGGATGACATTCTCGATACCGTCAGCTGCAAGATAACTATCTGTGATTAAGCCGCCGGCCTCACCGCCGGAGGTTCCCCAGCCTACGCCAATCTTGCCGGACATGGCAAGGTCAAGTGGATTAAGCTGTGCTTTCTTCATCTCGGAGATAAGATATGGATAGATATCCTTAATGGCGATGCAATGGTCGATCTCACTATGTTCTACACCGAGAGGGGAGTTTACATATGTAATCTTGGAAGGACATGGAGTAATGAAGATAATGCCGATGTCTTCCGGATTCAGTCCTGTGCGGTTTACTGCACGGCGTCTTGCAAGACGGGCTGCTACTTCCACAGGAGGATTGATTGGAATCAGGTGGTCAATCAGGTTCGGGAACCGCATGCGGATGAGACGGACTACAGTCGGACATGCGGAACTGATGAGAGGCCACTGGTCTTGGTGTTCTTTTGAGTAAATACGGGTTGCGGCAGATACTAATTCTGCAGCTGCACTGACTTCAAAAACATCGTCAAAACCAAGATAGGTTAAAGCTGTAAGAACAATGTTGATATCATCAAGATTCTGGAACTGAGCGTATAGAGATGGTGCCGGAAGGGCAACCGTATATTTGTATTTGCCGATAATATCAATCTTGTCGCGGCGTACTTTTTTCGCATGATGCTGGCAGATGCGGATGCATTCACCACAGTCAATACAGAACTTGCTGATAATGCTGGCTTTGCCGTGGCGTACGCGGATTGCTCTTGTCGGACAGCGTTTGATGCAGTTGATACAACCCTTGCATAAATCCTCTTTCAAATAAACGGAATGAGTAAATTTATCCATGGGAGCTACCTCCTTGAACTGTTAAAAATATACAACCATAGTAACCGTAGTACCCACACCCAGTTCCGTCTCGATAGTCATCTCGTCGGTGTATTTCTTCATGTTCGGCAGACCCATGCCGGCGCCGAAACCTAAGGTGCGGATGTTATCAGGTGCAGTGGAATATCCGGCCTGCATTGCTTTATCAATGTCCGGAATTCCGGGACCTACGTCTTTTAAAATCATAGTAATGCCTGTGCTTGAAATCTCTACAGTAATATCTCCGCCGTTGGCATGGATTACCATGTTGATCTCGCCTTCATACATGGCAATGGCTACTTTTCTGATAATGTTCGGCGGAACACAGAGCTGCTTTAATACATTTTTAAAATTACTGCTGGCTTCTCCAGCACGAGTAAAATCGTCAGGAGATACTGCATAGTGATATGTCATAATGTTACCCAATTGATGTACCTCCTCTTAATCCTGCATCATAAAGCATGCCGCAGGCTGTGAACATGGTCATGTCTGTAGAAAGAACGACCAGCTCCCTGTCTTCTGCCATGGACAGCATGTTCTCGTCCGGAGCTTTACCTCTGACAAAAATAAGACATACAATATCCATCATCTCAGCAGTACGGATTGCCTGAGGATTGCAAAGGCCGGTAATCAAAACAGACTGATCTTTTACAAAAGCGAGTACGTCACTCATCATATCGGAACCACAGGCGGAGTGGACTTCTCTGTCGAGGAAATCGGCACCTGCCAATACCTTCGCGTTTAATATCTCTTTAATATCCTGAACAGTCATAGAAAACCTCCTGAAATCATAGTATTTTAATTAGTATATCATCATTATTGGTCATTTTCAATAAAAAATGGATTGTTAAATAATTATTTTACATAAAATTTGCACATATTTTAACAATGATATAAGTTTTTACTTATGAGGTGAAAGGATAAACTTAATAAAAAAGTGACAGATTCTTCTAGCTTTTATTGTTCAATGATGGTATACTGTCCATGATAGGGAGTCTGTACTTTAGTGTGAAGACTTCCACAAAAACAGCAAAATCGTTCAGATTTGCAATAAATCCTATTAAGGATAGAATCAATGAAGGAGGGATTGATTTGAGTTCTACAAAACAGACTGTTCCTTTCAACGGAACAAAGGAACAGGAAGAACAGTTATTGGCTATCATCGCTGAACTTAAAGATGAGCCGGGCTCTTTAATGCCAATCATGCAGAAAGCGCAGGGAATTTATGGTTACCTGCCAATCGAGGTTCAGACTATTATTTCTGACGCTATGGGTATTCCATTAGAAAAAATCTATGGAGTTGCAACTTTCTATTCACAGTTCGCATTAAACCCAAAGGGAAGATATCAGATTTCTGTTTGTCTTGGTACAGCCTGCTATGTAAAAGGATCAGGCGACCTTTACAACAAACTGATGGAACTTTTAGGTATTGTAGGCGGAGAATGTACACCGGATGGTAAGTTCTCTTTAGATGCTTGCCGTTGTGTAGGTGCATGTGGTCTCGCACCGGTTATGTTAGTAAACGACGACGTATATGGACGTATCGGCGTAGACGAGCTTGAAGGCATTCTTGCGAAATACGAATAATTTCAGGTAAAAAGCAATGATGACAGAGCTTGCATTGAATGTATTAGATGTTACGGAGAATTCTGTCCGTGCAGAAGCTTCTTTAGTTCATGTAACTGTGGAGGCGGACACGGATAAAGACCGTTTGGTCATCCTCATCGAGGATGATGGCTGCGGCATGACAGAAGAACAGGTAGCAAGTGTAGTGGATCCGTTTTTCACAACACGTACGACCCGTAAAGTCGGTCTTGGAATTCCTTTTTATAAGTATGCGGCAGAATCTACGGGCGGCAGCTTTTCGATTACATCGGAAGTGGGCGTTGGAACGAAAGTAAGAGCGGAATTTGTACTTTCCCATGTGGACCGCATGCCTCTTGGTGATATGTGCGGCACAATGCATACTTTGATTACATTCAATACGCATATTGATTTTGTTTACACATACTGTGTAGATGAGCGATCATTTGTATTAGATACCCGTGAATTTAAAGAAATATTGGAAGGTGTTCCTCTTGACGAACCGGAAGTATCAGGCTATATTGAGACATTCCTTATAGAGAATACGGCGGAAGTCAATCAGGGCATTATCCTATAACTATAGTGGAGGAAAAAATATGAAATCTCTTGCTGAATTAAAAGCAATTCGTGAACGTATGCAGGGTAAAGTTGACATGCGTCATGATAATGAGAATAACATCCGCGTGGTAGTAGGCATGGCAACATGCGGTATCGCCAGCGGTGCAAGACCTGTATTAAAAGCATTATCTGATGCAGTACAGGAAAAAGAATTAACAAACGTTACAGTAAAACAGACAGGCTGTATCGGTCTTTGCAAATTCGAACCAATCGTTGAAGTTATGGAACCAGGCAAAGAAAAAGTTACATACGTTAAGATGACAGCTGAAAAAGCATTAGAAGTTGTAGAACAGCACTTAATGCGTGGTCAGGTAGTAACAGATTATACACTTGGCGATATTAAATTATAAGAGGAGGATGTTCAATGTATCGTACACATGTACTCGTTTGCGGCGGAACTGGTTGTACTTCCTCCGGAAGCGAAAAAATTATTGATGCTCTTAAAGTAGAGCTTGAAAAAAATGGTCTTACAGACGAAGTCGCAATCGTTAAAACCGGTTGTCACGGATTATGTGCACTTGGACCAATTATGATCGTATATCCGGAAGCTTGCTTCTATTCCATGGTAAAAGAAGAAGATATTCCTGAGATCGTATCCGAACATTTCTTAAAAGGTCGTGTTGTAACACGTCTCCTTTACAAAGAAACAGTAACAGAAGAAGGAATCCGTTCCCTTAATGACACAGATTTCTATAAGAAACAGACACGTATCGCTCTTCGTAACTGTGGTGTTATCAACCCTGAAGAAATCGATGAATACATCGGTACACGCGGCTACGAAGCTTTAGGTAAAGTTCTCACAGAGATGACACCTGATGAAGTTATCCAGACAATCCTTGATTCCGGTCTCCGCGGACGTGGCGGCGCTGGTTTCCCTACAGGTCTTAAATGGAAATTCGCATCAGGCAACCGCGGTAACGTTCAGAAATACGTTTGCTGTAACGCTGACGAAGGTGACCCAGGTGCATTCATGGACCGTTCCGTATTAGAAGGTGACCCACACGTTGTATTAGAGGCTATGGCTATCGCAGGTTACGCAATCGGCGCAAGCCAGGGTTATATCTACGTTCGTGCAGAATACCCAATCGCTGTAGACCGTCTTAACATTGCTATCGCTCAGGCGAGAGAATACGGCTTACTCGGCAAAGACATCTTCGGAACAGGTTTCGACTTTGACATCGAACTCCGTCTCGGTGCAGGTGCATTCGTATGTGGTGAAGAGACAGCTCTTATGACATCCATCGAAGGTAACCGTGGTGAACCTCGTCCAAGACCTCCATTCCCAGCAGTGAAAGGTCTTTTCGAACAGCCTACAATTTTAAATAACGTTGAAACATATGCGAATATTCCTCAGATTATCTTAAATGGTGTTGACTGGTTCAGATCCATGGGTACAGAGAAATCCAAAGGAACAAAAGTATTTGCTCTTGGTGGTAAAGTTAACAACACAGGTCTTGTTGAAATCCCTATGGGTACAACACTCCGTACTGTAATCGAAGAAATCGGCGGCGGCATTCCTAACGGAAAGAAATTCAAAGCTGCTCAGACAGGTGGACCATCCGGCGGATGTATCCCTGCAGAACATTTCGACGTACCTATCGATTATGATAACTTAATCGCAATCGGTTCCATGATGGGTTCCGGCGGTCTTATCGTAATGGATGAAGACAACTGTATGGTTGATATTGCTAAGTTCTTCCTTGAATTCACAGTAGATGAATCCTGTGGTAAATGTACACCATGCCGTATCGGTACAAAACGTATGTATGAAATCCTTGATAAGATCACAAAAGGAAATGGTACATTAGAAGATATCGATAAATTAGAAGAACTCTGCTACTACATTAAAGAAAACGCTCTCTGCGGTCTTGGACAGACAGCTCCAAACCCAGTACTTTCTACTCTTCGTTACTTCAAAGATGAATACATCGCTCACGTTGTTGACAAGAAATGTCCGGCAGGCGTATGTAAAGAACTCCTTCAGTACAAGATTGATCCTGCTAAGTGTAAAGGATGTACACTTTGTGCCAGAGTTTGTCCAGCAGGCGCAATCAGCGGTACTGTAAAAGAAGCTCACGTTATCGACCCTAACAAGTGCGTAAAATGTGGAGCTTGTATGGAAAAATGCCGCTTCGGCGCAATCAGCAAAGAGTAATGGAGGGCTAAGACGTGGAAAATATTACAATTAAAATTAATGGTATTGAAGTCAGTGCTCCAAAAGGATCTACTATTTTAGAAGCTGCAAGAATTGCCGGCATCAAGATTCCTACACTGTGCTTCTTAAAAGAAATCAACGAAATCGGCGCTTGCCGTATCTGTGTAGTTGAAGTAAAAGGTGCAAGATCTTTAGTTGCTTCCTGTGTATACCCTATCAACGAAGGTATGGAAGTATGGACAAACACACCAAAAGTACTTGATTCCAGAAGAAAAACATTACAGTTAATCCTTTCTAACCATGATAGAAAATGTCTCTCCTGTGTAAGAAGTGGTGACTGTGAATTACAGCAGTTATGTAAAGATTTAGGTGTAGCTGACGAAGGTTACTTCGATGGTGAAAAGACACCTACAGAAATCGACTACTCTGCAGTACATATGATCCGTGACAACAGCAAATGTATCCTCTGCCGTCGTTGTACAGCAGTTTGTGAAAAGGTTCAGGCTGTTGGTGTAATTGGAGCAAACCACAGAGGTTTCGCAACATCTATCGGTTCCGCTTTCGAGATGGGCCTTGGCGAAACAAGCTGTGTATCCTGTGGCCAGTGTATCGCTGTATGTCCAACAGGTGCATTAACAGAAAAAGATTATACAAACGAAGTATTAGCAGCTATTGCTGATCCTACAAAACACGTTGTTGTTCAGACAGCTCCTGCTGTTAGAGCAGCTCTTGGTGAAGAATTCGGTTACCCAATCGGTACTGACGTAGAAGGTAAGATGGCAGCAGCTCTTAGAAGACTTGGATTCGACAAAGTATTCGATACAAACTTCACAGCTGACCTTACAATCATGGAAGAAGCAAACGAATTCTTAGACAGAGTGAAAAACGGCGGTGTATTACCACTTATTACATCCTGTTCCCCAGGATGGATTAAATACTGCGAACACTACTTCCCAGATATGACAGATAACTTATCAAGCTGTAAATCTCCACAGCAGATGTTCGGTGCTGTAACAAAGACATACTACGCAGAAAAGATGGGATTAGATCCAAAAGACATCGTATGTGTATCTGTAATGCCATGTACAGCGAAGAAATTCGAAATCGGACGTCCAGATCAGAGTGCAGCAGGTGTTCCTGATGTAGATATCGCAATCACAACAAGAGAACTTGCAAGACTCATCAAACGTGTTGGTCTTGACTTCGTAAACCTTCCGGAAGAAGGCTTCGATGATCCACTTGGAGAATCCACAGGTGCAGCTGTAATCTTCGGTGCAACAGGTGGTGTAATGGAAGCTGCTCTTCGTACAGCTGTTGAAACATTAACAGGCGAAGAACTTGCATCCTTAGATTTCACAGATGTTCGTGGAACAGAAGGAATCAAAGAAGCTTCTTACAATGTAGCTGGCTTAGAAGTAAAAGTAGCTGTAGCATCCGGTCTTGGTAATGCCAAAGCATTATTAGAAAAAGTAAAATCCGGCGAAGCTGATTACCACTTCATCGAAATCATGGGATGTCCAGGCGGCTGTGTAAACGGCGGCGGACAGCCTCAGGTTCCAGCAGATGTTCGTAACTTCGTAGACGTAAAAGCTCTTCGTGCAAAAGCTTTATACGACAACGATGCAGCTAACAAGATTCGTAAATCTCACGAAAACCCAGCAGTGAAGAAATTATACGAAGAATATCTTGGACATCCGGGAAGCCATAAAGCTCACGATATCTTACATACAACATATGTAAAGAGAACAATCAACTAATAGAATCATTGAAAGCCTCATCCCTTGGGATGGGGCTTTTTTCTTGCATAGGAAAATACTCTTGAATTTCTGGGAGTTCTATATTATAATAACTAGTTAGATATATCTAACAATAATTAGATATTAAAGATAGAAGGGGAATGCAGCCATTTTGTGCTGCAATGAGAAACAAAACATGACGTTAAAAGAGTTACAAATAGGAAAGTCAGCAGTCATTGACGCTGTTGGCGGAGAAGGTGCTTTAAGACAGCATTTTCTTGATATGGGTGTGATTCCGGGAGCGGAAGTTACTATGGTGAAGCTTGCACCTATGGGAGACCCTATGGAGATTCAGATTCATGGATATGAACTGACCATCCGTCTTGCAGATGCAGGAAAGATTGAGATAACACAGATTGACAAGAGGAAGAATGAGTATAATACAGCGATTCCGGCGGCTAAAACAGAACATCCGGGACTTGGAGAGACCGGTAAGTTTCATCATGATGGTGATGGTGATCCATTGCCGGCAGATAAAGTCCTTACTTTTGCCCTGGTTGGCAACCAGAACAGCGGAAAGACTACATTATTTAACCAGCTGACGGGAGCGAACCAGCATGTGGGAAATTTCCCTGGTGTTACGGTCGACCGCAAGGATGGCGGCATGAGAGGACATCATAATACGGTTGTAACAGATCTTCCGGGTATTTATTCTATGTCGCCTTATACAAGCGAGGAAATCCTATCCCGTAATTTCGTTCTGAACGAGAAACCAAGTGCCATTATTAATATTGTAGATGCGACGAATATTGAGCGTAACCTTTATCTGACCATGCAGCTTCTTGAGATGAATATTCCAATGGTTGTTGCACTTAACATGATGGATGAGGTGAACAATAACGGCGGTTACATTGACGTCAATAGCATGGAGAAAATGCTCGGGGTGCCGGTTGTTCCAATCTCAGCTGCAAAGAACCAGGGAATTGATGAACTTGTGAAGCACGCCATTCATGTGGCACATTATCAGGAACGGCCTCTCAGACAGGATTTCTGTGATGAGACAGACCACAATGGCGCTGTACACAGATGTCTCCACGGCATTGTCCATCTTATTGAAGATCATGCCAGAAAAGCAGAGATTCCGGTCCGCTTTGCAACAAGCAAGCTGGTGGAGAATGACCACCTTGTTCTTGACAAGTTAGACCTTGATCAGAATGAAAAAGAGATGCTTGAACATATTGTGGCGCAGATGGAAAAGGAAAGAGGTCTGGACCGCAGTGCGGCTATGGCAGACATGCGTTTCAGCTTTATTAAGAGAGTCTGCGCGGATACGGTTGTAAAACCAAAAGAGAGCAAGGAACATCACAGAAGCCAGGTCATTGACCGCTTCCTTACAGGTAAGTATACTGCCATTCCGGCCTTTGTGCTGATTATGGTATCTGTGTTCTATCTGACCTTTAACGTCATTGGAGCATGGCTTCAGGGCGTGATGGAGATGGGCGTAGAGTGGGTGATCAATCTTGCTGCGGCAGCCATGGAAGCAGCTCATGTCAATGAAGCGCTGCAGAGCCTGATTGTAGACGGTATTTTTGCAGGTGTGGGCAGCGTACTTTCTTTCCTTCCGATCATTGTGACTCTGTTCTTCTTCCTTTCTTTACTGGAGGACAGCGGATATATTGCAAGAGTTGCTTTTGTAATGGATAAGCTCCTTCGAAAAATCGGACTTTCCGGAAGAAGTATTGTTCCAATGCTCATCGGTTTTGGATGTACGGTTCCGGCAGTTATGGCTACAAGAACTCTTCCAAGTGAACGTGACCGAAAGATGACCATCTTACTGACACCGTTTATGAGCTGTACAGCAAAATTACCGATTTATGCTTTCTTTGTGAACGCATTCTTCCCGAAACATGGCGGACTGATTATGTCAGGACTTTATGTTCTTGGAATTCTTGTTGGAATTTTAGTGGCATTTTTATACAAAGGAATATTATTCAAAGGGGAAGCGGTACCATTTGTCATGGAACTTCCAAATTATCGTCTTCCAAGTGCAAAGAATGTAATGCAGCTTCTTTGGGAAAAGGCAAAGGATTTCCTTCAGAGAGCCTTCTCTGTCATTTTGATTGCGACTGTAGTAATCTGGTTCTTACAGAGCTTTGATTTCCAGATGAATATGGTGGTATCCTCCGAAGAGAGTATACTTGCTGCAGTGTCAGGATTAATTGCACCGATTTTAAAACCAATTGGTCTTGGTGACTGGAGAATCAGTACAGCTTTAATCAGCGGTTTCATGGCAAAAGAAAGTGTGGTTTCCACACTGGAAGTACTTTTTGGCGGAGCGGTATCAGTAATGATGAGTCCGGCAAGTGCGGCTTCTCTGCTCGTATTCAGCCTTCTTTACACCCCATGTGTGGCAGCCATTGCAGCGGTAAAACGTGAGCTGGGCGGTAAATGGGCAGCAGGTGTGGCATTGTGGCAGTGTGCCGTTGCATGGATTGGAGCCTTTATTACATATATGATTATGACAATGTTATAATAAATTGAGAAAGAGAGCGAAAGCTCTCTTTTTTGTTCTATAAAAAACTTCGTTTCTATAGAACAAAAAATGCTCCACAAGGATCGTACTATTGTGTATACCAGTTTTTGTGAAAGTCTTGTATATTCCCCATAGTTTGTTATAATATTGACAGAAGAACTATAAGTGTCCATACAGAGAAAGATATCATAAAAAATGGGGGAGGAAAGATAGATGAATGTAATTGATTTTAACAACGCCAATTGTAAGCATTGTTATAAATGTGTCCGAAACTGCAGTGTAAAAGCCATCTCTGTTATTAACGAACAGGCTCATATTATAAAAGAAGCATGTGTACTCTGCGGACATTGTCTGGAAGTCTGTCCACAGAACGCCAAGACATTTGCCAGTGATATTGACCGGGTGAAGGGCTATATCCGAGGTGGAGACCGGGTAATCCTATCCATCGCTCCATCTTATATTGGCGTGCTGGATTATGATAAGCCGGGACAGATTGTGGATGCTTTACAGAAACTGGGCTTTTACGAGGTGAGAGAGACTGCAGAAGGAGCGGCCCTTGTCACAAGAGAATATCAGAGAATTTTAAGAGAAGGCAACATGGAGAATATGATTACCACATGTTGTCCAAGTGTCAATGAGATGATAGAGAAATACTATCCGAGCCTGACCAAATACATGCTTCCGGTTGTTTCTCCAATGATTGCCCATGGAAGACTGATTCGAAAATTATATGGAGAAGATATTAAGGTTGTATTTTTAGGACCTTGCGTGGCCAAAAAAGAAGAGGCCGTGGGTGATGCCAGAGTATTTGGAGCTGTGGATGCCATCTTAACATTTGAGGAAATAGAAAACTGGTTCCATATGGAAGGAATCGATGTACATAAGTGTGAAGAAAAGCCCATGGCCAACCCTCCCGTCAATGTAAATGGCTTATATCCAATCAGCGGCGGCGTTGTCCAGTCTGTTCTTGCAGAATACAAGATGGACAATTACAGCAGGCTTTACGTAGATGGAATCGAAGAATGCCGGGAATTATTTGAAAGTATGGAAAACGGCGACCTTTCCCGTTGCTTTATCGAGGCAAATATGTGTAAAGGCGGCTGTATCAAGGGCCCTGCATCCAATAACCGGAACAAATCCTTTGTCAAAGCAAGAGTTACTGTGGAAAAACAGGTACAGGACAGAACACCGGCATCTTTAGTGATCAGAACAGTGAATGTACCTTTGGATAAAAGATTTTACAACAAATACAGGGCTGAAAAGATGCCGACAGAGGCAGAATTAAAGGATATTCTTCGCTCTATGGGTAAAATTAAGCCAAGTGACGAATTGAACTGCAGCGCCTGCGGTTATAAGACCTGCAGGGATAAAGCCGTTGCGGTCTACCAGGGCAAGGCGGAGCTGGATATGTGTCTTCCATATGCAGTAGCCAAGGCAGAATCCATGTCCAATGTAGTTCTTGATATTACGCCGAACCTGATTCTCATCGTTGACAAAGAACTGAGACTCCGTGAGTGCAACAAGAGTGCTCAGATGTTCTTTGGAGTAAGCAGGGAAGATGCCCTTAAAAGTTATATTTTTGAATATATCGAGACAGAGGACATTGAATCTGTTTTAAATACAAAGGAACCGATTATTGATAAGAAAGTAAATCTGCCTCAGATTAAACTGATCGCAGAAGAAAAGATCGTATACATCGATGAACTGGATTCTGTTCTTGTCATTTATGAAGATGTAAGAAAGCGGGAAAATGCCAAAGAAAAACGCATGCAGCTTAAGATGGAAACCATTGAGATGGCCCAGCGTGTCATCGACAAGCAGATGATGGTAGCCCAGGAGATTGCAGGACTTCTTGGCGAGACAACTGCAGAGACCAAGGTAACTCTTACAAAACTTCGGGATTCTATTCTTGATGATGGCGGGGAGGAATAATATGTTCAGTATTGATGTATCATGGAGCAGTTTGAATAAACACGATGAAGAGCTCTGCGGGGATAAGGTTGAGATGCTCTATACGCCGGATTCTGTGGTAATGATTCTGGCAGATGGTATGGGAAGCGGGGTGAAAGCCAATATTCTTGCCACTCTCACTTCCAGAATATTCAAAACCATGTTTAAAGAAGGAGCTTCTGTTGATCTTGCAGTAGAGACCATTATGAAAACCCTGCCAATCTGCAGGGAAAGGCAGGTGGCTTATTCTACCTTCAGTATCCTTCAGGTTTTCTATAACGGAGATGCTTATCTGGTAGAGTTTGATAATCCAAGTTGCATTTTTATCAGAGACAACCGGATTCAGAATTATCCTTATGAAGAACGTATCATGGAAGGAAAGAAAATCCGCGAGTACCGTTTCAAAGTAAAAATCGGTGACAGTTTTGTGCTCATGAGTGACGGTGTGGTATGGGCAGGAACCGGAGAGATTATGAATTATAACTGGACCTGGGATGAGATGGCTGAATACAGCCGGACCTGTGCCGGTCAGACCCGTTCCGCATCCAGAATGGCTGCCATGCTTTCTGATATGTGTAATGAATTGTATGGCAGACATCCAGGGGATGATACCACAGTATGTGTGATGAAGATTGAGGAAAGACAGATGGTCAACATTTTTACCGGACCGCCAAAGAACAAAGAAGATGACGAATATGTGGTCAGAAGCTTTATGGAGGCGAAAGGTACCAAAGTCGTAGCCGGAGGAACCAGTTCGGATATTGTGGCCCGGGTGCTGGACAGAGAAATTACCACCAACGATGACGGCAATGGAACCATTCCTCCTACATCCAATATCGCCGGATTGGATCTGGTATTAGAGGGTGTTGTTACATTGAGCCGAGTGCTCACACTTCTCAAACAGTATGCCCGCGGCGACCTGACAGTGGAATTCTTCTTTGAACTGGATGCGGATAACGGCGCTTCCAGGCTGGCAAGACTTCTGATTGAAGACTGTACAGACATTCATATGTTTGTTGGTACCGCCATCAATAACGCATATCTGGATAAGGATGTTCCATTCGAGTATTCCATGCGAATGAGTCTTGTAAAGAATTTAAAGAAGGTTGCGGAATCTATCGGGAAGAAAGTAATCGTAGAATACTATTAGGAGGAGAAAGACATGAAAAATTCATCAGATTTCAAACGTCTGGCAAGAGAGAGATTAAGCGGCAGATGGGTGATTGCCCTGTTAGCCGGAGTGGTTGCCTCTATACTTGGCGGCATAGGTTCTTCCGGACCGGAGATCACTTTTGAGCTTAATGAATATGGAGCCAATGCCAACCTTGTAATCGGCAATCAGACTGTATATTCCACCAGTGGAGGAATCAATTCCGAACTTATGGCTTTTCTTGTTGGAGGTGCTATTGTAATTGTGCTTGCGGCCCTTGCCTTTGCAATCCTCTATTTTGTGCTCGGAAGTGTGGTAGGTGTAGGTTATGCAAAATTCAATCTTGATTTGATTGATTTGAAACAGCCTGAATTCGGCACACTGTTTGATTATTTTTCTCAGTGGAAGACAACTGCTATTGCAAGTCTTTTACAGTCAATTTATGTTGTGCTGTGGTCTCTTCTTTTTATTATTCCTGGTATTATGGCTTCTTATAGTTATGCCATGACACAGTATATCATTGCAGAACATCCGGAACTGACAGCCGGGGAAGCGATTAGCTTATCCAAGGAGATAATGCGCGGCAATCGTTTCCGTCTGTTCTGTTTGGATTTCAGCTTTATCGGCTGGCATATTCTTTGTGCATTTACTATGGGAATCGGGAATCTCTGGCTGATCCCATATATTCAGGCCTCCAAAGCAGCCTTTTACCGGGAAGTATCCGGAACAGAGTATTCTCATGGTGGAGAATATGAGTATGAAGAACCGGTCTATGAGGGAGAAATTTTCTGATTGATAACTAAAAACTATATGGATTAAAAGGAAAGTGTCTCGCAAGCGAGGCACTTTCTTGGTTGAAGAAGCATTTTCTATGTTTTATAATAAGAGTAATATGTGAGAAAGGATGAGATTAGGAATGGATAATGTGGTAATCCGTTCTGCAGCTATTGAAGATGCAGAAGCTATTTTAGAGATGTATTCTTACTATGTAGAGAAAACAGCCATAACCTTCGAATATGACATTCCGTCTTTAGAAGAGATGAAGAGAAGAATCGAAAAAACCTTATTAAAGTATCCCTATCTTGTGATTTTAAAAGATGACAAGATTCAGGGCTACGCCTACGCAGGACCATTTAAGGAACGTGCAGCTTATGACTGGTCTGTGGAGACCACTATCTATATTGCCCATGACGCAGTGAAAGGCGGTCTGGGAAAGAAATTGTACCTTGCGCTGGAAGAGGCATTAAAAGAGATGGGAATCCTAAATCTTTATGCCTGCATTGGTTATCCGATAGAGGAAGACGAATATTTAACGAGAAACAGTGCCCGGTTTCATGAACATCTGGGTTACACTACAGTCGGAAGATTTCATCAATGCGGCTACAAGTTTAACCGCTGGTATGACATGATCTGGATGGAAAAAATCATTGGGAGCCATGACTAGTGTTTGTATGATCATGGTTCGAAAGAATGAATAGGAGGAAGAAGATGAAACGAAATATAGCTATGTTGATTGCGCTCCTTCTGCTTGTTACTGCTATACCTTTTGAAGCATTTGCGGCGAGAAAGACAGGACAGGCAGGACAGGAACAGAATCCGGGAACAATCTCGGCAACGTATATTAATCCATTGTATGCGGATGAGATGACAGAGGATGATCTTCAAAAAGGTGAGTTATCTGTATATTCGTCTGTTTCAAGAGCCAGCCTGTATGCGGATGTCATATATCATGATGAGGAAGCTTCCGCTGCAGATGAAATTCGTGAATCTATCGTAAATCGTGAAACAGAAGTTTCCTTCGGGTATCAGATTCCTGCTGAGTTGTATACAAACGAAGGGCTGAGTGGAATCGGACAGGACATCTTCGCACAAGTATGCAGACATACGGGTAATCCTTCAGAGGGGGATTATATTTTGTGGCATTATGGAGGATACTTTATTTCAGCATCTTATCAAGGTACTAGTGAAGATGGAACCTGTTATAACTCTATCATTACATACACAATGACCTATTATGCAACGAAGGAGCAGGAAGATCAGGTGACAGAAGCGGTAGATGCCCTTCTTGCTCAGTTAAAACCGGAAGGAACAGATTATAAAAAGATAAAGACCGTATATGACTGGATATGCGCCAACATTACATATGATTATGAGAATCTTGACAATACTTCCTATACATTAAAACATTCCGCATATGCTGCAATCATTGACAGAACTGCAGTATGTCAGGGGTATGCACTATTGTTCTATCGTCTGGCTCTTGAGATGGATATAGACTGTCGTATCATTGTTGGAATAGGCAATGGAGGTGACCATGCATGGAACATTGTTCAGTTAGATGGCTTGTATTACAATCTGGATTCTACCTGGGACGCAGGTATGGGGGAATATTATAATTTCCTGTTAAATGACGAAGAGTTCTTAGATCATGCAAGAGACAGTGAATATGCTGCCGAGGAGTTCTATGCAGAATATCCAATGTCTGAAGTCTCTTATTCTGAGGACGGTCTAATCGCTTTCGGAAATTGTGGAACAGGTGTAACATGGTCCTTAAATCGTACAGGTACATTTACCGTTTCCGGACAGGGGGCTATGACAGAATATGTTTTTGAAGATAATCTCATTGAAACTCCATGGGAAAAATGGAAAGATAGTATCGAGACCATTGTTCTGGAAGAGGGCGTGACTACTGTAGGAGGCGGTACTTTTCAGTCTTGTGAGAATCTGACAGCGGTCATTCTTCCGGAATCTGTTACAGCCATAGGAGATTATGCGTTTAACTGTTGTCTGAATCTTACTGATATTGAATTCACGGATAATCTCCAGAGTATTGGGAAATGGGCATTCAGAAGCTGTTCTATTACAAGAGTTCAAATTCCTTTTTCCGTGAATCATATTGGGGATCTTGCTTTTAGTGGGATAGAGACTTTGGAAGCTTTTGAAGTGGCAGAAGATAATCCGTACTATTGTTCTGTGGAAGGTGCATTGTTATCAAAAGACTTATCTTTATTTTATCAGTGCCCGGCAAAAAAGGATGGAACTTATAAGATTCCGGCAGGGGTAAATAAGATTGAGATGTGTGCATTCATGTGTTGCAGAATTCTTGATGAAGTAGTAATTCCAGACACAGTGACCTGGATAGGGCAGGAAAGCTTTGTTATGTGTGAAGAATTGAGCGAGCTCAATATTCCTTATAGTGTGGAACAGATTGACATTCCGTTTATGAGGGCCTGCTCTCAAGTATCGGATATCTTTGTGGACGAGAACAATGCATGCTACGCAGATCAGGATGGTGTACTATTTAGCAAAGACATGTCTTCTATTTTATATTATCCGGATGGAAAGACGGAAGAATCCTATAAGGTTCCGGAAGGCGTGACATATATTGGTCAGGTTGTATTTGAATATGCAAAGGTAAAAAAACTGTATCTGCCCAAAAGTCTGACAGCCCATGAGGAACTTAGTTTCAGAGTGTGGTATGTAGAAGAATTTATTGTCGACGAGGACAATTCGGTTTATTGTTCCAGCGCTGGAATTTTGTACAACAAAGATATGACAAGTTTACTCTCTTATCCGGAGCAGAAGAAAGGGGAGTTTTATCGAATTCCTGATTCTGTTACATATATTGGTCCTGTGGGAATCAGCAGTCAATATCTGAAACAGCTTATTGTTCCGGCCAGCGTGAAACGATGCGGGGAAGGTGCTCTTTCAAGTCCATCCCTGGAAGAAGTGTTTTTCCTTGGAAGTGCAATGACTGTGGAGAAAAATGCATGGGTCTTCAATGATATTACAAAACCTGTTGTCTATTATCCGGCAGATGATACAAGCTGGACAACGGATGTTATGGCTCAGTATGGTAATCAAGTAACCTGGAAACCGGCATGTGAGCAGCATAGGGAAGAGACCATAGAGGGAAGAGAATCTACCTGTATGACACATGGATTGACAGATGGGATTCGTTGTTCCGTATGTAACATGATAATAGTGGAGCAGAGTCTGCTTGAATTGGGAGAGCATCAGTATGATGACATGTGGATCATCCAGATTGCAACTCTTGAGAAAGACGGAGAAATTGGCGGCAGCTGTGAAATCTGTCAGGAGGTTATGACTGAGGCAGTTGCCAGAGTTACGGATTTTTCTCTCTCAAAATATAATTACAACTATGGTGATACAATGCATTTGCCTGAAGTAACGGTAACAGATGCAGAGGGAAAAATATTAATGGAAAATGTTGATTACAGTGTGACTTATCCGACAGAAGTGAAAACTGCAGGCACCTATCCGGTTACGGTATCCGGCGAAGGTAAATATAGTTTTAGCAAAAGACTTACCTTTGCTATAAAGCCATTATATTTGGAAGAAGCATATTTACAAAAAACAGATTATACATATACAGGAAGGGAATGTACCCCTTTTGTGATTGTAAAAGATAAGGATGGAAGAGTTTTGGTACAGGATAAAGATTACACGGTGGCTTATCCAATGGGAAGGACAAATGTGGGCATTTATCCAATTAGAATCAAAGGAATCGGCAATTACAGAGGCAGTGCCATTCTGACTTTCCGGATTCTTCCAAAGGCGGTTTCTGCTATCAAGGCAGAATGTGTTGGTTATAATGGCGTAAGACTGAATTGGACTAAGGCGGCTGGTGCCACAGGATACCGTATCTATTATAGAAGACCGGGGTCATCAGCATTTACGTTGCTGGCGGATACAAGAAATACTCACTATACAAAAACAAATCTGACAAAGGGGATGACTTATTATTTTAAAGTAGTTCCATATTATAGTCAGGCCGGAAGCAGTACAAAATATTATAGTACAGCGACCGGAAAAGTAATCAGTGTGAGAAGATAGAAAAGAGGCGGAATTATGAAAAAGAAACCATGGATAGTAGTCATAAGTATTGCTGTTATCATGTTAGTATCCTTTTTGATTCCAAAAAATGAAAAGAATACTGAAAACCAAGCACAGTATGAAAAAACGAATGAGATTTATACAGAAGCGAAGCAAGTCGAAGATGAAAAATTCAATCAGATGCAAGAGTCTATGAAACAGGAGGCAAGACTCAATAAAGGTTTGTACAGTGAGAACACCATTATCCTTTCCGATACGACGAAAGAGCAGGCCAATGCTATAGCACAGGATTTAGGATCAGAAATCCGAATGACAAAAGATGAGTCTTTTGCAGTGTTATATCTAAGAGAAGGAATGACAGTTGAAGATGTGTACGCGAATGATGAATATAAAGCACATTTTTCAGAAATGTCATTGGATTATTATGTAAGTTTGGCGGCAGTGGATGCTTATAACAAAGAACTTCATACAACTATGCCGTTATATGATGCGAACGATCCTAATTATACAAATCAAGAGTATTTAGGTTATCTGAACTTAAAAAACACATGGAGTGTTTCTAGAGGTAATGGTGTTACGGTTGCAGTTATAGATACAGGAATAGACACGGATCATGTGGAATTTACAGGGAAAATAAGTGAGAAGTCTTATAATGCAACAGAAGATAAAACGGTACAAGATTATGGTATTTCAGTTATTGAAGATGAAAATGGACATGGTACAGCAGTAGCAGGAATCATAGGAGCTTCCATGAATAACAATACCGGCATTACAGGTGTTGCACCAGAGGTGTCTTTGTTGATTATTAAATGTAAAACAGATGAAAATGGTTATTTCACAAAAGCATCGGATTTAGTGTTTGGTTTAAGTTATGCGATTGAGTGTGGCGCAGATGTAATTAACATGTCATTTGGTACACCATTTAACATATTTTCTAAATACACAAAGTTAGCAGTTGACAGTGATATTATTTGTGTTGCGGCAGCAGGAAACGAAGGTAGTGCGATACCTGTTTATCCGGCCGCAGATGAATATGTAATAGGTGTGGGTTCTTTTGACATGTCAAACTGGGAGCTGAGTGATTTTTCTAACTATGGAGATAATAGTGAATTGGTAGCACCAGAAACTGTATATACTACAAGTAAAGATGGCGGTTATGGTTATGCCACAGGAACATCTATGTCTAGTCCTATTGTAGCTGGTGCGGTTGCATTATATTTGTCACAGTATCCGAATACACAATACGACCATATGTGTGAATTGCTAAAAGCTTCTTCCGTAGATGCAGGAACAAAAGGTGAAGACTGGAAGTATGGATTTGGGTATCTTGATATTCATGTTTTATTATGTGAAGAGAAAGGTACAATTACTTATGATATGTTGACTGAAGAATTGGAAGGTACGACACAAATTTTTGTGAAAGGACGTCCGGTTCAGTATATGGCAGAACCAGAGAGAGAAACGCTTGTCTTTGATGGATGGTTTTTTGACCATGAAATGGAAGATGAATGTTTGCCATATGAAACTGTTTTTAATAAGGATGTTATATTGTATGCAAACTGGATTTATGAAGATGATAGTACAGCATATACATATGTCAAATTAGATGATGGGACAATAAAAATTACATCCTATATTGGTAAAAGACGATTTGTAACTGTGCCGGAAAAAATAGAAGGTGCAGTAGTTTCCTGTATTGATGAGCGGGCGTTTGCCAATAACAGCCGACTTCGTACAGTGATATTGCCAGATAGTATGATTGAGATTGGGAACAATGCATTTGCGAATTGTAATAATTTACGAAGTATTAATATACCTGATCAAATAGTATCGATTGGAGAATATGCGTTTAGTGGATGTGTGCGTTTAAATACCATAAATATTACTTCTGGTAGTGCATTAAAAACAATCGGAAACTATGCTTTTCAGATGACTGGAATTAATTCTTTTTACATTTCGGAAGGAGTAGAGTTACTTGGAGAAGGTGTTTTTTATCAGTGTACATATCTGAATAAAATTGAGATAGCATCCGAAAATAAGAATTATCAGGTCATTAACAAGGCATTATATAATAAGGCAGGGAATGAGCTTCTTTATTTTCCGACTGGATTAAGTGGAGAATATACAGTTGCTGAAGGAACTACTTGTATTGGAACAGGGGCATTTGCATATGCCAGAGTATATGCGGTTCATTTTCCGGAAACGATAGAATCTTTTGGTGACTATGCATTTCAACAGTGTTATATTCAAAATGTTACGATACCGAAATTAATTATTGAATTGCCAAACAGAATATTTGAGAATTGTTGGTATTTACAAACAGTTACTTTTTCTTCAGACAATCTGTGCAATCGGATAGGAAGTTCTGCTTTTAACGGATGTTATAATTTAACAGCGATTGAACTTCCGGAACAGATTAAATCAATTAACGATTGGGCATTTGCTGGTACAGGAATCGATAATATTATTTTTACAAAGAATAGTCAATTGGAACAGTTGGGAGAAGGCGCCTTCAGTTCAACGAAAATTGTTAAAATTGAAATTCCTGAAAAAGTCAGCCTAATTCCAGAATATTGTTTTGCATATTGTCCTTACTTGCAGGAAATAAAATGGAGCGAAAATGGCCAATGTGTAGAATTAGGGAAATATGCTTTTTATAATTGCTGTTCACTGAGACAGATTACTGTCTTACATACAATAAAAAAAATCGGGGAAAATTGTTTTGCCAGAAGTGGTCTTGAGACAATTCAAATTGGTTCAAATGTTGAAATTATAGGTACAGCAGTTTTTTCTGCGTGTTCACAGTTACAGACCATAAACGTGGATACAGATAATGCGAATTATTCAGCTATAAACGGTGTGTTATATGATAAAGATATAACGACGTTGCAGGCATTTCCATCTGGCAGAAATGGAACCTATGTAATTCCGGATTCTGTAGTTAGAATTGAAGCCTTTGCATTTGCTGATGCTGAAAAATTGACACAAATTATTTTAAATCAGGGGCTAAAGGAAATAGGCAATGGTGCGTTTTCTAATTGTACAGAATTAAGTGCACCAGTACTTCCTCAGAGCTTGCTTAGAATTGAAGAGGATGCTTTCGAATATTGTATATCTTTTACTGGCGCAATTCTTATTCCGAAAACAGTTATATCTATAGGAAGACGGGCTTTCTTTAATGATTACAATTTAACAACGATTGAGATAGAAGCAGAAAGTTTACTTTCGAGAATATCAGATAGAGCTTTTGCGTACACGGGCATTAAAAGTTTCACAATACCGGAAAATATAACATCTATAGGTACAGAAGTTTTTGCCGGTTGTGAAGAACTGCTTACCATAACATTTGAAGCTGATAATAAACTTACAAATTTGTCTGCGTGGATATTTGCAGGAGCAGATAATTTAAAACAGATTACTTTTGAAAAAGGATGTCAAATTAATCACATTAATGCAAGAGCATTAGAAGGATTGAATAAGCTGGAAAAGATAAATCTGAACGATTGTGAAAAATTGACTGAAATTGGAAATTATGCATTTAGCGGATGCGAGTCCCTTCTGGCAATAACACTTCCGTCTAAAGTAGAAAAGATTGGAAGGTATGCATTTAAGGATTGCAGTAAACTGGATGCCATGATTATCCCTGCTACAACAACATTTATTGGAAGATATGCCTTTGCAGGTACCAATAATATCTCTGTGTATTTTGAAATATCCTCTCTGCCAGATGGATTAGAGGAGTACTGGAATTATGGAATCGCCGGTTACTATGTGGGAAGCGGTGTCGAGCATACATGTGGAGAATGGAAATATACGCTGACAAGTGACAATGAGGCAAGTATTATAAAATATACTGGATCAGAAAAAGTGATTTCTTTATCAACGATAGATGGTTATGAAATTACCTCCATTGGCGGATTTGCTTTTGAAGGAAATGAAACAATAGAAGAAATTAAACTTCCTGATACCTTGAGAGGAATTTTTCAGGGGGCATTTAAAGATACGAAAGCGTTGAAGACAATACATATTCCGGATTCTGTTATGATTATTGATTCAGAGGCTTTCAGAAATAGTGGAATATCTGCAGTAACATTTGATGATCATAGTTTATTAACAAATATTGGACGATATGCATTTGCGGAAACAGAGAATTTGGAAGAGATTAATTTACCTAATTCTCTGGTGCAGATACAGGATTATGCATTTTATAAAAGTAATCTTTCGAGATTGATTTTTAATGAAAATAGTTCACTAAAATCAATCGGGAGATATGCATTTTACAAAACTAATCTTTTAGATGTAACATTTCCATCTACATTGGAAAAAATCGATTATAATGCATTTAGACAATGCGAAAGCTTAAAAAGTGCAACAATTGAAGAAGATACAGAACTGGAAATTTATGGAAGTGCTTTTTATCAGTCCGGTCTTGAAACAATTGTGATTCCGAAAAATGTTGTGTATTTGGGAGAATTATGCCTGTCAGCATGTCCAAATTTAACAACAATAGAAGTAGATGAGCTTAACAAAAGTTATGCATCTGATAAAGGTGTTCTTTATAACAAGAATAAAACAAAATTAATTGTTTGTCCGGCTGGAAAAACGGGAGATTATGAGGTTCCCGATAATACAATCGTAATTGGAATTTCGGCGTTTGAAGGGGCTAGATTGTCTAAAATTACATTTGGGAAAGATAGTATTTTAACAACTATAGGGTCAAAAGTATTCAGTAATATGCCGTATCTTACTGAGATAGCCATTCCAGACGAAGTTCAAAGTATTGAAAGTTCTGCATTTGCATATTGTGAAAATCTGAAAACTGTTTTCATAAACGAGGAGAGCCAATTAACAGGAATTTATGATAGTGCTTTTTATAATTGTGCTGCCTTGACAGATATAAGAATTCCAGATGGAGTGCAGGAACTCAGCGACTATGCTTTTTATGGATGTACCAATCTCACAAAAGCAGAGTTAACCGAGAATAGTGCTTTGAAAGCTGTTTATAGCCATGTATTTGAATATTCAAGTCTTGGCTCGTTTTCCATGCCTAAAGAGTTGGTTGAAATTGGAGATTATGCATTTAGAGGAACAAATTTAAAAACCTTTAGATTCAATGATGTGGTTACGGATCTGGGGGCATATGCTCTGGCAGATTCCGGACTAGAAGAAATGACAGAACTGGAGATTCCAGATAGTGTGCAATACATTGGAAAAGGGTTGTTAAAAGGAAATACTTCTATAACCAGCATAACCGTTCCGTTTATAGGAGCTTATTTAGATGATGAGGTAAATACACGCTTTATTTATCTATACGATGACGTAGATTGTAAGGTAGAAAATATTACGGTAAAAGCAGGAAGCTTTGTGGGAGAGCAAGCATTTGCAAATTGTTTGAGCATTAAAAATATTATCTTACCGGAAACTATAGTTGAGTTACGATGGTGTGCTTTTAATGGATGCCCAATTGAAAGGATGGTATTACCAAATAGTGTAAAAATTATAGGTGATAGAGCGTTCTGTTACTCAGATTTTCAGGAATTTATCTGTCCTGCAAATTTGGAATATATTGGACATGGTGCATTTGAAGGTTGTCGTAATCTGAGAAAAATATTGTTTTCTGAAACATTAAACGTGATTGAAAGATATGCATTTTCTCAGTGTATTTCGCTTACACAGGTTGATATTCCTGCCTCTGTAAAAAGTATTGGATATGCGGCATTTTCCGGGTGCACAAAACTTGAATCAATAAATGTATCTGATGAGAATGATGTATATAGAAGTATAGATGGAATTATCTATGACCGCAGTTCGAATAATATTGTTTGTGTACCTGGCGCTGTTAAAGGAAATGTAATCATAGCGGAAGGAGTTACAGAAATTATTGAGAATACTTTTGATGGTTGCATTAATCTAACCAATATTGTAATACCAACTACTGTAACTAAAATAGGAGCTCATGCATTTAAGAGTAGTGGATTAGTATCTGTAGAGATTCCATCTACGGTTAAATCTATTGGAAATCAGTTGTTTTTTGATTGCGATAATTTGAAAGAAGCGGTTATCAGTTGTCCTGTCGAAAACTTGCAAGGTATGTTTGATGAGTGCAATTCGCTGGAGAGTGTTGTTCTTCCTGAAGGATTAAAAGTCGTCGGTGATTTTGCTGGATGTACAAGTCTGAAAAGTTTGATATTGCCGGAATCGGTTGAAGTAATTGAAACTGCATGTTGGAATACAAGTCAATTGAAATATATTTATATTGGTGAAAATGTAAAAGAAATTACTAATACTGCGTTTTCTGGATGTACATCTTTAGAAAAAATAGATTTATCAACAAGGAATAAGTATTTTGTGGTAGAAGACGGGTGTTTGTATAATTCAGAGAAAACTCGATTGATTACAGGTCATGCAGTAATGAAGGATGAAATTGTGATTCCAGAAGGTGTAGAGATAATGAATGAATGTGCTTTTTCTGGAAATAACAGAATTAAAACAGTATCATTACCAAATTCATTAAAATCTATTCCGACGTTGGCTTTCAATCAATGTTCTAATCTGAATAATATAATAATGGGGGACAATATTGAACATATTGGAGCTGCAGCATTCTATTTTACAGCTTATTACAATGATGATCGGAATTGGGAAGATGGAATCCTATACTTAGGGAATAATGTTGTGGCATCCAGAGAAGGTTTTGAAAAAATATGCGTAATTCGAGATGGAACAAGGGTAATCGCTGATTCATCTCTTCAAGGAACGGGCATGACTGAATTGTATTTACCGGATTCTTTAATTGGTATTGGAAGTTATGCTTTATATGGCAACTCAAGCCTGGAAAAGGTTAAAATGAGTTGTAATCTGGAATATATTGGTTCGCACGCGTTTGCCGAAACATCTATTAGTAGTATTGAAATTCCAGAAACTGTAAAGCATATTGAATATTATGCATTTCCAAATACAAAACAATTAAAATATGTCATCATTGAATCAAAAGAGTGTGATATTGAAACCAGTGCATTCTTTACGGATGGATATGTAGATATTATTAAAATGCCATATATGGATAAAAGAATCTCTGATATTTTTCCTGTTGATTGGAATAATCTTATTTTGACGGATGTAAATAACGTTGATCCTTATTACTTTGACCAGTTAAGAAATAAGAATATTTACCTAACAGCTGAAGAGGAACTTTTAGATTTGCCAGATCAATGGACCAATAATCAGAACATTTATTATGGAAATGAGTGGGATTTGGTAACATTTTATATAGATGGGTGTATTGTAATGATGGAACCTGTGAAAAAAGGAGATACAGTACATGTTCCATCTGAAAAAGAAATAATGGCATACCTACCTGAAGGTGCAGAGTTTGTTGGTTGGGATATTGATGATGATGGACAAAGGGATAATTTACCAATAGTACTTGTAGAGGAATTAACCGCAAAAGCATTGTTTAAGATTCCGATTGAAACAATTTCTATTCCGGATAAAACCCTTGAAATAGGTGAGCAGGATACTTTAACAGTTCAAGTGATGCCAAAAAATTATACAGAAGAAGCTGTTGTTTTATGGGAAAGCTCTAATGAAAATGTGGCAACAGTTGATGATTATGGACTAATTACTCCTGTATCTGAAGGTGAGACTCAAATAACTGCTGTTTTAAAACAGAATGCTAATATAAAGGCATCGGCTAATGTAACTGTAGTTCCGGTTCAATATGGTATTAAACTGGATGAGACCGAATGTACCCTTAGTATTGGAGATGTGAAAGAGATTCCAGTTTCCTTTGTACTTTCGGAATCAGATAATAACACAACTGTGTGGGCGTCTTCCGACAATAGTATCGCTACTGTTGAAAATGGAATTGTGAATGCTATAGCCCCTGGAACAGCATCGATTAGTATTGTTCATGGAACATATTCTGCAAACTATGTGGTGAATGTAGAACTTCCATTGGAATCGATCTGTTTTACAGATAAAGAGATTGTATTAGATGTAGGAACAACAAAACAGACAGAAATCATTTATCAACCGGAAAACACAACTATTCAGAAAGATGTATATTGGTACAGTAGCAATCTGACTATTGTAAAAGTAAATCAAAATGGTGCTATTACAGCAGTCGGTCCGGGAACCGCTAGGGTGGGTGCGATAGTGCACGGTCAAAAGGCTGAAGTGATTGTAACTGTAAAAGCTCCATTACAATGGATTGTTTTGAACACAACAACAGGAACAATGCGACTTGACCGTACAAAGCAGTTAGAAGTAATCTATGAGCCAAATAATACAACAGATGATAAAACAGTTACATGGATTTCTGGAGATAATGCAATTGCTACGGTAGACCAAAATGGTTTGGTAAAAGCGGTATCAAAAGGAAAAACTGTAATAACTGGTAAAGTCGGTCAATGTGAAGCTTCTTATACGGTAACAGTAATCGGTTTAAAAGATGTGGAGACTGGAATTACGGTAACAAATGCTGATAATTCTGAAATGAAAGAAAATATAGCACTTTCTGTTGAAGTATTACAGTCCGAGGCTGTGCGTGAAGAACATACAAATGCATTTGAACAGATTGAATCTGATGTGGAAGAGGATAATGGTTTTGTTGAAAATGTACAAGTATATGATATTACTTTGTTAGATGGCAGTGGTGTTGTTCAACCAGAGACTATTGTAGATGTAGAAATTCCTCTTGAAAAAGGAGATGATGCAAATACTAAATCTATATATCGTATAGAAGATGATGGTACAGCGACTGAAATGGAAACAGAATATTTTGATGGTAAATTAATGTTTAAAACAGAGCATTTCAGTGTATATGTCCTTGTTACAAAACGACTAGTCAAAACGATTGAAACGATTCGATTAAATGAAGATATGGTGCATATTTGTCCAGAAAAAACAAAAACATTAGAGGTGGATATTTATCCACAGGATGCGGATCGAAAGAGTTTGATTTGGACGTCAGAGAATGAAATCCTTGTAAAAGTATCCAATCAAGGTGACATTACCGGCATTGCAGAAGGGACAACAACTATCAAAGTCGCGGTGGAAAATACGAATGTTTCGGATGAGTGTACCGTTGTGGTAAGTCATGAGTTTGATTTGGGCGTGATTATTAAAGAAGCGAGTTGTGAAGAGCCTGGTCTGAAGGAGTACACTTGTAATGATTGCGGAAGAATAATCAGGGAAGACATTGTCCCAATAGGTCATACTGAAGTAATTGATGAGAAAATGGAAGCGACTTGTACTGCGAGTGGGTTGACAGAAGGAAAGCATTGTTCCAGATGTAATAAAATTCTCATTCCGCAGGAAACTATTCCTTTGAAGGAGCATAAGTTTGGTGAATGGGTTATTACCAAAGAACCTACTGCAATGGAAAATGGTGAAAAACAACGTATATGTGTTGAATGTGGAATGACTGAAATTGAGGAAGAACCAATTAGAACTCCTGAAAGTGAAAAAGATACTATAGTAATCCTCAAAGAGGAAATTGCAGATGCTCTTGCAAATGCAACAGGAGATAAAGTCATTATTGTAATTCCTGAAACAGATATACCAGTACAGAACATTCAGATTCCTGTAGAATCTATGGAAACAGTAGCAACAGCTGAGAAATCTCTTACAGTAGAGACAAATACAGCTATAGTGACACTGGATCCTGCAGCATTAACAGCTCTAGTAGAAGAGGTCGATAAAAATGTTGCAATTGAATTGAAGGTGGCAGAAATAGAAGAAGAAATGCTAAGCGATGAACAGAAGCAAGCTATTGAAAAAGAGACAAAAGAAGTCGTGTCAGTCATTGCTATAGAAATCTTGTGTAATGGAAATACAATCTGCGACTTCAACGGTGGTATTGTGACAGTTCAGATTCCTTTTACTCCAGAAGAAGGAATGACAGGTAGTGAATACGCAATAGCATATGTCGCCGAAAATGGTACGATTGAGTATCTGGAAACAATATATGCAGAAGGCTGTCTTGTTGTGGAATTGGAACACTTCTCTGAGTATGTGATTTTTGGCAAAGAAAAATCAACTATATTATTAGGGGATGCAAATGGAGATGGAAGAGTGAATTCCAGAGATGCGGTAAGCATTCTCCGTTACATTATTAAGCTTACGAATGAAAAATTTGATGATCTTGCTGCCGATATAAATGGCAATGGAAGAGTGGATAGCAGAGATGCTGTTCAGATTTTGAGAAAACTGATTGGATTAGAATAGTTAGTGAAAAAGGTCACCATTGGTGGCCTTTTTCATATATTAAAAGAAATATGCAAAACTGAGGCAGTTCTATGCTTAAATCCACTCAAAACCAGCTCTTTCCAAACGGAAACGGCACAAATAATGGAATCAACGGAGGAAATGGAACCAATCAAGGCAGCTCATCCAACAACATTGATACGGGTCAGCTCCAGGTAAACGTCGTCCGCCGGGGAACCAGAATTCCTGTTGACAACGTAACAGTACGCATTTCCTTTACGGGAGAACCAAACCGTACTTTAGAACAGGTTCAGACTGACGGAAACGGCCAAACTGCCACCATTGATCTGGATGCTCCTCCCGTAGAATACAGTTTGGATGAAAATCAGCCGATGCAGCCTTATTCCGAATATACTATAGAAGTAAATGCAGAGGGCTATGAACCAGAAGTGGTATCCGGTGTCCAGATTCTTTCCGGAATCAAAGCTCTGTCAAGGATAGAGATGACACCTCTTGTAACAACACCGGAAAATAACAACAATCCCATTGCTATCGGACCTCATACTTTATATGGCGATTATCCGCCGAAGATTGCCGAATCCGAGACCAAACCGGTTACAGGAAGCGGCGAGATTGTACTTAGCCGGGTAGTAGTTCCGGAATTTATTATTGTTCACGATGGACCTCCGTCCGATTCTTCAGCGAACAATTACTATGAAAGATACAGAGATTACATTAAGAACGTTGCCTCCAGTGAAATCTATGCCACCTGGCCGAGAGCCACCATTGAGGCAAATGTTCTTGCCATTATGTCTTTTACATTAAATCGTGTCTATACAGAGTGGTACCGGAACAAAGGATATGATTTTACTATCACATCATCCACAGCCTACGACCACAAATACATCCATGGACGTAACATTTTCGATACCATTGACCGGATTGTAGATGAACTTTTTGCCAATTATCTTTCCCGCCCCAATGTCATCCAGCCGATTCTGACTCAGTACTGTGACGGCAAAAGAGTGTCCTGTCCGCAGTGGATGCGTCAGTGGGAGAGTAAAACTCTTGGAGACCGGGGCTATACTCCTATTGAAATTCTAAGATATTTCTACGGAGATTCCATGTTCATCAACGTGGCAGATGAGATATCCGGAATCCCCGCATCCTGGCCTGGCTCCAATCTGTCAGCCGGCTCTTCCGGGGCGAAAGTCCGCCAGCTTCAGGAACAGCTGACCCGAATTTCACAGGACTATCCTTATATTCCAGCCGTAAATGCAGATGGAATCTATGGGCAGGCGACAGCAGATGCGGTGCGCAGATTCCAGGATGTGTTTGGCCTGCCTCAGACCGGTGTTGTAGACTATCCGACCTGGTATAAGATTTCGGAGATTTATGTAGGCGTATCAAGAATTGCAGAATTAGTATAAATATGTTATACTATTTTTTTAGAATGCACGAAAGGAGAAAGGGAGTCCTTCTCCCTTAATAACAATATGAAGAAACGAATAGCAGCAATTTTGCTGGCCATGGCTATGCTTCTTAGCGGATGCAGCGGCTCTGCTCATGCGGACAATACAACTATCACCATCAAGGAAAAGGATGAAGTCCGTATGGAGATCGCATCATCCTATGTATGGCTCTATGCCCTCATGTACAAAGACCAGTACGAGTCTTTCTTTGGAGCAGATTTCTGGACACAGACAGATGAATCCGGCACAACTTTTGAGGAAATCTACAAGAATGATATGCTGGCGGAGATTCAGCATGTAAAGCTTACGGTCCTTGCAGCCCAGGATTCCGGCATGACACTTACAGATGAAGAAGTAGACATGTGCAAAGCCAATGCGGCAGAATTTATCCATAGTATTGAGAAAGAAACACAGAAAAAGACCGGCATTGACGAAGAGGTGTATGCTCGTTTTGAAGAAGATTTTGCCCTTTATGAAAAGTATAAAACAGAATTTTTAGAAACAAAGACCGTGCAGGCCGATGAAGAAGGTCTGAAACAGTCTGATTTCTTTATTCTGACTTTCTATAATTATGAGACCAATGAAGAAGGCGAGATTACAGAGTACACAGGTGCAGAATTAGAAGCTGTGAAGAAGAAAGCAGAGGACGCTTATGCCATGCTTCAGTCCGGCAAGACCATGGAAGAAGTGGCCATAGCTTATGATATGGATCCCGATGAATGTATGCTTGTGACAGGCAGAACTCCTGTAGATGCCAGAGACGAATATTATGACGAAGCATTTGAGAATGCTGCCTTTGCCTTAAAAGAAGGAGAATACAGCCCGGTGACAGAATGTCTGGACGGCTACTGTATTATTCAGATGGTATCTGAAATCAACGAAGAAGAAACAGCTTCCGCCATCGAATATGCAAAGCAGCAGCTCCTGGAAGATCTTTATCTCAATCATCTGAATGAACTTGCCAAACGATATGTCATGTATATCGAGGATGAAGAATGGAATGCCATTACATTCCAGACAGAGATTGCTTTCGTAGACGAAGACAGTGAAGTTTCAGAATAATGACTCATATAGAAAGAGAAATAAGATGAAGAAGAATTATCAGAAAGAATTAGATCAGATTCTGTTACATTTGGATCCATCCGATGAAAAACCAAGCCTTTTATTACATAGCTGCTGCGCGCCCTGCAGCAGCTATGTTTTAGAATATCTCCATAAATATTTCCGGATTACGGTTTATTATTATAATCCCAACATTACAGAAAAGGCGGAATATGATAAGCGTATTCAGGAAGTAAGGCGTCTCATTACAGAGATGGGGCTTAGGGACGTGGATGTGCTGGAAGGAGATCATAATCCCAAAGCTTTTTTTGCCATGGCAGCTAATTGGCCGGGCGAGAAAGAAGGGGGACTGCGCTGTTACGACTGCTATAAGATGCGGCTTATGAGCACCGCAGAGACAGCGGCAATGAAGGGGTATGACTATTTTACAACGACCTTATCCATCAGCCCTCATAAGAATGCCCAGTGGCTCAATGAATTATCGGAAGAGGCGGCAGCCATTTACGGAGTAAAGAGCCTGCCGGCAGATTTTAAGAAACGGAATGGTTACAAAAGATCAATCGAACTGTCCGCAGAATATGACCTTTACCGTCAGGATTACTGCGGCTGTATTTTTTCAAAGAAAGAGAGAGAATTAGTATGAGATTTACAAAGATGCACGGCTTAGGCAATGATTATGTATATGTGAACTGTTTTGAGGAGACGGTGGATAATCCAGCGGAGGTTTCTATCAAAGTAAGTGACCGTCATTTTGGAATCGGGTCAGACGGACTTGTACTTATCAAACCATCTGACACGGCAGATTTCAGAATGGACATGTTTAATGCAGACGGTTCTCAGGCAGAGATGTGCGGCAATGCCATCCGCTGCGTAGGAAAATACGTCTATGACCACGGTATGACCAGGAAGGAAAAAATCTCCGTGGAGACCCTTGCAGGAATCAAATACCTTGATTTTAAAATCGAAGACGGCAAGGTAACATGGGTAACCGTTGATATGGGAGAACCGGAATTAAGACCGGAATTTATTCCTGTTGTATCAGAAGGAGAGAATGTCATCAATGAACCGATTCATGCAGCCGGACAGGACTGGGAGATGACCTGCGTATCCATGGGCAACCCTCATTGTGTCATCTTTATCCAGGAGTCAGTAAAAGATTTCCCTCTTCATGAGATTGGACCACAGTTTGAGTCTCATGAGAGATTCCCAAAAAGAATCAACACAGAGTTTATTGAAGTATTAGATAGAAAAACAGTTAATATGAGAGTATGGGAACGTGGTTCCGGAGAGACTATGGCATGTGGAACAGGTGCATGTGCGGCAACGGTGGCTGCTATTCTCTGCGGTCATACAGAAGATGAGATTACCCTTCATCTTCCTGGCGGCGATCTTCTGATCCGATGGAACAGAGACAATAACAGAGTCTATATGACAGGACCTGCCACGATTGTTTTTGACGGAGAGATAGAATTGTAAGCTGTAAGCGGTGAAGGAAAGTGAAAATGAAAAGGAGAAACTATGTTTTCTAAGAAAAAAGGAATGAAATCCTTAAAAATACAGGATGTTTCCGCTGATTCTCCTTCTTTTATAGAAGAAATGAATCCGGCAGAACAGAATGGAGAAGGAAATACAGAGAATAAAAAAACGAAAAAGACAAAAAGATCAAAAAAGCAAAAAAAGAGCAAAATAAGAAAAATCCGCAAAAAGAGAAGAAATCCGTTTGTGGCTGTACTTGTTGTTCTTCTTATTATAATAGGGGGAGGTGCTGCTTTTTACTTTTTCGGTATTCCTTTCCTTGGCGGTACCAATCAGGTATATGTTACCCGTGTGTCTAATATTATGGGGCTGGGAAGCGGCAACGGTTCCCTGAACCGTTATGCGGGGATCGTGGAATCTCAGGATGAATGGTCCGTTATAGTAGACGGCAACAGACGTGTGAAAGAAGTCTATGTCAGTGTGGGAGATAATGTAGAAGCAGGAGACCGGCTCTTTTCCTATGATGCAGAGGAAATCCGGTTAAATCTGGAACAGGCCAGATTGGAACTGGAACGTATGGAGAGTGAACTGGAGGCGGCAAAAAGACAGATTGCAAGTCTGGAAAGCCAGAAGGAAGGTTTATCTTCCAGTGAAAAGATGGATATAGAGATTCAGATTCAGAGTCTGAAAGCCAATAACAAAAAGACGGAATATGATATAAAAAATCAGACAGCATCTATTGAAGCATTAGAAACTGCTGCTGAGAATACAATAGTAGTCAGCGAGCTCTCTGGTGTGGTAAAAGCCATCGACAGCTCCCTGATTAACAACAGTGCTTATGGAGAGACAGAATTTATCAAGATTCTTGCGTCCGGTGATTACAGAATCAAGGCTTCTGTCAATGAACAGAATCAGTGGTCCATTGAAGAGGGAGCCAAGGTAATTGTCCGTTCAAGAGTGGACAAGGATGTGAAATGGACAGGAACTATTGTAACCATAGATACGCAGAATCCGGAAGATTCCGGACAGGTATCCTATACAGATACGGTGGAGCTGACGACCTCATCCACTTATCCTTTCTATGTGAAGCTGGATTCTTCTGCCGGACTGCTTCTTGGACAGCATGTCTATGTGGAATTGGACCGCGGACAGGATGTGGTAAAAGACGGTGTCTGGCTGGAAGGTTATTATCTTGTACAGGAAGAAGGAAAGACTTATGTCTGGGCCGAGAGCAGTCTGAAACTTCTTGAAAAAAGAGAAGTGACCCTTGGAACATTTAATGAAGAACTGGGGCAGTATGAAATCTTATCCGGTCTTGACAGGGAAGATTATATTGCTTTTCCGACGGAAGAGCTCCATGCTTTTGCAAGAACAACAAAAGAGGCGGAAAGTCAGTCCGGCCAGTCCGATACGGAAGGGAATCATGAGAATGAACTTCAGCTTGATGATGATATTTTCCAGGAATTTGATAATGAGGGCACACAGGGAGATGACAGAGAGGAACAGGGACCGGTAGGCAGCATTCCTATGCCTATGGAGGTACTCTTATGATTCTCGAATTAAAAGATATCTGTAAAGACTATGTATCAGAAGAACTTGTGGTGCCTGTTTTAAAAGATATTCATCTGCAGGTGGAAGAAGGAGAATATTTGGCTGTTATGGGGCCGTCCGGTTCAGGAAAAACGACGCTTATGAATCTGCTCGGCTGTCTGGACAGACCGACCTCCGGTATGTATTTTCTGGAGGGACAGGATGTATCAGCCTGCGACGATGATGAACTTTCCGATGTCAGGTTAAATAGTATCGGATTTGTATTTCAGAACTTTCATCTTTTGCCCAAGATGACAGCTCTTGATAACGTAGCCCTGCCTTTAAGCTATGCAGGCATTCCTCTGAGAGAACGTTACAGAATGGCAAGAAAAGCCCTGGCGAAAGTTGGATTGGAGGACAGAATGGATTTCATGCCAAATCAGCTTTCCGGAGGACAAAAGCAGCGGGTGGCCATTGCCAGAGCCATCATCAATCATCCAAAGATTCTTCTTGCGGATGAACCGACCGGTTCTCTGGATTCCAAATCCGGCCTTGCGATCATGGAATTGTTCCGACAGCTCAATGAGGAGGGGATGACAGTTATCATGATTACCCACAATGAGAAAGTAGCCCGCCAGGCAAAGCGGATCATTCACCTGTTTGACGGGGAGATTATCCGGGAAGAAACACAGAAGGCTGAAACAGTGGTGCAGACAGAAGTACAGATGGAAACACAGGAGGTGGCTTCTGAATGAGTGAAAAGAAAAAGAGAAGATTTCCTTTCTTTATCCTTTTATTGCTGATTCTTGCAGCAGGTGCCTGGATTTTCTATCAGGAGAAGTTTCAGGCTGTAGAAGTTGTTCCTGTTTCCATGTTGCGGGATGACTGGTGGAAAGACTATGATATGTGCACCGGGACTGTGACCAATAGTATGAGTCAGGAAGTTCTGCCTTACAATGGGAAATCCATTGATGATATCTATGTGGAAGCGGGGCAGGAAGTCAAAACAGGCGATCCTCTTTTGAGCTTTGACATGGAAAAAGAAAAAATCGATCTGGAATTAAAGGAATATGCAGTAAAAGAAGCAGAGCGTTCCCTTGCATACACCAACGGAGAAGAGAAAAAGAACCTGGAATATGAGTTGAAACAGCTCAAACTGGAGTATGAAACATTAAAAAAAGAAGTGGACGATGCTACTGTCTATGCGGCTATTGATGGAATTGTGAAAACGATCAATACAGATGCCGCACAGAGCGGCGGTGCAGTCCTCATTGTGACCAGTGAGAAAAAACTGTATGTAAAAGGTGTAATTGATGAGTTCAATTATGCCAGTGTAAAAAAAGGTTCTCTCATTACCGCTGTTTCCTGGGATACAGGCAGAACATTTCAGGCAAGAATTACGGACATATCCACGTTTCCGGCAGGAAAAGAGGAGTATGAACCGGAGAACAGTCAAAATCCCAATGTATCCTATTATCCGTTTACTGCTGTGATTACAGACAGCTTAGTGGAAGCAGAAGCAGGTGAGAAGGTAAACATTGGTTTTGATGGAATCAGCAGCAAACTGTTTCTGCCCCTTGCTTACCTTCGTTCGGAAGGCAGCAGAAGCTATCTTTATGTAAGAGGCGGAAGAGGAAGGCTTGAGAAACGTTATGTAACAACAGGCCAGTCTCTTTACAATACAGTCATTGAGATTAAAGACGGTCTTGCAAATGATGAATATGTTGCATTTCCTTACGGAAAGAATGTAAGAGAAGGCGCCAATACGGTCATTTCCAGGGACGCATCCAACGTGGTTTATTAGGAAGGAGCAGATGATATGTTTGAAAATATTAGACAGGCCTGTCAGAGTGTTCTTTCCCATAAGATGAGAACTTTTCTGACCATGCTTGGTATCATTATCGGCATTGCGTCCATCATTTCCATTGTATCTACTATTAAAGGAACCAATGAACAGATGAAGAAAAACATCATCGGTTCCGGCAACAATACGGTTGAAGTAGAACTTTCAGAGAAAGGCTATCCATACGAAGCGGAATACTCCGGCATTCCAGCAGGAGTTCCGGTCTTTGAGGAGGATATTCTTCCGGAAATCCGTGATCTGGCTCATGTAGAGGATGCAGCTCTTTACAACGCGCGTGATGTGATGGAAGGCGTGTATTACCAGAATATCGGACTTACCTCAGGAAGAATTTACGGAGTAAGATCTGACTATTTCTCTGTCTGTGGATACCGTCTGGTAAGCGGAAGGCTTTTTGTAGAAGAAGATTATGAGAAATTTCATAAAGTTGCCATTGTAGAGACAGAGACAGCCAGAATTCTGTTCCAGGGGAAAAATCCAATAGGAGAAATTCTGGAGATAGAAGGGGAACCTTTTACTGTCATCGGTCTGGTAGAACCGGCTGGAGAATCCGAGCTGGTCATTCAGTCTCCGGAAGATTATTATAACTATATGGCTGAGTCAGCCTGCAAAGTTTTTATATCTCAGGCGGCCTGGTCTATTCCTTATCTTTATGATGAACCGGCCAATCTGGTTGTCCGTGCCAGCACAACCGACTATATGAATGCGGCGGGAAAGGTGGCGGCCAATCATCTGAATACTTATCTGACGGATGCCGGGAAAGAGATGCGCTATAAGGCATCCAATACTCTGGACCGTGCTCAGGAGATGCAGGAACTTAGTAAAACGACGAACCAGCAGCTTCTGTGGATCGCCAGCATTTCCCTTCTTGTAGGAGGTATCGGTGTCATGAACATTATGCTGGTATCTGTCACAGAGCGGACCAGTGAGATCGGTCTAAAAAAAGCAATTGGTGCGAAAAACGATACAATTATGCTTCAGTTTCTGACAGAATCTGTGGTGATTACAAGCCTTGGAGGTGTCATTGGTGTGATTGCAGGTATTATTCTTGCCGAGATCATCTCTGTCATGACGGGAACTCCGGTTGCTATCAGCATTCCGGCCATTTTAATTGCAGTGGTCTTTTCCATGGTCATCGGAATTGTATTTGGCCTGATTCCATCTGTGAAGGCGGCCAGGATGAATCCGATCGAAGCCCTGCGTTATGAGTGATGAAGGATTGTTGATGCAGAGTTGTTTTTGTACGATTACCAAAAATATATAGAAAATGAATAGAAAGACATAATTTCGTCATATACTAGTAAGGAAATGAGGTGATTATGTCATGAATTTGAAAAGAATTATTACAAATCAGGCAGACAGGATTACTTCTTACTGCCTGATTCTTTTTATTTTTCTTATTTTTTGCGTGGTAAGCGCATTCTATGTAAAACATGTGGAAGCAGTACCGGCCGCTGCAATTGGGACAAACCCGTCAGATCAGCAGATTCTTAACCGGCAGCGGATCCGCATGGCCAATGAAGATGCCATTCAGGTGGCGCATATGGTTCCAAATGAGTATGGATTGTCTGAAAAAGATTATAAAATTCTTACCCGCATTGTAGAAGCAGAAGCCGGCAATCTGGATAAAAAGAGCAAAATACTTGTGGCAAATGTGATTTTGAACCGTATGGAACACGAACAGTTTCCTGATACGGTAGAAGAGGTGGTATTTCAGAATGTAAACGGTGCAGTTCAGTTTTCTCCTGTTGCAGATGGAAGATACTACACGGTAAAAGTTGCCGAATCCACGAAAGAATCCGTAGACCGGGCTTTAGCAGGAGAAGATTATTCGGAAGGAGCGCTCTATTTTATGGAGCGGAGTATGTCGGCAGCCTCAAATGTAAAATGGTTTGACACCTGTCTTACAAAATTATTTAAATATCAGCAGCATGAATTCTTTAAATAAGATTATGAAAAGATTGTTGTTTGAATTTAATTCTTCTTGTTAATCTTCAAACAGTGTGTTATACTCTGTCTTATATGATTCACCACATTAATGAGTGAAAGAGAAAAACGACTGGAAGAGGTGTTTATCGATGGATTTAATTTACAAAAGTACCCGTAACGACAATGAAACAGTGACAGCATCAGAGGCTATTCTTTATGGTCTTGCAAAAGAAAGCGGTTTGTACGTGCCTTCCTTCATTCCAAAGATGGACGTGTCATTAGAAGATTTAAGCAAGATGTCTTATCAGGAGACAGCTTACGAAGTGTTAAAACTTTTCCTTACTGATTTTACAGAAGAGGAATTAAAATATTGTATCAACAGCGCATACGATTCTAAGTTTGACTGCGAAGAGATTGCTCCGATTGTAAAGAGAGACGGAGCGAACTACTTAGAATTATTCCACGGTTCCACAATCGCATTTAAAGATATGGCACTTTCCATTCTGCCTTATCTTTTGACAACATCCGCAAAGAAGAACAATGTGAAGAACGAGATCGTTATTCTCACCGCCACATCCGGCGATACAGGAAAAGCGGCCCTTGCAGGTTTTGCGGATGTACCGGGAACAAAGATTATCGTATTCTATCCAAAGAACGGCGTAAGTCCGATTCAGGAAAAACAGATGGTAACTCAAAGAGGCGCTAACACACATGTCATCGGTATTACAGGAAACTTTGACGATGCCCAGACAGGTGTGAAAAAGATGTTCTCCGATGCAGCATTTGGTGACATTTTAGCAGAAGCAGGATACCAGTTCTCCTCTGCCAACTCCATCAATATCGGACGTCTCGTTCCACAGATTGCTTACTATGTATATGCATACGGAACACTTGTGAAGAACGGTGAATTAGCCTGTGGCGAACCGATGAATGTAGTCGTTCCAACGGGTAACTTTGGCAATATCCTTGCAGCATACTATGCCAAGTTAATGGGTATGCCGATTGCCAAATTAATCTGTGCATCCAATGATAACAAAGTATTATATGATTTCTTTGAGACAGGCCGTTACGACAGAAACAGAGAATTTGTTCTTACTACTTCTCCATCCATGGACATTTTAATTTCCTCTAACTTAGAGAGATTAATTTATAAAATTGCGGGAGAGAGCGGAGAAACAAACAAAGCCTTAATGAAATCCTTATCCGAGACCGGCGTATATGAGATTACTGACGAGATGAAAGCAGAACTTTCCGACTTCTGGGGCGGATATGCCACAGAGGCTGAGACAGCGCAGGTGATTAAAGAAGTATATGACAATGCCGGATATATTATCGATACCCATACAGCAGTCGCTGCCAAAGTTTATAAGAAATACGTGGCAGAGACTGCAGATACAACACCTGTTGTTATTGCGTCCACAGCAAGCCCATACAAATTTACAAGAAGCGTTATGAATGCCATCGACCCTGCCTATGACGAAAAGAGCGATTTCGAATTAGTAGACGAGCTGTCCCGCATTTCCGGTGTGAAAGTGCCTCAGGCAATCGAAGACATCCGTACAGCTCCTGTTCTTCATAAGACAGTCTGTGAGACAGAAGATATGAGAAAAGAAGTGGAGAAGTTCCTTGGGATTTAGTCGATTTACCACGAGGATTTAATTGAATTTAATCGAATTTACCACGAATGGATTTGACATAGGACTCAAAAAGTGCTATGATCAGTAACGTTGAAAAACTATAATTTCTTCGAAAATATTGCTTGACATAAGCAGTTTCGCATGGTATTATAGTTGAGGTTGCGAAAAGCAATACATACAGGAAAGCAGAGTATCCACTCTCACCTTAGCACGAGGAAGTGACTTGGGTTCATATTTGATGTATGACTCGAATTTGATAAGACAGACAGAAGAAAGATTTACAGAGATTTTTTCAGAGTGTCTTATGAAAGATAGACTACAACATTTATGTCGGTGGATAGGAAACTGTCCACCGATTTTTCGTTTGTCCGAATTCTGGATAGGGGCTGCGGGGTACATATCATGAGGATATGTAGAATATTCCTGTAGGGGAGAGTAAAAGCTTAGAGAGATTTTATGATGGAGGTGCACTACTATTAGCGATTTAATGATTAACGAACAGATCAGAGACAAGGAAGTTCGTCTTATTGGACCAGATGGAGACCAGCTTGGTATTATGCCGGCGAAAGAAGCTATGAAGCGTGCGAGAGAAGCAGAACTTGACCTGGTGAAAATTGCACCAAATGCGAAACCACCTGTGTGCAAGATTATCGACTATGGAAAATATCGTTATGAGTTGGCCCGTAAAGAGAAAGAAGCAAAGAAGAAACAGAAGACTATCGAAGTCAAAGAAGTTCGCCTTTCTCCAAACATTGATGTAAACGACCTGAACACAAAAGTAAATCAGGCTCGTAAGTTCTTATCTAAAGGTGACAAAGTTAAAGTTTCCTTACGATTCAGAGGACGTGAATTAGCCCATGTGAATGCAAGCAAGATCATCTTAGATGAATTTGCAGAAAAGCTTTCCGATGTAGCTAACGTTGATAAGGCTCCAAAGATGGAAGGCAGAAGCATGGTAATGTTTTTAACAGAAAAACGTTAAATAGAGTAATGTTTTTAACAGAAAAACGTTAAATAGAGTAATGTTTTTAACAGAAAAACGTTAAATTAATTGATAAATGGAACAAGCAAGGAGGATACCATCATGCCAAAAATGAAAACAAGCAGAGCAGCTGCAAAGCGCTTCAAAGTAACAGGTACAGGAAAATTAAAAAGATTCAAAGCTTACAAAAGCCATATCTTAACAAAAAAATCTCCTAAGAGAAAAAGAAATCTTAGAAAATCTGCAATCGTAGACTGCACAAACGTTAAGAACATGAAAAAGATTTTACCATATCTTTAATCTGAAATAATTATAGGAGGAATTGTAAGATGGCAAGAATTAAAGGTGCTTTAGGCGCAAGAAAAAGACACAATAGAACATTAAAATTAGCTAAAGGTTACAGAGGAGCACGCTCCAAACAGTATAGAGTAGCAAAACAGTCCGTAATGAGAGCTTTAACAAGCGCTTACGCAGGACGTAAAGAAAGAAAACGTCAGTTCAGACAGTTATGGATCGCACGTATCAACGCTGCAGCTCGTATGAACGGTTTATCTTACAGCAAAATGATGCACGGCTTAAAATTAGCTGGTGTTGAAGTGAACAGAAAAATGCTTTCTGAAATGGCTATCAACGATGCAGCTGGTTTCACAGCTTTAGCAGAACTTGCAAAAAGCAAATTAGCATAGTCTTAATAAGATTGAAAAAGATGGGTCTGCATCGAAAAACCGATGCAGGCTCTTTTTTTAGGAATTGTCACAAAAATTTCAGATGACAATTCCTTTTCTTTTTCTTTGCTTTCTGCTATAATATCATGGATTATTTGTATCAATATGGGAAAGTATTTTCTCATGTAAGATATAAATGAAATATCAGTGATATAAAAAATAGAAAGCAAAGAAGTCAGTTTTGATTTTTGAAAGAAGGTACACATATGGAACACGTAACAATCAGAGATATCGTAGAAGCAACTGGCGGCAGACTCCTCTGCGGCAATCCGGACATGGAGATTACGGGCTTCTCTATCGACTCAAGACAGGGACAGCCGGATCATCTTTTTGTGCCGATTATTGGTGAAAAGGTAGACGCTCATCGTTTTATCGAAGGAGCTCTTAAATTAAACGGAGCTACTTTGACTTCCAAACATGACGAGATGGATTCTGACAAGCCATGGATCCGTGTGGACGATACAGTAAAAGCCATGCAGCAGATTGGAACTGCTTACAGGGACCGTCTGAATCTTCCGGTAGTTGCAGTTACAGGAAGCGTTGGTAAGACTACAACAAGAGAGATGATTGCATGGGCTCTTGCCAGTGAGAAACAGGTCTTCCAGACAATCGGCAACCAGAACAGCCAGATTGGTGTGCCTTTGACTCTTTCCAGAATGACGAAGGAAGATGATATTGCTGTTCTTGAAATTGGTATGAGCGAGAGAGGACAGATTGAAACTTTGACTACTATGATCCGTCCCAATATTGCAGTAGTTACCATTATTGGCGTATGCCATATTGAATATCTGAAAACGCAGGAAAATATCTGCCTTGAAAAGATGGATATTGTCAAAGGGCTTCAGGAAGGGGGCAAGGTCTTCTTAAACGGGGATGATTCTTTCCTTGCTCCATACGCAGGAAAACTTGAGTTTGACACCTATTTTTACGGAATGGGTGAAAACTGTGATTACAGAGCGATGAATATTACACAGGATACAGAGGGAACCAATTTTGACCTTGTAATCAAAGGCGGCGAAACCTATCCGGTCCGCCTTGGAGTACTGGGCATGCACAATGTTCAGAATGCTCTTGCGGCTCTTGGTATCTGTCATCAGAGTGGTGTAAGCATTGAAGCGGCAGCAGCAGCTCTTACCTCATTCCATGGTCAGAGACAGAAGATTGTAAAATACAACGGTTATACTTTAATTGAAGATGCATATAATGCAAGCCCGGATTCCATGAAAGCGGCATTAAATGTTCTTGCTTCCATGGATGGAAGAAAGATTGCAGTTCTTGCTGACATGCTGGAGCTTGGCGAGAAAGAAAAGGATTACCACGAAGAAGTAGGCGCATATCTTGGTCAGACATCTGTAAACGAACTCTATTGCGTAGGACCTCTTTCTGAATATATGATAAAGGCTGCAAAAGAAGTAAATCCTGACTGTAATACAGAGCATTTTACATCCAACGAAGAACTTGCAGCATTTCTGAAGGGGCACCTGACAGAAGGTGATAAAGTTCTGATCAAAGGCTCCAATGGAATGAAGCTTTCCGAAGTAATTGAAAGAATTGACGGTACCGCTCAATAGAAAAAGAAGAAGTTCTGAATCACTTTGTATTGGAAATATCAAATCACACCAATCATTCGAATATACATAGAACAGGAATATAGATATGAAATTATATTTAGTCAGACACGGAGAGACAGAGTGGAATCATCTTCGCAAAATGCAGGGGCAGATGGACATTCCATTAAATGAATACGGCATTGAACTTGCCGAAAAGACAGCAGAAGGCATGAAGGACATCAAATTCGACCGTATTTTTGCCAGTCCCCTTGTCCGTGCCAAAAAAACAGCAGAATTTATTGCAGAGAATAATCATATTGATGTAGAGACAGATGACCGCCTGAAAGAGATCAATTTTGGTGAGGGAGAGGGAAGCGACATCAATCAGGCAAAAGCTGATGCATCCCATCCGCTCCATAACTTCTTTATCCATCCGGAGCAGTTTGTTCCGATGGAAGGCGGAGAAACATTTTTTGAAGTACAGGCAAGAGGCCTTAACTTCTTAAAAGAAGAGGTTCTTCCTTTAGAAGGAACGGTGGAAAATGTGGCAGTGGTTGCCCATGCAGCCATTATCCGTTCCATTATGCTTCACGTAGTAGGACGTGAATTAAAAGATTTCTGGGGCGGCATCTATTATAAGAACTGCTGCGTCTGCATCATAGAAGTAAAAGGTGGTCAGATGACCGCACTGGAAGAAGCAAAGGTTTATTATTAGGAGTGTGCAGATTTTTGTACAGCTGCAATAGTATGATAATAAGTATAGATATAAATATAAATAAGATTTACTTTGTGAATGAGGAAATATACCAATGTCAGCAATAGTACCTTATCTATATCTGGGGCTTGGCGGCTTCTTTTTCTTATATTTTATCCTGTTGTGGATGCATTGCGGCCGAATTCCGGCTTTTGGATGGTTCTGGTCGTTCATAGGAAGTATTATGACAGTATTAGGTCTGTTTACAAAAGACCATAGCCTTGCAGGACCGGATGGAATTATGACAGTCTTTTATGATGAGAATCTTTTTGCAATCCGTGTCTTTTGTATAGAGCAGCTGCCGTATATACTGCTTATCCTAACAGCAGCATTTCTTCTGTCAGCATATGTACTATCTTCTCATGGGAAGAGACAGCCATCAAAAAACACCGATTATCTCATTGTCCTGGGTGCCCATGTGAATGGAACCATTCCGTCCAGAGCCCTTCTGAGCCGTATCACGGCAGCTTATGAATACATGAGAGACAATCCATCAACAAAGGCTGTACTTACCGGTGGTCAGGGAAGAGATGAGCACATTACAGAAGCAGCCTGCATGAAACAGGAGTTTATAAAACTAGGGATAGAAGAAGCAAGACTTTTAATGGAGGACAGATCCACAACAACGGAAGAGAATATCATCTTTGCAAAAAATATTATTTTGCAAAAAGAGATTTCAACCATAAACATAACCCCGGAAAATAATGGAACAAATCTCCGGATGGAGACGCATGATAGGATTCTGAATAAAAAAGTTTTTGTGATTGTCTCTAACGATTTCCATACATTGCGAGGAACCTTCCTTGCAAAAAAGGCCGGATTTATGAATGTGGAATCCATCGGTACATCCTCATCCCTTATTATGAAACCCCACTATTATACCAGGGAAACTCTATCTTGGATTAAACTTGGTGTGCTTTTATTAGTAAAGAGATAGCTATATAAATAGGACACGAACTATATAGAAACAGACATTTTTCGTATGTTTTGTTACTTGAAGTTTCTGGCAATCAACTTCACATCATCCAAGTTTATACAATTATTTTTCATTCTGGAATATCTGAAGGAAGTTTAGATATTCTTGGCAAAGAAAAAGGAACGCAATAGTAAAATCGATTTGTTTGAGTACATAAACAATATCGATTGAAAATAATGTGAAACGAGTTAGAGATTTTACGGAAACATTCAAGAACAACAACATCCAGCCGTTCCTTTTACAAGCCCTAGAATATCTTACTGACGTAAGTGTAAAGGAATGAAAAATAATTTTATGAACTTTTTGGTAACTTAAGTTGCCAGAAACTCAATACAAGGAGAACAAAATGTCCACACAAACCTATGACGCAAACAGCATATCCGTCTTAGAAGGCTTAGAAGCCGTAAGAAAACGTCCCGGTATGTATATTGGCAGCGTTTCCACGAAAGGCCTCAATCATCTGATCTACGAGATCGTAGATAATGCGGTAGATGAACATCTTGCCGGTCATTGCAGCCAGATTGATGTAACACTTCATAATGACGGAACTGTAACAATATTAGACAACGGCCGAGGGATTCCCGTCGGCATTAACGAAAAAACAGGACTTCCGGCTGTAGAAGTAGTATTTACTATGCTGCATGCCGGCGGCAAATTCGGTGACGGCGGATATAAGATATCCGGCGGTCTACACGGCGTAGGTGCATCTGTTGTAAATGCCCTTTCCGAATGGCTGGAAGTGAAGATATACAAAGACGGCAAAGTCCATCAGCAGATGTATGAGAGGGGCAAACCTGTTGCACCTCTTGAGGTGATCGGCACCTGTCTGAAGAAAAGAACAGGAACGGAAGTTACCTTCCTTCCGGATGCAGAGATTTTTGAGAAGACTTATTTTAAAGCTTCGTCTATTAAGAACAGACTTCATGAAACAGCTTATTTGAATCCGGAACTTTCCCTTCATTTTGTCAATGAGAGAGAAGAGGAAGAAGAAGACGTAACGTTTCATGAACCGGAAGGTCTTATTGCCTATGTGAAAGAACTGAATAAAGGGAAACAGCATGTCAGCGATGTGATCTATTATAAGAGAAAACAGGACGGCATGGAGGTAGAAGCGGCACTCCAGTATACAGATGATTTCCAGGAGAATATCATGGGATTCTGTAACAATATTTATACAATGGAAGGCGGCACCCACCTGACCGGATTTAAGACCCGTTTTACAGTTGTAATGAATCAGTATGCAAGGGAACTTGGAATCTTAAAAGAAAAGGATGCCAATTTTACCGGTGCGGACATTCGTAACGGCATGATGGCAGTGATTGCTGTGAAGCATCCGGATCCGAGATTCGAAGGTCAGACAAAGACAAAGCTTGATAACCCGGATGCGGGTAAGACGGTGGGCGATGTGACAGCAGAAGAGATGGTGCTCTATTTTGACCGTAATCTGGAGACTTTAAAGAAGGTTCTCTCCTGTGCGGAAAAGTCTGCCAAAATCAGAAAAGCAGAAGAGAAAGCAAGAACCAACCTTCTTGTGAAACCTAAGTTTTCCTGTGATACCAACGGCAAACTGGCCAACTGCGAGAGCAGAAAACCGGAAGAGTGCGAGATCTTTATCGTAGAGGGCGACTCTGCGGGCGGTTCCGCAAAGACAGCCAGAAACCGTAAGTATCAGGCCATTCTTCCGATCCGCGGTAAGATTTTGAACGTAGAGAAGGCCACCATGGACAAGGTGCTCGGCAATGCAGAAATCAAGACTATGATCCATACTTTTGGCTGTGGTTTCTCTGAAGGATTTGGCAACGACTTTGATATCAGCAAATTAAGATATAACAAGATTATTATCATGACCGATGCGGACGTGGACGGAGCCCACATTGCAACACTGCTCCTTACATTCTTCTATCGTTTCATGCCGGAACTGATTACCCACGGTCATGTCTATGTGGCTAATCCGCCTCTTTATAAGGCCATTCCAAAGAGAGGACCGGAAGAATATCTCTATGATGATAAAGCCTTAGAACAGTACCGCAAGACTCACAAAGGTTCTTTTATTCTTCAGCGTTTCAAGGGCCTTGGCGAGATGGACGCGGAACAGCTCTGGGAGACAACCTTAAATCCGGAGACCCGCATCTTAAAGCAGGTGGAGATTGAAGACGCCCGTGCTGCATCTGAGATTACAGCCATTCTCATGGGAACAGAAGTACCTCCTCGAAGAGAATTTATTTATGAACACGCGAAAGAAGCAGATATAGACGTGTAATGCCAAAGGAGAGCAACGAAGCTGTGGAGCAATCCACGGCATTAAGGGAACAAGAAAGAACAGGAGGATACTATGGCAGAACAGATTGTAAAGGCAGAATATTCTGACCTGATGCAAAAATCATATATTGATTATGCCATGAGCGTCATCTGCCAGAGAGCACTGCCGGATGTCCGTGACGGATTAAAACCGGTACAGAGACGAGTGCTCTTTGCCATGAACGAGCTTGGTTTAAATCATGATAAGCCTCACAGAAAGTCCGCCCGTATTGTAGGGGATACCATGGGTAAATACCACCCACATGGTGATAGTTCCATCTACGAGGCATTGGTTGTTCTGGAACAGGACTTTAAAAAAGGCATGGCCTTAGTTGATGGTCATGGAAACTTCGGCTCCATCGAGGGAGACGGAGCTGCAGCCATGCGATACACAGAGGCCAAATTAAAGAAATTCACCCAGGACGTATATCTGTCCGATTTAGATAAAGATGTAGTTGACTTTGTACCCAACTTTGATGAGACAGAGAAAGAACCGGAGGTTCTTCCTGTAAGAGTACCGAACCTTCTGATCAATGGAGCAGAAGGAATCGCAGTCGGTATGACAACCAGCATTCCGCCCCACGACCTGGCAGAAGTCATTGATGCCATGAAGGCCTATATGGACAATCCGGACATAACAGTAAAGGAATTGATGGACTATGTCCAGGGTCCCGATTTCCCAACAGGCGGTCTTGTGGTGAATCAGAAAGATCTTCTTGAGATTTACGAAACCGGAACGGGCAAGATCCGTGTCAGAGGTAAGGTGGAATTAGAACAGGGGAAGAGAAAGAGTGACAGAGACCGTCTTGTCATCAGTGAGATTCCGTATACCATGATTGGAGCCGGTATCGGTAAATTCATCAGTGATGTATTCGGACTCATTGAGTCAAGACAGACCTCAGACATTGTGGATGTATCTAACGAATCATCCAAGGAAGGAATCCGCATCGTACTGGAACTTAAAAAGAATGCAGATGTGGAGGCACTCAAGAATCTTCTTTATAAAAAGACGAAACTGGAAGACACATTTGGCGTGAATATGTTAGCCATCGCCAATGGACGTCCGGAGACATTAAGCTTAAAAGACATCATCGCTCATCACATGAGATTTCAGTATCAAATCAACCAGAGAAAATATACCACTCTTTTAAATAAAGAACTGGAACAAAAAGAGATTAAAGAAGGTCTCATCAAGGCATGTGACATTATTGATCTGATTATTGAGATTATTCGAGGCAGCAAAAATATCAAAGAAGTAAAGAACTGTCTTGTAAATGGTGAAACGGGCAATATTAACTTTAAGACGAAGAAGTCCAAAGAAGCAGCTTCCGGGCTTCGTTTTACAGAACGTCAGGCAACAGCCATCCTTGAGATGCGTCTGTACCGTTTAATTGGACTGGAAATTCTTGCACTAAACAAAGAATACGAAGAGATTCTTGCCCGCATTGAGCGTTATCAGGATATTCTGACCAATCCGGATGCCATGGCGAGAGTGATCAAGAAAGATTTGGATAGAATCAAAAAAGAATATGCCCTTCCGAGAAAGACAGTAATCACCAATGCCAAAGAAGCAGTGGTTGTGGAAAAACCGGTGGAAGAACAAAAGATTTATTTCCTGATGGACCGTTTCGGCTATGTAAGAGCCATCGATGAAGCCACCATGGAACGTAACAGAGAGACTGTGGAAAAAGAAGAAAAATACCTCATTCCATGCAGCAATTTTGACAAAATATGCATTTTCACAAAAGAAGGCAATATGCACCAGCTGAAGCTGTCCGATGTGCCTATGGGCAAGCTTCGTGATAAAGGAACTCCTGTAGATAATCTTTGTAATTTTGACAGTTCCAAAGAATCTATTGTGGCCCTGGTGCCTTCCAGAGAGCTTGCAGGCAACTGGCTTCTCTTTGTGACAGAGCATGCCATGATGAAGATGGTAGAATCCGATGAATTTATTGTAAGCAAACGTACCATTGCCGCAACCAAACTGAATGACGGGGATAAGGTATTAGCAGTGCTTCATTTTCCGGCCATGGCTTATACCGGGGAAGATACGGTCGTCCTTAAAAGCCGGGACGGTTATTTCCTCCGTTTTCCGATGGAACAGATATCTGTAAAGAAAAAGAGTGCTGTAGGTGTAAGGGGGATGAAACTGACAGATGGAGATGAGGTTCAGGAGATCTATTTCCCTGAAAAGATGGAGAATCCGGTGATTCTTTACAAAGAAAAAGAGCTGGATTTAAAAAAATTGAAACTGGCAGTGAGAGATGGAAAAGGGACGAAAGTGAGAAGATAATATATGCAGGCTAAAATTAAAGAACCAAAATCCGGGAAGAAATCCGCAGTGAAAAATGCATTTCTCAATATCATGCTGGTAGCATGTCTGGCTGTTTTTCTAGGGGCCGGCTGGAAGCTTGTTTCAGCGCTGATAGAGTACCGGGAAGGAGAAGCGAACTATGAGGCGATTCTGGATAAAGTGATAACTACTGCTGTTGTCAGGGATGAAGAGAGTCAGGAAGCATTGCCTATTCCTGTGATAGATTGGGCAGCTTTGAAAGAGATGAACGATGATCTGGTTGGCTGGCTTTATATCCCGGATACAAAGATTCAGTATCCCATCGTACAGGGAAGCGACAATGACTATTACCTGACACATACCTTTGACAAGACGAAAAATGCATGTGGAGCAATCTTTATGGATGCAGCCAATCAGTCAGATTATAACTCTGACAATACGGTTCTTCACGGTCACAATATGAAAAACGGTACGATGTTCGGCTCTCTTAGAAAGTTTGAAAAGAAAGAATATTGGGAAAGCCATCCGTTTATCTGGATCATAAAAGAAGATACGGCCGCCAAATACGAGATTTTCTCCGTCAGCATTACAGAAGCGGCAAGCGATGTGTATACTTTGGAATTTGGATCCGAAGACAGTTTTAATAACTATATTGCAAAACGCACCAAGATAGATGCGATTTACAATACGGGTGTTTCAGTAACAGCAGATGACAAGCTGCTTACTCTTTCTACCTGTACTTCTGACACTGAGACTGGCAGAAGGGTTGTTCAGGCAAAGCTTGTTGACGAGAAGGTGATTCATTAATGGGGAATAAGAAAAAGATCAATTCGATTATTGACAGAATTAAGGCAGGAGTCCTTCCGGACATTGTCATGTGCGGGATTCTGGCTGTGGTTCTTGAGGTGATTCTTGAAATCTGCGACTGGCGTTCTGTCTCTTTGTTTCTGGTATTTCTGGAGAACAAAACATGGATTTTCTGCTATAACTGTGTAATCCTTTTTCTGACCTTTGTTCCTGTATTTTTTATAAAAAGAAAAGTATTTGTTTATATTTTTATGTCCAGCATTTGGCTTGTCATTGGAATTACCAACGGAATTATGCTTGGCTATCGGAATACACCTTTTTCCGCTGTAGATATTGCCCTGCTTAAATCCGTTCTGCCGATTATCAGCAATTATCTGACTCCATTGCAGATCTGTCTGGTAGGAATCCTGCTGATTGGATTGATTGTGCTGCTGGTATGTCTGTTTCTCTATTGTCCAATATCAGAAAAAAGGATAACCATGCCAAGAAGAATCTTATGTCTGGCCGGAATGCTGCTGCTTTTTGTATGCTCCACAAAGTATGGAATCGAACATGGCATTCTGGAAGATAAGTTTTCCAATATTAGACTGGCTTACAGAGATTATGGAACACCCTATTGTTTTGTTGTGACTCTGTTTGACAATGGAATCGATCGTCCCATCAATTATTCTGTCAACCGTGTGAATCGTTTGATGGACCAAATCGATAAAAAACAGGATGAATTAGAAAAAGAGGAACAGCAGACGCCGAACATTATATTTGTTCAGCTGGAGTCCTTTTTTGATGTAACAAGGATGAAGAATCTGAATTTTTCAGAAGATCCCATTCCATTTTTCCGTCAGATGATGGAAAAATACAGCTCCGGTTTTGTATCCATGCCGACCTACGGTGCAGGAACGGTCAATACGGAATTCGAGATTATGACAGGCATGAACAAGGACTTTTTTGGAGCAGGAGAATATCCGTTTAAGAGCATTTTACAGGAACACACAAGTGAGAGTATCTGTTACGTGCTGAAAGAAGAGGGATACAGGACACACGCCATTCATAATAACAATGCTTCTTTTTATGACAGGGATTATGTCTATGCAAATCTGGGCTTTGATACTTTTACCACTATGGAGATGATGACCATTACGGAGATGACAGAGACCAACTGGGTAAAAGACAAGATTCTGACCAAATACATTGGACAGGCTTTAGATTCCACAGAGACCCAGGACTTTATCTATACGGTATCTGTTCAGGGACACGGAGATTATCCGGAGGAACCGGTTGCTTCTAACCGGATCCGGGTGACTGGATCCAAATCCGAAAACTTTGATTATCAATATTCCTACTATGCATCCCAGTTAAATGAGATGGACGAATTCTTAAAAGAACTTATTGATTCTCTGGAAAAGAGAAAAGAAGATACGGTACTTGTTGTCTTTGGCGATCATCTTCCCAGCCTGGAGATTGAGACAGAAGATATGAGCCGGGGAACCAAGTTTGAGACAGAGTACTTTATCTGGAACAATATGGGACTTGAGAAAAATGATGAGAACTTACAGGCTTATCAGCTCTATTCCAAAGTACTCACAAGCCTTGGAATTCATACCGGTGTGATGAACCGTTATCATCAGACCAGCCGGGAATCTTTCTCCTATCAGGATAATATGAAGCTTCTTCAGTATGATCTTCTCTATGGAAGTAATTATTCCTATGGATACGGAGGACGGTTTCAGCCTACAGACATGGTCTTTGGGGTAAAAGACATCATCATCGGAACGGCAAACCTGACGCCGGACCAGGAGAAGCTCTATATTACAGGGGATGGTTTTACTCCATATACAGATCTTTATGTCAATGGCAAAAAGGTGGAAGCAGAATTTATGGGAAGACTTCTGATGCGCTGGAAAGGCGGGACTTTGGAAGCAGGAGACGAGGTCTATATTGTACAGAGAAGCAAGACAGACCAGAGACCGGTCTTATGGAAGTCTCCGGTCTATGTATATCAGAAGAATGGAGATCTGGTATTAAAGGAATCTGTGGAAGAATAGAGACGATTCTCACTGTTTCTCAGATTTAAAAAAATTTTCATAAAAAGAAATATGGGTTCAAAAACCATGTGGTCACGATTGATGCGGCCTGTGGTTTTCGAACCCATTTTCTTTTCCTTAAGAAATCGCTGTCTTACAACAGTACTTTTTTTGCTCCAAAGAACTATTCAGACATGCTGCCGGAGTTATCGCTGTTTGCCATCTGTTCTTCCTGGCGTTTGATCATTCGACGAACCATCTCACCGCCAATGGAACCAGTCTGTTTTGTTGTGAGGTTACCATTGTAGCCTTTTTTTAAGTCTACGCCAAGGTCGTTTGCCACTTCCATTTTGAATCTGTCCATAGCACCTTTTGCCTCTGGTACTTCCACACGGTTACGGTTGCTTCCACTAGAATTGTTTGACATCACTGTTACCTCCATTTTCGTAAGTGTCTGCCCTGCTTGATTGCTGAGCGTGTTATTATTATGAACAGCAGGAGTCAAATTATGTTGGAAACTTATGGCGGTTAAGGAGTTGTATTTTTTTAGTCTTATGTTACAATATAAAAATGATTATATTGGAGTACTGTTGCCTTGCAGCATGTACTGAAAATGACCGGATATTTGATGGAAGAGGCTTCCTTAGCCGAGTCTTTCGGACAAAATTTGAATCAAAAGAACCGGCATAAATAAATGATAAAAGAGGAGAATATCTATGTTTGATGTTATTAATAAAGGAACTTATTTTTTGGAAAAAGAAGAATTCCTGCCTGAGATGAACGGCACAGGATATCTTTTGAGACATAGTAAGACAAAAGCCAGAGTGGTTGTTGTCACAAGCGAAGATAAGAATAAAGTATTTAATATCGGTTTTAAAACACCGCCGTCAGATGATACGGGCGTGCCTCATATTCTGGAGCACTCTGTTCTCTGTGGTTCTAAGAACTTTCCATTAAAAGATCCATTTGTAGAATTGGTAAAAGGAAGTCTTAACACATTTTTAAATGCTATGACCTATCCGGATAAGACTGTATATCCGGTAGCAAGCTGTAATGACACAGACTTTCACAACATGATGCATGTGTATCTGGATGCGGTTTTATATCCGAATATTTATAAAGAACCGAAGATCCTTATGCAGGAAGGCTGGCACTATGAGCTTGATTCCATGGATGGAGAACTGACTTATAACGGTGTTGTATATAATGAGATGAAAGGTGTATTCTCATCCGGTGATGACATTCTTGCAAGAAGGATCCAGGATGCCCTTCTTCCGGATACGGCTTACGGCTGTGAGTCCGGCGGTGACCCTGATTTTATTCCAAATCTTACCCAGGAAGATTTCATTGCCTTCCATAAGAAATATTATCATCCATCCAACAGTTATATATACCTTTACGGTGATATGGACGTTGATAAAGAACTGGCATTCATTGATGAAGAATATCTGAGCCATTTCGATTATCTTGAGGTAAATGCAGACATTCCTTTCCAGAAGCCATTTGACCAGCCTGTGTATTTAAAGGATGTGTATTCCATCTCAGAAGAAGAGAATGAGAAAGACAATACATTTTTAAGCTATAACGTAGTTGTCGGCGACAGTTTAGACAGAGAACTCTATCTTGCCTTCCAGATTCTTGGTTATGTGCTCTTTGGCATGCCGGGAGCTCAGATCAAGAAAGCGCTCTTAGATGCCAAGATCGGCAAGGATTTATACCACAGCTATGACAACGGAATCCAGCAGCCTGTATTTTCTGTTATCGTGAACAATTCCAATCCGGAAGAGCAGGACAGATTCATTAAACTTTTAGAAGAAGAATTTGCGAAAGCAGTAAAAGAGGGATTAGATGAGAAAGTGCTCCGCGCGGCCATCAACTACTTTGAATTCAAATACAAAGAAAGTAATTTTGGCCGTTATCCAAAAGGACTCATCTACGGTCTTCAGATGTATGACAGCTGGTTATACGATGATGAGAAGCCATTTATTCATATCCACACAGGAAAGGTATTCTCTATTTTAAAAGAAAGAATCGGCACAGGTTATTTCGAATCCCTGATTCAGAAGTACTTCCTTGACAATAATCACAAAGCATTTGTCATGATTGAGCCTGAAAAAGGCCTGACAGGTGCCATGGAAGAGAAAATAAAAGAAAAGCTTGCTGCATACAAGGCAGGCCTTTCTGATGAAGAAAAAGAAGAAATCATCAAAAAAGCAGAAGCACTCCGAATTTATCAGGACGAACCGTCCAGAAAAGAAGACATTGAGAAGATTCCTCTTCTTTCCATTGATGATATTGAGAAAAAGACAGAACCGATCGCATATGAGAAACTGGAGGCAGCAGGTGCGCCGGTTATCTATGTGAATGAATTTACCAACGGAATCGCCTATCTGAAACTGGCATTTTCTCTTAAAAATCTTCCATTCCGCATGCTTCCTTATGCTGCCATGCTTGCTAACGTATACCGTCTCGTTGATACAGATCACTTCACTTATCAGGAACTGACAACAGAGATCAACTTAAACATGGGCGGATGGGGCACTGATACAGAGATTATTCCATTAAAAGAGGAAGAGGGAAGCTTCCTTGGTCTTTTTGAAGTAGGTGCAAAAGGTCTTTACGACCAGATCGCTAACCTGTTTACCATGACGAAAGAGATTATTTTCAAGTCCCATATTACAGATAAAGAACGTTTAAGAGAAATCATCTCTCAGATGAAGAACAATCTTCAGCAGAGAAACAATCAGGCCGGCCATGCGGCAGCAGCCAACCGCGCCCTTTCCTACTTCAGCCAGTCTGCTCTGGCCAAGGAAATGATGGACGGCATTGACTTCTATGAGTTCATCAAAGATCTGGAAGAAAACTTCGAAGAAAGATATGAAAGTCTGGCAGCAGGACTCTTAAAAGTCCGTGAGATGATTTTTACAAAGAACAACCTGATGATCAGCTATACTGCAGACGAGATACCGATGGAACTTCTCACAAAAGAAGTGGAAGGACTCTATGAAGTGTTCTATGAAGAAGCGGAAGACTGCGGGGATAATACAGCAGATGTTCCGGCTGACTCTTGTGCAGCTGCTGAAGAAGCAAGTGCTAGCAGGACACCAATCGTAAAGAACGAAGGCTTCAAGACATCCAGCAAAGTTCAGTACAATGCCAAAGCCGGCAATTTCCTTGAGAAAGGATTCTCCTACCACGGTGCATTAAAAGCACTTCACATGATGTTTTCTTTTGATTATTTGTGGCAAAACATCCGTGTGAAAGGCGGCGCCTACGGCTGCATGTGCGGATTTACACGTCTTGGAAACGCATACTTTACATCCTACCGTGATCCGAACCTTTCCGCGACTCTTGATGTATACAAAAACGCATGGAAATTTGTTGAGAACTTTACAGCAGATGAGCGTGACATGACCAAATATATCATCGGTGCCATCGGCAATATGGATGCTCCTGTGGAAGCCCCTGCAAAGGGCATGCAGATGTTCAGGGCATGGCTCATGGGCGTGACAACAAAGCTTGTCCAGAAGGAAAGAGACGAACTTCTCACCTGTACCCCAGAGACCATCCGCAGTCTTGCACCGTTGATTAAGGCGGCATTTGAGGATAATATTATCTGTGTCATCGGAAATGAAAACAAACTGGAAGAAGAGAGAGAACTCTTTAAAGAACTGAAAAGCATTTTTTAATAACTGATTTGAAATTTGACTGTCGAAGAAGAGAACTTTTTCGGCAGTCAAAATGATAGAGAAAGAAAGGAATAGAATGAAGAACATTTTTAAATCCGGGTTTGTCACATTAATCGGCAGACCAAATGTTGGCAAGTCCACACTGATGAATCAGCTCATCGGGCAGAAGATTGCCATCACATCCAATAAACCACAGACAACACGTAACCGCATTCAGACCGTGTACACATGTGAAGACGGCCAGATCATCTTCCTTGACACCCCCGGCATCAATAAAGCCAAAAATAAACTTGGCGACTATATGTTAAACGTTGCTGAGCGTACTTTAAAAGAGGTAGATGTTATCATGTGGCTTGTAGAACCAAGTACATTTATCGGTGCGGGAGAGCAGTATATCATCGAAAAACTTCAGACCATCAAAACACCGGTCATCCTTGTCATCAACAAGATCGACACTGTAACAGACGAAGAACTGGTACAGTGCATTATGAAATACAAAGATGTTTATAACTTTGCAGACATTGTTCCGGTTTCTGCTATGACAGGAAAGAATAAGCAGGAATTGATTAACTGCCTCTTCAAATATCTGGAAGAAGGACCTCAGTACTACGATGAAGACACCATCACAGACCAGCCGGAACGCCAGATCGTTGCAGAACTTATCCGCGAGAAAGCACTCCGCCTTCTCTCCCAGGAGATTCCACACGGAATCGCCGTTGTCATCGATATTATGAAAGTGCGTCCGGGCGGACGCATTGTAGACATTGATGCTACTATTATCTGTGAACGTGATTCTCATAAAGGCATTATCATCGGCAAACAGGGCGTTATGCTTAAGAAGATTGGTTCCCAGGCACGTACAGAGATGGAGAATCTTCTCGACATGAAGGTAAATTTAAAACTCTGGGTGAAAGTGAAGAAGAACTGGAGAGACAGCGACTTCCTTATTAAGAATTACGGGTATGATAAGAAGGAAATCTAGAAAATGAGTCGTGGAAATTTTCGCTGCATGAAATGTACCTAATTTAAGTAATTATTGAGAACGGAGCGGATATGAAAGAACAAATCAAAGTCAGAGGCATAGTTTTAGCCCAGTCCCCCATCGGAGAGTACGACAGAAGAGTAGTCATTCTCACCTTGGAGAAAGGCAAGATCAGTGCATTCGCCAGAGGCGCAAAAAAACCGAATAGTATGCTTTCCGGTGTGAGCCAGCCTATGACTTTTGGTACCTTCACTCTCTATCCGGGAAAGAATTCCTACACATTATTAGGGGTAGAAGTGGAGAACTACTTTGCAGAACTTAAGAAAGATTTGCTGAAGGTGGCTTATGGTACATATTTTCTGGAGCTGGCTTCTTATCTGACCAGAGAGAATAATGACGAGCGCCAGATTCTTAAGCTTCTTTATCAGAGCCTTCGTGTTCTTGAGAAGGGGATTGTTCCTGCAAAACTTATCCGCTGTATCTACGAGATCCGCTTGCTTACCTGCTTTGGAGAGGGGATGCAGGTATTTCAGTGCAGTCTGTGCGGCAGCACAGAGGAACTGACCCATTTTTCCGCACTTCGAGGCGGTGTTATCTGTAACAAGTGCTGGCGCCATGCCATCGATTCCGTGTGGCTGGTGGATTCCTGCCTCTATACACTTCAGTACATTATCTCTACGCCCATAGAGAAAGTATTCTCTTTTGTAGTATCAGACAAAGTTCTGGAGCGGCTGATGAGAATCAGTAAGGAGTTTCTTGGAAGGCATCTTCAGGGAGATTTTAAGTCTTTGGAGATGATAGAGGTTCTGGAAGGATAGCCGATGCTGCGGGTTCCTGGGGACTGAGAGATGCTGCGGGTTCCTGGGGACTGAGAGATGCCGCGGGTTCCTGGAGACTGAGAGATGCCGCGGGTTCCTGGGTATCGAGAGACTCTTTTGCTCCCTGTACCCGCAAGACTTCGTAAGCGAGAATCAGTTGGTGGCTTGTGGGTATCGACAGACTCTTTTGCTCCCTGTACCCACAAGTTCCTTGGTAATCTCTTCTTGTCGGGTACTGACAAATAAATGTATCTGCTGTACCCAGAAAACTTTGATTTTTAGCCAAAAAAACGTTATTTTATATCCGGCAAATATACTGACAATAAAATCTTTCCCGGGTACCCGTATGTCTTCAACTTTTGCGGGTACCAGTCAACACTTTTGCTCTCTGTGCCCACCGCTTTCCAAAAAACAAGCTCTAGCCGGTAACTTCTGGGTACCGGCAAACTCTTTTGCACTCTGTATCCACAAGTTCTCATTAAGCTAGCCCCAATCGGGATTCCCGGGTACCAGCTAACACTTTTGCTCTCTGCACCCTCCAGCACCTTGAAAGTGAGCTCTTGCCAGTCTAAATCACTCCATCATCCCCTCAATTGTCCTAAAATTATAAATTTCTATTGAAAAAAGCAACAAAACAGTATAGAATATGATTTATCACTGTAATTTGTGAAATTCAAAATAATACGTCCTATAAAACCATATAGGATGAATTTAAAAAAGCGTCTTATAAAACCATATAAGCCGCAGGAAAAGGAGACAAAACAATGGAAAAAACAATGGAAAAAATCGTAGCACTTGCCAAAGCCAGAGGATTTGTATATCCAGGTTCTGAAATCTATGGCGGACTTGCTAACACATGGGATTACGGTAACTTAGGTGTTGAACTTAAGAACAACGTAAAGAAAGCATGGTGGCAGAAATTCGTACAGGAAAGCCCATACAATGTTGGTGTTGACTGTGCCATCCTTATGAACCCTCAGACATGGGTAGCATCCGGACATCTTGGCGGATTCTCCGACCCATTAATGGACTGCCGTGACTGCCACGAACGTTTCCGTGCAGACAAGATTATTGAAGACTACGCAAAAGACAATGGTATCACATTAGAATCTTCCGTTGACGGCTGGACAACAGAAGAAATGATGAAATTCATCACAGATAACAAGATTCCATGTCCAACATGCGGTGCTCATGACTTCACAGACATCAGACAGTTTAACCTTATGTTCAAAACATTCCAAGGTGTAACAGAAGATGCTAAAAATACAGTATATTTAAGACCTGAAACAGCTCAGGGTATTTTCGTAAACTTCAAGAACGTACAGAGAACATCCCGTAAGAAGATTCCATTTGGTATTGCACAGATTGGTAAATCCTTCCGTAACGAGATCACACCGGGTAACTTCACATTCCGTACAAGAGAATTTGAACAGATGGAACTTGAATTCTTTTGTGAACCTGATACAGACCTTGAATGGTTCCAGTACTGGAGAACATTCTGTATCAACTGGTTACAGTCTTTAGGCATCAAAGAAGACGAGATGAGACTCCGTGACCATGATCAGGATGAATTATCCTTCTACTCCAAAGCAACAACAGATATCGAATTCTTATTCCCATTCGGATGGGGCGAGCTCTGGGGTATTGCAGACCGTACAGATTACGACTTAACACAGCATCAGAACACATCCGGTCAGGATATGTCCTATTTCGATGATGCGAAGAAAGAAAAATACGTTCCTTACGTAGTAGAACCATCCCTTGGTGCAGACCGTGTAACACTTGCATTCCTTTGTGCAGCATACGATGAAGAAGAATTAGAAGGCGGCGATGTTCGTACCGTTCTTCACTTCCATCCTGCACTTGCACCAGTTAAGATCGGTGTCCTTCCACTTTCCAAGAAATTAAACGAAGGAGCAGAGAAGATCTACATGGAACTCTCCAAGTACTACAACTGTGAATTCGACGACAGAGGAAACATCGGTAAACGTTACAGAAGACAGGATGAAATCGGAACTCCATTCTGTATCACATATGACTTCGAATCCGAAGAAGACGGTGCAGTAACAGTACGTGACCGTGACACAATGGCACAGGAAAGAGTGAAGATTGAAGACCTCAAAGCTTACTTTGAAGATAAGATGAGATTCTAAGAAGACAATATAAGAATATATGAACGGGGTGTTTTAGCAAATGTCATTAAGTTTAGACATTTGCTAAAGCACCCCTGTTTTGTTTGACAGGGAAAATTCTCTACCGATGAAAAATGTAACAAAATGTACCGAAAAAAGTACAGAAAAACTGTCATATAGCAACTTGACATCTCAACAAAAGCTGATAGAATGAAGGAGGCTATGATAGAGGGGAGTCTCTATATTGAAAAGCAGAAGAAAACTATTGATATATAATGTACAACAAAGAAAGTAGAGGATGACAAGAAGATGTCCAATCAGAAATTAACACCTTCACAGGAAAAAGCGTGGATGAAATACCTTCCAAAGGAATCCGCCCATGTGGAGATTCCAAAGAGAACAATTTATTCTTATTTAAAGTATGAGAATCGTGGACATTTAAAACATACAGCGATCCATTATTATGGAAAGAACATTACATGGGAAGAACTGTTCAAACGCATTGATGCAGCAGCTAATGCATTTGTCGCTCTCGGTGTAAAAAAAGGGGATATCGTATCTTTTTTATCCGTTGCAGTACCTGAGTGTATTGTTGCTGTATATGCCCTGAATAAAATTGGTGCAGCAGCGAATATGATTGACCCTCGTATGGATACAAAGAGTATCAGCCGCATGGTAAAAGAATCCGGCTCCAGAATTCTTGTGACAATTGACCTTGCATATCCAAAGGTACGTAAGATCATGAACACAATCAAACAGGATCACGTGATTGTTCAGTCTGCAACAGACTCTCTATTATTTGTAGCAAAAGTTGCAATGAAAGCAAAGATGAAAGCAGACGTGGATTACGGCGGAAAAGTAATCAGATGGAAGAGCTTTATTAAAGGCGGTGAACATACAAAAGCCAAAGAAGTTCCATATGTTGGAGATGCCCTTGTAGCAATTGCTTATACAGGCGGAACAACAGGTTTCCCAAAAGGCGTTATGCTTACAAACGACAGCATGAACTCTGTAGTTATCAATTTCAAATACTGTGGTCTCGTATATACACCAGGTGACCGTTTCCTTGGAATTATCCCTGTATTCTCCACATACGGAATGGTATGCGGCATGCATATGCCATTATGCCTTGGGTGTGAACTGGTACCAATTCCAAAATTCGAGCCAACACAGTTCGGTAAATTAATCAAACAGTTCCGTCCGGAACATATGATCAGTACACCTGCCTTCTATGAGCTTTTAATGAATAGTAAAGAAGTGAAAAACATGGATTTATCCTTCATTATCACACTTGGCTCTGGCGGCGATACCATGAACGAAGGTCTTGAGAACAAGTTAAATCAGTTCATGAAAGACCATAATATCAAATATCCTCTTGCACAGGGATATGGCATGTCCGAGTTATCTGCGGCAGCATCCTTCTGTGTAAATGACAGATACAAACGTTTCAGTGTAGGTATTCCTTCTCTTACAACAACCATCGGTATCTTTGATCCTGAGACAGGGGAAGAACTTGGCTATAACCAGCACGGTGAAGTATGTGTGACAGGTCCGTCTGTAATGAAAGGTTACTTCAACAGACCGGAAGAAACAGCAAACGTCATGAGAGAACATGAAGACGGACAAGTATGGATTCATTCCGGTGATATCGGTTACATGGATGAAGATGGTTTCGTATACATCAAAGGCCGTGTAAAACGTATGATCACACGTTTTGACGGACACAAAGTATTCCCTGTAAACTTAGAAAGCATGGTATCCGAGCATGCTTATGTACGTAACTGTGTAACCATCGGTGTCAACGACCGCGGCCACAGCCAGGGACAGTATCCTCTTACCATCATCGAAGCTGCAGATGGGGTAGACCGAGATGAATTATGTAAGGAAATCTTCGAATACTGCGACAAACATGTGGAAGAACGTGGCAAGCCGGTAGCAGTTATTTCCATTGATGAGATTCCTCTTACAGGTATGGGTAAGAACGACTATCGTACATTGGAAGACGAGTACGTAAACTTCGATTATACTAAACTCGATAAATAAGAGCGTAATACAACATGTAGATAGGATGGAAGCAGTTCCATCCTATTTTGTTCTTTTTATGGACAGTATGTATGAAAAAATGGACAATTAAATTGAGTTTATTTGCAAATTAACAGGTTGACTTTTTATTGGAAAGGGATTACAATTTAAAAGATAAGAATGGATTTGCTATGCCATAAGTATGTCATCTTGCAGATACATTCTGCCTTGTGGGCGAGGGGAGAGAGTGTTTCTCAGTATTTTGCCCATATGTCGCAAAAAAATTGGGATGGCACCCCAACATAATCTAGGGAGGTTGAGTATGAAAAAAATGCTGAACAACATGTGGCGTTCTGTAACAGCATTAGTACTTGTACTTACAATGGTACTTGGAACATGCGGAACAGTATTCGCTGCAAAAAACGAAGCAGCAGATTTGCCATCTGCTGAAGCGATTGTGAGCCAGATTGAAGATATCGTTGCTGATATCTATGCAGACGAAGAGCTCAAGAATACAGTTGCAGATACAACTGCAAATGTATTAAACACAATTTACACATCTGAAGAATTTGCTGCACTTTTAGAAGAATATCCAGAACTTGAAGGATATGCTGCATTAGTAGTAGCATTTGTTACAGATGAAAATGTTGTAGAAAACACAGTTGCAATTGCAAGAGAATATGGTGTTGATGAAGTGGTTATCACAGAAGCGCTTGCAGCACTTGAAGCAGCTAAGAATTACAACGAAGGCGGAAGAGCAGACATCATCAAAAATTTAGATGGAATCCTTGCATGCCTTGAAGAAACAGTAATTCCTGAACTTCAGAAACTTGCTTCCGAACTCGAAGCAGAATTAGCTAAGGTAGAAGCGGAACTTGAAGCAGCAGAAGAAGCTGTAAAAGCAGAACTCGAAAGAGTAAAAGCAGTTCTTACTGAAGCAAAAGCAAAAGTTGAAGCAGCTATCGAAGCTGCAGAAGCTGCAGTTGATGCAATCGTTGCACTTAACGAAGCAGTTGTTAACTTAGTTGAAGTAGTAGCAAACGGTGACCTTGCAGCTCTTGACGCAGCAGTGGAAGAAGTACAGGCAGCTCTTGACGGTGTAGCAGCAGCTATCACTGTTACAGAAGATGCTGTTGCTGAAATCAATGCAGCAATTGACGGCGCTCAGGAATTCGTTGCTGAAGTAGTTGAAACAGTTGTTGCAATCAATGCAGCAGTGGAAGAAGCTATCAACACAGTAAAAGAAACAGTAATCGCTATCAACACAGCAGTGGAAGAAGCGATCGCAGCAGTGAAAAAAGCAATCGAAGAAGCAATCGCATTCGTGGAAGAAGTATATGAAAATGCTACAACAGCTCCATATACACCAGACGAAGATTCCTTCTATGTAGCACTTGGTGATGAAAGTGCTTGGGGCGAAGGCAAAGAATACGGCGCATTAGTTGCTGAAGAACTTGGCGTTGAATATGAATGCCTTGGTGCAGCAGATGCAACAATCGCAGATGTATTCGCAACAGTAGCTGACAATGCAGATGTAATTGCAAAAGCAGACCTTATCACAGTTGGTCTTAGTGCAACAGGTATCCTTGAAGATGCATACAATAATCTTCTTGAAGGAAATGATACATATGCATGGGCAGAACTCGTTGGCGAAGAAGCTGCAGCAGCAGTTGCAGAAGAATTAGCTGAACTTGGTCTTGCGTTAACAGAAGAATTAGGTGATGCTGATATCGCAGCGATTCTTTTATCCTTAGTAGAAGGATTTGCATTTAACACAGTTGAATTTGCTCTTACATATCCAGCTTTAGTTGCAGATATCCGTGCAATCAATGCAGATGCTGCAGTACTTGTAGTTGGTATGTACAACCCATTTGCAGGTATGGAATTCGAAGGTCTTGCAATTGGTGAATACTTCGAATATCTTACAGTAGCAGCTAACGCTTATGTAAAAGGTTACGCTATCCTTGGACAGAACACAGTATATGTTGATGCTCCAGCAGTAGAAGTAACAGCAGACAGCTTCGATTTAGTAGAACTTCTTATGGATGTTGAATATATCAACGGTTTCTACCCAAGTGAAGCTGGACATGACTACATCAAAGAGCAGATCCTTGGTGTACTCGTTGAAGAAGTTGAAGAAGAACCAGCTGGTCTCTTAGGTGACGTTAATAAAGACGGCAAAGTAAACTCCAGAGACGCAGTAGCTATTCTTCGTCATCTTATCAAACTTCCAAATAACGTATTTGATATTACAGTTGCTGACGTTAACGGCGACGGCAAAGTAAACAGTAGAGATGCTGTTCAGATTTTAAGAACTCTTATCGGCTTAAACTAATTATGAATTAAGGAGAAAATGCAATGAAAAAATTATTAGGTTTTATCGCAGCAGTTACACTTGTTGCAACATGCATGTTATCTACAGCATTTGCAGCAACAGCAAACGTTACAGTAGCTCCATCCAAAGCAACAGCTGAAGTTGGTGAAGAAGTTACAGTTGAAGTGAAAGCTTCCGGTATTGACAAACTTATGTCTTACACAATTACTCTTGAAGCAACAGAAGGTTTAGAATTAGTTTCTATGGATATCGCTAATGCTTCTTTCGTTAAAGCTAACCCAGGTCAGGCTTTCACTAACCCTGACACAGCTATGGCAATTTATGCAAATGCAGTTGATGGAACAGTTAAAGCTGGCCAGGACGTATTACTTATTGCTACTTACAAAGTAACTGCAGAAGGCGCACAGAAAGTTAACGCTAGCTTCTCTGAAATCTACAACGAAGCTGAAGATCATACTGCAGTAGTTACAGCTGCTACAATTACAGTAGCTGAAGCTACAACAGAAGCTCCTACAACAGAAGCTCCTACAACAGAAGCTCCTGCAACAGAAGCTCCTACAACAGAAGCTCCTGCAACAGATGCTCCTACAACAGAAGCTCCTGCAACAGATGCACCTACAACAGAAGCTCCTGCAACAGATGCACCTACAACAGAAGCTCCTACAACAGAAGCTCCTAAGACAGAAGCTCCTAACACAGGCGACAACACAGCAATCATGACATATGCAGTTATCATGTTAGTTGCATTAGCTGGTACAGCTGTAGTTATCAAAAAAAGAGCATAATTGAATATACTGAATAAAGTTATTACATAGCTCATAAGGGCGGGATTTTAGGATCCCGTCCTTTTTTTAGCGATGAGTCAAAGTACGAGCCAGCTAGAGACCAAGGCATAAATTTACAATCCCGGAATGCATCTTTTGGTGCTTTCAGTGACTGGCGAGATATAATATCAGGAGAGTATAACGCGTATTGAAACTAGTAATTTGTCGAGGTATAATCAGTAATAGAATATGTTTAATATATAAGGAGTATGGAAAATGAATAAGAAGATACATTCATTATTAGCGTTGATAGTTGCTGCCTGTATGCTGGTCAATATAACTTTGCCGGCAGTAGCCGCTGTTCCTGCAACTGATGAGAAGAATGAGAAATTATTGTACACAGTGACAGAGAACTCTTTTTATGTTTCTTTAGGTGATTCTACGGTAACAGGATTAGGCTTGGAAGGCTACGGGAATTATGGTTACCGGGTAAAAGTACCGGAGGCATATCCATATCGTGTTGCAAAGAGTCTTGGTCTGGATCCGGAAACTCAATACGAACAATTGGCCTGTGGCGGATTAAGAGTGGAAGATATTTTGTATGTTCTGGATGATACATTTGAGGCAGATGCATATACATATAATTCCGTGGAAAGCAGTTTTAACCGTTACACAGGAGGGTTGGAACAGACAAGAAAATTATTTGCAGAGTGTCTGTCCAGAGCAGATCTCATATCCATTAGTGCCGGAGGCAATAGTTTAGGTACCTACGCATCCTTTATTATGAATCATTATGAGGAAACCGGAATAGTGCCGCAGGTGGAATGGGAACGTTACCTGAATCAGACAGAGCTGAACAAGCTTCAGAACAAATTGAAATCTTTGGATAAATTGCTTAAACTGGCTGGAATCAGTGAAGAAGAAAGGACTTATGCAATTTTAAGGCTTCAATGTATGTTGTATGGTTATTACAACATTACAAAGTACTTTGACAAAACTATTGAGCGGATCCGTGAATATGCACCGGATGCATCGCTTGTGATTGTTGGTCTGTATAATACGATGCAGGATGTATATATTGAAAATAATGGAGTTCGAATCGATATAGACAGTCTTATGCAGGGAATTACTGATTACGTGAATACAGTACTTAGGGAATGTGCCGATAGGAGAGAGAATGCCATTTTTGTGGATGCAATGGATGTTGAAACATTTAACTATGTCAATGTGATTGAAAAAGGGGCTTCCTTTTCATTCGCGGAGTATATGAATCATATCCAGGGAGAAAATGGAGTACATAATGACCATGCCACGGCTAATGGCCATGCATATATTGCGGAGCAGATTTTGAAAAAGATTATATGTACAACAGGCGCTGACGATAAGGAAGCAGAGGAGAAGCCGATTTTTCCAGACAATAATATGTCTGGTCAGATAATGCAATATGTTTCTTTGGGCGATTCTATGTCTGATGGTGCAGGTCTTCCAGGATATGTTGACAGCGAGGATGGCTATTGTTATGGACATGCTTCTTATAGTAACCGATTTGCACAATGGTTACAGGAACAGACTGGTTTTTCTGTCGTACATACGCCTCTTGCCAGAATCGGGATGACGGCAGGGGAACTGTACCGCATGTTAGCTGAAGAGAGTGTAGATATAGAAACAAACTCAGATAATAATCACATGGATGGGACAAAGATCGAAGAATATCAGAACGCGGTGAAAAATGCGGACACCATTTCTCTGGGAATCGGGAATGATACCTTTGGCACCTATTTTAGTACCTATCTGACAGATGCGTTACAAAACAGGGAACAGACCATAAATAAGGTTGAAAGCGATATGAAAAGCATGATAGCGGAATGCAGAACGGAGATTCAATCTGTGATTCAAAAGTTATTGTCTGTATTATACAATATTCTGGAGATATCATTGAGTGAGAATATTGACGATGGAGACCCGACTGTTATTTCAGAATTAGAAGTATTTGCAGATGCTGTAATATATGTAAGTGTCCGTTATCTGGTTGATTATACGAAGACAATAGAGGCAATTTTACATATGAATCCGGATGCAGAGCTGATTCTGATAAGTCTTATGGATATGGATGCAGCCAAAACTCAGAATATTTATCCGGACCTTGCAGAAACAGATATATCCGTTGTTTCTGTATTAAATAGTATTATTGAACCATTGAATGTATATGTGGCGGCTCTGCCAGCCATCATGCAGATGATCAATAACCCTTTATATCAAAATGCTGTTTTCTATTATGCAGAGTCTGCTGATATAGAATGGATGTTTACCGAAGAATACGGACTTGTCCCATCGGAACAGGGGCATGAGGCTTTGTTCCAAGCTGTGAAGAAATCCTATGCCAGTGACTATGAAGCCCGGACACAGACTATGAAAAATATGGTTACAATGTTGGAAAACTATCTGCTGTATACACCAGATGAAGTGAAAGTAGAAGTTTCTCATTATGTTTCAATTGGGGATGCAAGTGTTACAGAAACTGCGGGGAAAGAAGAAGTAACAACATTTTCCCAGCAGCTTGCACAGGAATTAAAACTTAAAGATGAACAGTTCATAGACCTTGGTCAGGAAGGTGTGACAACGGCAGATTTGTTTAAAATTGTGGAGGAACACACGGATAATATTCAAAATGCTGATCTTATAACTATTGGAGTGAGCATCAATGCAATGTTAGTGGAATCACTCAAAGCTGCGAAAGAAGACGTTCTCCAGGAATATGATTGGAATAAATATCTTCCGGAGGAAGCGGTCCTTTTCGTAGAAGAAAAATTATCAAATCTGGAACTTGAGTTGCGCAGCAACAAGGAGCTGGAAGCCTATGTTCCTATGATAGTGGCTTTGGTGGAAGGACTTGGATATCGTTATGTGGAATTTGCATTTGAATATCCGGAACTTGTAAAAGAAATTCATGGATATGCGGATGACGATGCCCAGGTTATTCTGATTGGTATGCATAATCCAATGAAGGGGCTTTCCTTTGAGGGAATTAACATCGGAGAATATGTAGAGTATCTCACAGCACTTGGTAACATCCATTTAAATGCCTATTCATTAATATCACCCAATACATTATTTATAAGTGCACCGGAGGTAGATACTTTTGCGAAACACATTACCTATCACAATAACTTGTTGTTTCTGCTGAATCTGGTGAATGGAAGTCATTTTAATGCCCAGTTTGCAACAGAAGAGGGGCATACGTATATTAAGGATCAGATTCTGGATGCTGTGGACATTATCGGTACGTGGGGGGATGTGAACAGAGATGGTAAAGTTACTTCCAAAGATGCAGTAGAACTTTTGAAATACCTGGTTCATCTTACAGATGCATCTGAACTGGATCTTCAGGTGGCCGATCTGAACGGAGATGATAAAGTGAATTCCAAAGATGCGGTACTTATCTTACAGTATTGTATTAAACTGATCACAAAGTTCCCTGTGGCGGGTTAAAAACATTCTGCAGTTTATCGTTAAGAAAAACATGAAAATTTGTTAATTATTTTGTGTCGTTGACATGAAAATAGAAGAAGATTATAATAACATAAATATTGTTAATTTTTATAGGAGGTATATTTTATGGAAAAGATGTTACACAAAACATTGCGTTCCATCGTTGCATTGCTCCTAGTATTTAGTATGCTTACAGGAGTAAGCAGCAATGTAATTGCAGCATCTGTGAACGACCTTGGAGATGAAGATACTATTCATTATGTTTCCATCGGTGCTTCTCAGACAAATGGATATGGAATGCGTTACTATCTTCCGGAATATGTATATGAGAATCCGTTATTAGCACTTACTATGAAGGATTCATTAAACGTATACGGATACAAACGTCATCCGGAAACTGCATATCCTTACCTTGTGAAAACAGCTCTTGAAGAAACTGGAAAGTCAGTTAATTTAGAGCAGCTTGCAATCAGCTCCATGCGTGCAGAAGAGGTAAGAATGCTCTTAGATGACGAGTATATGGGAGACAAGTATACGGAATGGCGTTTTTATAATCAGGATGGCAATGGCTGGTTCAAAGACGCAGAGGAAGGCGGCCTTCCTGAGCTTAGAGCAGCTTACAAAAAAGCAGTGACAGAAGCAGATCTTATTTCTCTCGACATTGGTGTTAATAACTTCGGTGTATATATGATGAACCAGATTGTGACTGGCGGTACCAAGTATGGAAGCGATTTGACAAATGTATTCACGGAAGAAGAACTCGCCAAATATTATGAAGTAAAAGAAGATGTTACTGAACTGGTAGCTGAAAAGATTGGTACAGATGAAGCAGCCATTCTTACAGAATTTGACTTCGTTATCGATTCTGCAGCATATGCACTGGCTGGATTTATGATCAGCTTTGATAAAGTTGTAGAGAAGATTTATGAATATAATCCGGATGTAAATATCGTTGTATTAGGTCTTCAAAACATGATCTATGGTGTGGACGCTACCATGGAAGGTGTTGTAGATGGAGAATTCCCACTGGGCGACATTTTCGGTACTGTGGTTAATATGGCAAATCTTTATACAGCAAGTCTTTCTCCATATGCTGACAGATATTATTATGGCTATCCGGGGGAAGACGGACATATCGATACATTCTTAGATGATATTCGTGCTTACGATAGCAACCCATATCATCTTGATGACAATATGAGAGACTGTTTCGACGTATATGATAACAATATTAATATCAGACCGATTATTCAGTTGATCTTTGCAAAAAAAGCAAGTCCTTATGTGAATCAGGTATTGACCGATTTAGCCCAGTTAGGTTTATATGAAGCGCCTGAAGCAGCAAAGCCGGATGCATCAGATGAGAATGAAGCGGCTATCAATATTGATTCTTCTGTTATTGATGCTGTTTTAGCAGGAAAAAGCCCGGCAAAAATTCTTGAAAGCATGGGTGAGGCAGCTCAGGAATATTTTAACGAATTTAATGAATTACTTGCTTTCTTTAAGACAAATGAAAACAACGGCTGGGATCAGTATCTTGTAAAATTTGAAGAAGTACATGGAGCTGACAAAGAAACAAATCCGGAATTATATAACGAAATGGCAGTACAGGTTCAGACAGCCGTTGCAGCCGGTAAGTATCTCTGTGCAGCATATGAAAAGGCGTTATATGCAGCTTACGATGTGTTTGCAACAATTATGAAAAAAGGTGCTGAGCAGGAATTAATCGATATCACAGCACTGTTCTCCGACGCATACAGCAAAGCGGAAAAGAAGGCAATGGAGATGATCCTTGTTGACTCCCTTACCAGTGTAGAAACAGTTCTTACTTCTGCAATGGAAGTTTATCTGGGTACGAATAGTGTTAATCCTGAAAATATCGTTGTACCGGATTATCATTTTGATGAAACATTACTTGAAGATTCTGCTTTTGCATCGGTTCTCTGTCTGGGTGTAAGAACAGGCTTTGGTAACAGTTTCTATGCACATCCAAACAAGACCGGTCATGAGCAGTTAAAAGATGCTATTATTACCGCTTACGAAGAAGAAATCCGCGGTAAGAAAGTAGCCAATGAAGAAATCGCTGAAGAACTTGTAAAACTTGGCGGACTTCTTACAGAATATTATGACGAAGCATACGCTTATGCATATGACTACGCAGAAGAAAACGGTTATATCGATATACTCGCAGAAGGTCTTGATACAGCTGACAAAGCACTTGCGGACATTGATGTGGATTCCATCCCTCTTTCCGAAGAATTCACAGAAGAATTCAAAGGAAAATTAGAAGAATCTATTGCAAATGCAAGAGAAACCATCGCCCAGGCGAAGAAATTAGTTTTAGAAGCGGACGAGCTCGACCAGGCTTCCTTAGATGAGTTACTCGTTTTTCTGGATGAATTATTAGTAAATGTAACAGACGTTGCAGAACTCCTTGAGATTGCTGCAGTTGATACATATAATGATGTAATGCCTATCGTGATCGATGCTCTTATGAAATTGAGAGATCAGGCTGAAAAACAGCTCAACATCGCGATTCAGAAGGGCACAGAATGGCTCATGAATAAAGTTCAGGAAGCTTATGACGAGTTCTTGAAAGTACTTGCAGAAGCACTTCCTGCTGCAGATCAGTATCTCTATGACTGGCTTTACAGCAATCCTGATAAAGTATGCGGATTCTTCTGTGAATACGGCGATATCATGGGTGAATTCCTGACAGAACACGGTGAGAATATCGTTAAAGTTCTTGCATATATCGGTTACACATTCGGCGACGAAGTTCTGGAATTTGTAATGGAAAACCATGAAACAGTATTAAAGGCTATGGTGAACTGGTATGAAACTTACGGCGAGAGAACATGGGATATGATCGACCGCTATGCAGAATACCTTGGACTTTATGATTACTTAGAAGAAGTAAAAGAACAGCTTGAAGAAGCTTATGCGAAAGCAGAAGATGCAGTAAAAGCAGAAATCGCAAAAGCAATTGCCCAGATCGAAGAAGAACTTGCACAGATCAGAGCACTTATGGAAGAAGCAATCAAGGAATCCGCGGAAGAAGCAGAGAAAGTGATCCTTGAGAAATTAGAAGAACTTGGCGAAGCCATCGAAGAGCTCATTGCCAAGATCGAAGCACTTCTGGAAGAAGCTGTATCTGCAGAATACATTCCTACTGTAGACTCCAAATATGTGGCGATTGGTGATTCCAGCGTGACAGGAAAAGGCGCAAAAGAAACAGTAGTGCCATATGGGGAAAGACTTGCGGAAGAACTGGAACTTACAGCAGAGCAGTACATAAATCTCGGCCTTGACGGAGCCACAACAGCAGACCTCTTCAAAGTAGTGGAAGACAATGCAGATGAGCTTAAGGATGCAGACCTTATCACAGTGGGCTTAAGTGTAAATGCCATGTTAACGGAAGCACTCAATGCCGCAAAAGCAGATGAACTTCCTGAATATGACTGGAGCAGATACCTTCCGGAAGAAGCAGTTCACTATATCGAAGAAAAGCTTGCGGAAGTGGGAGCAGAACTTGCTGCCAATGAGACAATGGCAAAATACGCACCGATGATGACATCTGTAGTGGAAGGCCTTGGTTACAATTACGTGGAATTCGCTTTCGAATATCCAGAACTTGTGAACCGTATCCATGCACTTGCAGCAGAAGATGCTAAGGTGATCTTGGTAGGCATGTACAATCCAATGGAAGGTCTTACATTTGCAGACATCAACATTGGAGAATACGTGGACTACATCACAAGATTTGCCAACATCCACCTTACAGCATACTCCCTGATCACACCGGACACAGTATATGTAGATGCACCGGATGTGGATACCTTTGCGGAACACACAGAATATAAGAACGAATACCTCTTCCTTCTCAACTTTGTGAACGGAAACCATATCAAGGCCCAGTTCGCAACAGCAGAGGGACATGAATACATCAAGGACCAGATCCTTGACAGAATGGACATTATCAGACTCTGGGGCGATGTGAACAGAGACGGTAAAGTAAACTCCAAAGATGCTGTAGCGATCTTAAGATATGTGATCCGTCTTGTGGATGCATCCGAACTGGATCTTACAGTAGGTGATCTCAATGCAGATGGCAAAGTAAGCTCCAAAGATGCAGTTCTTATTTTACAGTACTGCATTAAAATGATCACAAAGTTCCCTGTGGAAGCATAAAAGATTATAAATAAAATCAAATTTAAGGAAGAAAGAAGACCAGCGTTTTATTATGCGCTGGTCTTCCTTAGTTATAGGCAGGATTAATTAAAAAATTAACACAAAATAAAAATATGTTGAAAAAATTAAGTTTAATGGAAGAACACGGTTGACACAGATTGGTAATTTATTTAGAATATTATGGACAGTGTATTTTTTTACATTCCGGGACAGCACCCCGGATATTTTTATGGAGGTAATTATGAAAAGAATGCTGAACAAAACATGGCGTTCCTTTGTCGCTTTACTGTTGGTATTTTCCATGGTACTCGGTGTAAGCGGCAATCTTTGTGTTGCAGCCGTAGAAGCAGCAAAGGCTGAAGATAAGCAGACAATTAATTATGTGTCTCTCGGCGATTCTATGACTAACGGTTATGGCCTGGAAGGTTATGAACCGGTTGTTAATGGCGAACACAAAAATGTAAACGGCTACATGCAGGAAGTTGAAAATTCTTATCCTGTGAATTTTAAGAGCTATTTAGAAACTATTTATGGTGAAGGTAATGTGGATTTAACTCAGCTTGCTACTAGTGCAACTCGTGCAGATGATACATTATACCTTTTAACTTACGGAACAGAAGATGAAATTGTTCCGGATGATTACACAGTAGGAAATGTTCCAAGTAGATTTAGGGAATACTATGCATTGAATAATTCTGCTGTTTATAATGGTGGCAGAGAAGCCATGATTAAAGATTTGGCTGAAACATTCCAGACATCTGTAGCAGAAGCAGATGTAATCAGTGTTGGTGTAGGATCTAACAATTTCTCCACTTTCTTAACACGCCGTATCGGTTATTATGTAGGTGCTATGGCTCCTAGTTTTGGAAGTATGTTTGGAAGCATGTATGATGTCACTGATCTTCCTGGTTTATTAGAAGGTATTGATCCGGAACTTAAGGAAATTGCGACAAAAGTTCAGACAAAAGTTTCAGAAGCATTTATGAAAGAAATGTCTGCAAGAGGAGTCGGAATGGACTATGTTCTTGGCAAACATCCTGATAGTGCACCAGCAGATATCGCAGGAAAAGATCTTACTGTTGCAGATTTTATTGGCGGCATGGCAGAAACAACTGCCTATACAACAGTAAGCTATCTTGTATCTTACAAAGGAATTATTGACCATATTCTTAAAGTGAATCCGGATGCACAAATTGTTCTTGTTGGATTATCCAACTGGCTTAACGGAATGAACATTGAACTTTTCGAAGGTATGGAACCAATTCCTTTTGGAAAATTACTTGATTATGCATACGAAGCAGTTAACGTATATATGGCAGCATTACCTGCTTTATATGAAGGCCTTGCTTATGTAAATGAAGAAGAATTTACAACAAAGATTTATTATGCAGAAGTAGGAGATGTAGAACTTCTTGCAGAACAGATGGCAGAAGAACACGAGATTCCTTCTGTTATGACACGCCGTCGTATGGTAAGAGACGTTGTTGGTAATATTTTAAGTATGATGGGTGATGCTTTAGGTGCATATCCAACTTCTATTGATGTAGAAGATGTTGATACATATGCTGAATTATCTTCCAGAAATGAATGGCCAGCACTTAATGCCTATTTCCAGAACAAATATATGGATACAAAAATCGACTGGAATCTTGCGGAAAATTATACTAATCCTCAAGCTGCTGTAACAAATATGATTACATCTTGCTACATCAGCTGTGTAGGTTACCTGGGTATCGAAAAAGCTTTCCTTAACACAGTTGATTTACAGACATTCCCTGTTGGAACATTTATCATTCTTGCAACAGAGGGAGAAGGCGGTCTTCAGGATACTGTCATGAAAGCCATGAGTGGTATTGATATGTCCGCAGGAGTGACACCAGATCATATTTACGATGTATTAGTGAGCACACCTGAACTTCAGGGTCTTTGTAATATTTTCGCTATCTATGTAGCTGGTGATGGTGTTCTTTGCCATCCAAGTATTGCCGGTCACAAACAGGTAAGTGATGCTATGATTAATGCTGTTGAAAATGATATTACAGCAACAGACGTAACAATTGAAAATTTAATCAAAGCTGCAGAAATCCTTGCTGATCTCGTAGCAGAATACTACGACGAAGCATATGCCTATGCATATGATTATGCAGAAGAAAACGGCTATATCGATATCCTTGTAGAAGGACTTGATACAGCAGATAAAGCACTTGCAGATATCGATGTGGATGCTATCCCTCTTTCCGAAGAATTCACAGAAGAATTCAAGGAAAAATTAGAAGAATCCATTGCAAATGCAAGAGAGACTATCGCACAGGCGAAGAAATTAGTATTAGAAGCAGACCAGCTCGATCAGGCTTCCTTAGATGAGCTGTTAGCACTTCTTGATACATTGTTAGTAAACGTAACAGACGTTGCAGAACTCCTTGAGATCGCGGCAGTTGATACATACAACGATGTAATGCCTATCCTCATCGATGCTCTTATCAAATTAAGAGACCAGGCTGTAAAACAGCTTACAATCGCGATCCAGAAGGGCACAGAATGGCTCATGAACAAGGCTCAGGAAGCATTTGATGCATTTGTAAAAGCCCTTATGGAAGCACTTCCAGTGGCAGACCAGTACCTCTATGACTGGTTCTATAACAATCCTGACAAGGTAGTCGGATTCTTCTATGAATATGGCGACGACATGGGTGCATTCATGGAGGAACATTATCAGGCATTCCTTGCGGTCATCGGTTACATCGGATATACTTTCGGTGACGAAATCCTTGAATTCGTAATGGAAAATCCGGATACAGTATTAAAGGCCATGGTGAACTGGTATGAAACATATGGCGAGAGAACATGGGCAATGATCGACCGCTATGCAGAATACCTTGGACTTTACGATTACCTGGAAGAAGTAAAAGAACAGCTTGAAGAAGCATATGCAAAAGCAGAAGCAGAAGTAAAAGCAGAGATCGCCAAAGCAATGGCACAGATCGAAGAAGAACTTGCACAGATCAGAGGACTCATTGAAGAAGCCATCAGAGAATCCGCTGAAGAAGCAGAGAAAGTGATCCTTGAGAAATTAGAAGAACTTGGCGAAGCCATCGAAGAGCTCATTGCCAAGATCGAAGCACTTCTGGAAGAAGCCGTATCTGCAGAATACATTCCTACTGTAGACTCCAAATACGTGGCGATCGGTGACTCCAGTGTGACAGGCAAAGGCGCAAAAGAAGCAGTAGTGCCATATGCAGAAAGACTTGCGGAAGAACTGGAATTAAGAGCAGACCAGTACGTAAATCTCGGCCTTGACGGAGCCACAACAGCAGACCTCTTTGCAGTAGTGGAAGACAATGCAGATGAGCTTAAGGATGCAGATCTCATCACTGTGGGCTTAAGTGTGAATGCCATGTTAACAGAAGCACTCGATGCTGCAAAAGCAGATGAACTTCCTGAATATGACTGGAGCACATACCTTCCGGAAGAAGCAGTAGTTTATATCGAAGAGAAGCTTGCGGAAGTGGAAGCAGAGCTCAGTACTAATGAGTCACTTGCAAAATATGCACCGATGATGACATCCGTAGTGGAAGGTCTCGGATACAATTACGTGGAATTTGCCTTCGAATATCCTGAACTTGTGAACCGCATCCATGAACTTGCTGCAGAAGATGCACAGGTGATCATGGTAGGCCTGTACAACCCAATGGAAGGTCTTGAACTTGCAGACATTAACATCGGAGAATATGTGGACTACATCACAAGACTTGCAAACATCCATCTTACAGCATACTCCCTGATCACACCGGACACAGTATATGTAGATGCACCAGATGTGGATACCTTTGCGGAACACACAGAATATAAGAACGAATACCTCTTCCTTCTCAACTTTGTGAACGGAAACCATATCAAGGCCCAGTTCGCAACAGCAGAGGGACATGAATACATCAAGGATCAGATCCTTGACAGAATGGACATCATCAGACTCTGGGGCGATGTGAACAGAGACGGCAAAGTAAACTCCAAAGACGCGGTAGCAATCTTAAGATACGTGATCCGTCTTGTGGATGCATCCGAACTGGATCTTACAGTAGGTGATCTGAATGCAGATGGCAAAGTAAGCTCCAAAGATGCAGTTCTTATCTTACAGTACTGCATTAAAATGATCACAAAGTTTCCTGTGGAAGCATAACTTCTATAATGTAATAAAACTTAAAAATGCAATAAAATTAAAGTAAGAAAGAAGACCAGCGTTTTGTTATGCGCTGGTCTTTGTTTATTATAGGCAGGATTAATTAAAAAGTTAACACATAATAAAAATGTGTTAAAAAAAACAAGCTAAACGGAAGATTACGGTTGACACAGATTGGTAATTTATTTAAGATATTATGGATAGTATATATTTTGCATTCCGGGACAGCATCCCGGATATTTTATGGGAGGTAATTATGAAAAGAATGCTGAATAAAACATGGCGTTCCTTTGTCGCTTTACTGATGGTATTTACCATGGTACTTGGTGTAAGCGGCAATCTTTGTGCTGTTGTAGCAGAAGCTGCAAAAGTAGAAGATAACGGTATGGATGAGTCAAAAGAGTTCAATTATGTGTCTCTTGGCGATTCCATGACAAATGGTTATGGTCTTCCTGGCTATAACGGAAATACAGGTGTTTATGACTACGGCGATGGTTCTTATGCAAACCAGTTTGCTGAATGGTTAGAAACATCAACTGGCAAAGATGTGAATCATGCACAGTTAGCAATGTCTGCTATGAGAGCAGAAGATTTACACTGGCTTCTTGAATTTGATTACACAGATGAAGAAGCGGTAAAAGTTGCAGAGATGGAAGAATGGAATGAGGAAGATTGGAATTCCAAATTCTCCACAGGTGATTACTGGACTTGGAATGAACTTTGTGATGATTATCGTTTTGAAACTGCAGCCACATATATTGAAGCATATGTAAATGGTAATGCGGATGCATTGGATGCAATTGAAAAAAATCCACAGTCAGAGTTTATCGAGAAAGGTGAGACAGCAATTGTTGCGAAAGAATATCAGGAAACTGTAAAAAATGCAGATGTTATTTCTCTTGGTATCGGTAATGGTAACTTTGGTGTATTCACTTTTGGCAGAATCCTTGAAGCTATTGGTTTTTCCGGAGAACCAGCTGATGCTTTAGTATATAATGTAGAAAGGGCAATTGCTGAGTGTGAACCTGAAATGCAGGCTCAGATTATGAAACTCATTGATGAATTATATGCTTTAGTGGAAGAAAAACTTGGACAGCCTATCGATGAAAATGAAACATTAAATGCATTAGCAAACACAGTTGTTTATGCAGGTATCAGTTATGTACTGAACTATGCAGGTACTGTAGAAGCTATTTTACAGCTTAATCCTGACGCAGAGATTATCTTAGTTGCTTTAATGAACACAATGGCAACGGATCAGGAAGCAGAAGGTGCAACTCTTGGTGATTTAATGGCTGTAATGTTCAAACCATTAAATGCATACATTGCAGGCCTTCCGGCATATATGCAGGCAACAAAGAACGGTGTTTATGCGGATGCGAAGTTCTACTATGCAGAAGCTCCTGAAGTAGAATGTTTAGTAGATACATATGGTGACGATTTCTATAATGAAGATGGAAGTTCTAATAGAGATTCTATTATTCGTGATAGATTTGTACAGGACATTGTTGGTACAGCATCTAAACCAGGTATGGTCTGGGGACTTTTAGCTGGTATGGAACTTATGCCTGGTATTACTGTGGAACCGGTTACGTTTGAAGAAGTATGTGACTATGATGATTTAAAACCAGAGGAAAAGGCAGGATTTGCTGCACGTAACACTGAAAAAGCAGTATCTATTGCAGTTTACCTTGCTTTTGAAGATGCAGTAAAGAAAGCAAAAGAAGGAGCTCCTGTAGGCATTGATTCTGTATTAGGTTTAGGAAATTTAAGTGCAGATTTATTTGGCGGAGTTATGGAAAGCTTTGCAGCCAATATCGAAGGTGCAAAAATCAATCATATAGATGGTGCGGCTGCATTTGTGGCATCTCAGTCTGGGGGTCTTCTTACAGCGGAGCAGGTAAAAGCACTTTATACAGGCGGCGAAGCAGCTATCTATGCATTGGTAGCAGATATGTCTGACGGCCTTCTTACAGCCAAACAGGTAGAAGCTCTTTATACAGATGGCGAAGAAGCAGCTTACGCTTTAGTTGCAGAGCAATCTGGCGGTCTTCTTACAGCGGAACAGGTAGAAGCTCTTTATGCAGGCGGCGACGCTGCGATTTACGCATTCGTAGCCGCAAAAGCAGGACTTGATGCGGCAACTGTTGAAGCTCTTTATAATAATGCCAATGAAGATATTGTTAACAATGTTAATCATCTTAAAACTGCCGTAGAAGGTGTGAATACAGCAAAAGCAGCTGTACCAACTGTAAAAGCAAATGTAGATTTACTGAAAGATGTAGTGTCTAATGTTGATATGTTATGTACATTACTTGCCCTTCCTGAAACATTAAGTGCAGCAGTTCAGGGTGAACCGGCACTTGCAGGCCTTCTTGGTTTATTTGCACGTTGTGTAGTAGGTAACGGTCTCGGCGGTCATCCAAGCCAGACAGGACACAACCAGTTATTCGAAACAGTAAAAACAGTTTATGAAGAAAAATACACAGCACAGGACGAAACAGTGAAAAACTTAAAAATCGCTGCAGAAATCCTTGCTGATCTCGTAGCAGAATACTACGACGAAGCATATGCTTATGCATATGATTATGCAGAAGAAAACGGCTATATCGATATCCTTGTAGAAGGACTTGATACAGCAGACAAAGCACTTGCAGATATCGATGTGGATGCTATCCCTCTTTCCGAAGAATTCACAGAAGAATTCAAGGAAAAATTAGAAGAATCCATTGCAAATGCAAGAGAGACTATCGCACAGGCGAAGAAATTAGTTTTAGAAGCGGACGAGCTCGATCAGGCTTCCTTAGATGAACTGCTTGCTCTTCTTGATGAATTATTAGTAAACGTAACAGATGTTGCAGAACTTCTTGAGATCGCAGCAGCGGATACATACAATGATGTAATGCCTATCCTCATCGATGCTCTTATCAAATTAAGAGACCAGGCTGTAAAACAGCTTACCATCGCGATCCAGAAGGGCACAGAATGGCTCATGAACAAGGCCCAGGAAGCTTTTGACGCATTTGTAGAAGCTCTTATGGAAGCACTTCCAGTGGCAGACCAGTATCTCTATGACTGGTTCTACAACAATCCTGATAAAGTAGTTGGATTCTTCTATGAATATGGCGATGACATGGGAGTATTCATGGCGGAACATTATGAAGCATTCCTTGCAGTCATCGGTTACATCGGATACACATTCGGCGATGAAATCCTGGAATTTGTAATGGAAAATCCAGATACAGTCCTTAAAGTCATGGTGAACTGGTATGAAAACTACGGCGAGAGAACATGGGCCATGATTGACCGTTATGCAGAATACCTTGGACTTTATGACTACTTAGAAGAAGTAAAAGAACAGCTGGAAGAAGCATATGCCAAAGCGGAAGATGCAGTAAAAGCAGAGATCGCGAAAGCAATGGCCCAGATCGAAGAAGAACTTGCAGAGATCAGAGGACTCATTGAAGAAGCCATCAGAGAATCCGCAGAGGAAGCAGAAAAAGTGATCCTTGAGAAATTAGAGGAACTTGGCGAAGCAGTGGAAGAGCTCGTTGCCAAGATCGAAGCACTTCTCGAAGAAGCCGTATCTGCAGAATATATCCCTACAGTAGATTCCAAATATGTGGCGATCGGTGACTCCAGTGTGACAGGCAAAGGCGCAAAAGAAGCAGTAGTGCCATATGCAGAAAGACTTGCGGAAGAACTGGAATTAAGAGCAGACCAGTACGTAAATCTCGGCCTTGACGGAGCCACAACAGCAGACCTCTTTGCAGTAGTGGAAGACAATGCAGATGAGCTTAAGGATGCAGATCTCATCACTGTGGGCTTAAGTGTGAATGCCATGTTAACAGAAGCACTCGATGCTGCAAAAGCAGATGAACTTCCTGAATATGACTGGAGCACATACCTTCCGGAAGAAGCAGTAGTTTATATCGAAGAGAAGCTTGCGGAAGTGGAAGCAGAGCTCAGTACTAATGAGTCACTTGCAAAATATGCACCGATGATGACATCCGTAGTGGAAGGTCTCGGATACAATTACGTGGAATTTGCCTTCGAATATCCTGAACTTGTGAACCGCATCCATGAACTTGCTGCAGAAGATGCACAGGTGATCATGGTAGGCCTGTACAACCCAATGGAAGGTCTTGAACTTGCAGACATTAACATCGGAGAATATGTGGACTACATCACAAGACTTGCAAACATCCATCTTACAGCATACTCCCTGATCACACCGGACACAGTATATGTAGATGCACCAGATGTGGATACCTTTGCGGAACACACAGAATATAAGAACGAATACCTCTTCCTTCTCAACTTTGTGAACGGAAACCATATCAAGGCCCAGTTCGCAACAGCAGAGGGACATGAATACATCAAGGATCAGATCCTTGACAGAATGGACATCATCAGACTCTGGGGCGATGTGAACAGAGACGGCAAAGTAAACTCCAAAGACGCGGTAGCAATCTTAAGATACGTGATCCGTCTTGTGGATGCATCCGAACTGGATCTTACAGTAGGTGATCTGAATGCAGATGGCAAAGTAAGCTCCAAAGATGCGGTTCTTATCTTACAGTACTGTATCAAAATGATCACAAAGTTCCCTGTGGAAGCATAAAAGCTATAAATGTAATAAAATTTAAGTAAGAATGAAGACCAGCGTTTTGTTATGCGCTGGTCTTTTGTTGTATTATGAAAACCACGCGATAGTCGCGTGGTTCTGTAGAGCTTTAGCGGTGTATGCGGACAAAAAAACTCCTAATGTGTATAATAAAGGCGTGCCCTGCCAGTTACGCCAAATTAACACATTAGGAGGACAGTAAGATGTCAAAACAAAATACTGATGCTAAAAGTTTAGCACATACAAAGTGGAATTGTAAATACCATGTGGTATTTGCACCAAAATATAGACGCAAAGTGTTCTTTCAAGAGAAAAGACAAGATATCAGAGATATATTAAAACAGTTATGTGAATGGAAAGGGGTAGAAATAATCGAAGGAGAAGTCTGTCCCGACCATATTCATTTACTTCTGAGTATCCCGCCCAAAATAAGCGTTTCGAGTTTCATGGGATATTTAAAAGGAAAAAGCAGTCTCATGATATTTCAGAAATACGGAAATATGAAATTTGCATATCGAAACCGCGAGTTTTGGTGCAAGGGATACTATGTAGACACTGTGGGTAAAAACACTGCAGCAATAAAAAATTATATAGCCGACCAGCTGAAAAAGGATCAGGAATATGATCAATTAAGTATGTTTGATCCAAGAGACCCGTTTACGGGCAATGTCGTCAACTTAAGATAATAATAATAAAACACTTGACAAAACAGTCAAAAAATGTTGCCCCGCATTGATTAAAGAAATCAAATGCGGGGTATGTTTTATGGAAAAACAATTAATTAAAAAAATTCTAGTTAACACAAAGGACTTAATCCATTCAGATAGTTTTCTAAAAAAGCATCGTCTTAATAACAGGTTTACGCGTCAAGGCAAACTTTCTTTTACAGATATCATGTATTTTATACTTTCTCGTGAAAATAAATCCATCAGTATAAATATTTCAAATATGCGAAGATTCTTTCCTCAATTGAAGATTCCACCAGTCTCCAAACAGGCAATCTCGAAAGCAAGGCAAAAAGTGTCTTCTGATGCATGTTTGGAATTATGCCATCTTTTTACTAAGTTATATTACAAGCAGAAAAAGAAACAATCTTTATGGCATGGATATCATATTTATGCCATTGATGGTTCTACAATTCAAATCCCGGTATCTGACGAAAACATTGGTTTTTGGGGCAGCAACCCTAATCAATACGGAATAGAAGAACCTCTGGCATCAGCATCAATGCTATATGATGTTATGGACGGAATCATTATGGATAGTTTGATTGGAAAATACCGGTTAAATGAACGTGAGTCTGCAAATAAGCATATTGATTTTTTTATCACACAAAATATATGCGGGAAGCATGTGTTTCTATTTGATCGTGGTTACCCATCTTATGAACTGTTTGAAAAGCTGATTTCTAATAAACTGTTTTTTGTGATGAGATTATCGTTATCATTTAAAAAACTAATTGATAAACAAAATGAGGACACAATTATTGTTTATCATCCGAAAGGTAAGAAACGTGCTTTGACACTTAGAACATTTCACTTTTTACTTCCAGATGGAAGTATCGAGTATCTTGTTACAAACATCATTTCTCCAGATTTCAAACTGGAAACATTCAAAGAACTCTATTTCTTGCGTTGGGGTATAGAAAGCCGATACAAAGAATTAAAAATGTCCTTCAGATTGGAATCTTTCAGTGGATATAAACCTGAAATTATCAAACAAGATTTTTATGCAGCTGTATTTCTTTCCAACCTAGCATCCATAACTAAAAATTTAGCTGATTCAAAAATAGATAAAAAGGAAACGAATAGTTACCTTTATCAGGCAAATAAAAATTTTATAATTAGTCAGATGAAAGCCAACATTATTTCAGTTCTGCTTTATAAAGGAAAACGTGTAATTAAGCTTATAGATAAAATCATAGATGAAGCGTCACTAAATCGTTCAGAAATACGTCCTGGACGCAAATATCCACGGCACAAAAAGTATACCCGAAGGAAATATTTCATAAATAATAAGCCTTGCCTGTAAGACAGAAAATAATAATATGCGTTTTTTAAGACTTACTATGGAGTAGGTTTATTTCTTATGCCCTGAACAACATTTTGAATCTTTTATCTAAAATCAAGAACAGCAACCAACTCTTAAGTTGACGACATTGCCCGCTATGCGGGTGGATGATTATTTATTTATTGTTGTACCTTGAAAAGTTGAAATTGGTTATGCCTTGAGCTATAATTAAAATTACAGTCTAGATTGAGATTTGAGAGAGGTGGAACCATGAAAAGATTAATAAAAAGGACTCTGATATTTATACTGCCAATACTGATTTATAGTATCATGATATCAGTGCCGGTGAGTGCGGATATGACAGAGAATCTAAGGGATTTTTATGTGGAAGAGAATAAGGAAACGTTTAACACAGAATCAGGAGAACGTGAAACAAAGATAATAATTCGGGAGTCGCAGAAACGTTCTGCGGTATCGATGGATGTAGACGGTTATTTTCAAACTGTAAAAGAAGCGGGAGTATTCATTCGAGAAGGATTGACTAGTCGTACATTGGAAAAGGTGTCTGAAAAAGGGCATGGTGTGACAGTAGGGATTGCTGTGGATGCAGTCAATGCATATGATTGGTTACCTGATGCTGCAGTCAATGATGCTGTAGCAGATTTATGGAATGTTATTACAGAACATACAGGAACACCTACAGGTGGAGATTATATCTTGCGTAATGCAATGTATTATAATAGTTCATATTACATGGACGATAGTACTGGTTATTACATATTTAATCTGGAAATTATTTATGAATATTCTCATGAAGAAGCAGATGAATTGGATTTGGCAGTAGTCGAATTACTTCGTGAGCTGGATATTGCAGATAAATCAGATTATGAAAAAGTACGTGCTATCTATGATTGGATATGCCTGAATATTACTTATGATGGTACTTTTACGTATCATGATGCATATTCTGCATTATGCAGAAGAACAACTGTATGTCAGGGATATGCTTCTTTATTTTACCGCCTGTGTTTGGAAGCAGGAGTAGATTGCCGATATAGTGGTGGTTATGCATTTGCAGGCGGAGAATATGAAGGGCATGGCTGGAATGTAGTAAAGGTAGATAATAAATGGTACTATGTGGATACAACATGGGGAGCAGGTGATGAACCTGATTATTATTATTTATTAAAAGGAAGAGATGGTCTGGGGGATCATTTAATAGTACCTTCCCGTTGGAAGGCAGAAATCGGGGATTATTGCACTGTGACAGAAGAAGATTATCCGATTCCGGAGAAAGAGATTTATTTGGAATATGATATTACTCCTACAATAAAATGCTCACATACCAGATCAGGTGTAGTATATATTAATGGAACTGGTTCTTTGCCAACGGAGTCAATATCAACAGCTGGAAAAGAAGTGATAATAGGTGAAGGCATCACTTCTCTGGAACCATATTCTATATTTGGTGCGTGTAGTATTAAGCTGCCTAATTCGCTGGTAGAAATTAAAGAAGGGGGTATAGCTAATTTTACGGGAAATAGTATATATCTTCCTGATAATTTGAAGATAATGAGCGGAGGTATAGAAGGCAGAGGACTGAACAATATTATGCTAAGTCCCAATAATCCTTATTATACAGAGATAGATGGTATAATTTTTTCAGCCGATGGAAAAAAATTAGTTTTATACGGACGGGTTTTAAGTGATACTACTGATAATTCTTTGGACTCAGCAAGCTATCTATATGAAAGATATAATGTTCCTGAAGGAGTTGAAATTATAGATGTAAATGCTTTTAGCGGATGTGTTACTTTAAAAGAAGTGAATCTGTCGGATACGGTATATAGAATAGAAAGCAGGGCTTTTTACGGCTGTCAGAACGCACAAGTTAATTTGACGGATTACATCACATACATTGGACAAGGGGCATTTAACGGATGTAATGGTTTACGACATGTATATATTGGGGCGAATCTCTCACAAATGAATGAAGATGTTTTTGGCAGTTGTAATCTTGAAAAAATTGAAATTTCACCTGAAAACAGTATGTTTACTGTAGTTGATAATGTTCTGTTTAACAAAGATATGACACAGCTGATTAAATATCCAAATTTAAGAGAAGGAACAGAATATATCATTCCGAATGAGGTTCAGGAGATAGAAAGCTATGCCTTTGAAGGGTTTTATTCGACAATGGTTGATGGAGCAAAATTAAGGAGGATAGTTCTTCCGGATAGTGTTACTGTCATTAAAGAAGGGGCTTTTTATTGTCAAACACGTCTGGAAGACTATAATCTTCCGAGTAATCTTAAATATATCGGGGATGGGGCGTTTGCTTCAATAGGATTTGATACAGAGCATAAATATCACGAAATAGAGATTCCAGATAGTGTTGAATATATTGGCAATAATGCTTTTAGACAAAATCAATTTTTAAAGATTACGATTGGAAAAAGTGTTAACCATATAGGATCAGGAGCGTTTGAATGTAATAATCTACCTAAAGATATGGAATATACACCTAAAGTTTATTTCAGAGGGCTTCCTCCAAAAGAAATGATAGGTCATAATCAATATATAACTTTTGGATACAATGACGCCTTTTCAGCATTCAATGAAGAAAGAATTTACGCTGATATTTTATATCCAAAAGAATATGAGGAAGAGTGGGCACCTAACGGAGAAATTATTTGGAGTCCGACTCCTGAGTTGAGTTATGATAGATATCCAATGGGAAGTTATTATACGGAAGGTGATTGTTATTGGGAAGGGAAGGTAACATTTCCTACATGTACAGAAAAGGGGTATGTAACGTATATATGTAACATTTGCGGAAATAGTTTCATTGAAAACATGGTAGAACCAACAGACCACATCTGGGGAGATTGGTATACCTTGGTGTACCCTTCCTGTAGCGTTGCAAGGGAGGATCGTAGGGATTGTAAATCGTGTGAAGAATATGAGACAAAAGTATTTCAAGTTGAGCATAGTAATCTCAATGTGAGCTCGTTTGATATAACATGTACTGAACCGGGGTACACTATTTATTTTTGCAAGGATTGTGGTTATTATGAAGAGGTGATATTTGCAGATCCATATGGTCATGTAACTGGAGATGAAGGAATTATAGCAGGAAAAGAAGCAACATGTACCGAAACAGGATTGACGGAAGGATATTCTTGTATTAGATGCAATGAAATAATGGTAGAACAAACGGTAATTGATCCACTTGGGCATAAAGAAATAATTGATGAAGCATTAGAAGCAACATGTACTGAAACTGGATTAACGGAAGGAAAACACTGTAGTGTATGTAATGAAATATTGGTGGAACAGAAAACAGTACCGACTAAAGATCATGTGGAAGTGATTGATAATGAGGTGCCCCCAACGTGTATGGGAATAGGTTGGACAGAAGGAAAACATTGTGGTGTTTGTGGATTAGTAACCGTTGTGCAGAAAGAGATAACAGCTTTGGGTCATAATGGAGAGGTAGTACCAGGAAGAGAACCAACATGTATGGAAACAGGATTGACGGAAGGATCGTTTTGCTTCAGATGTAATGAAACTTTGGTAGAACAAGAGTTGATTCCTATGACAGATCATTTGTGGGGTGAGTGGATTACGATAGTGTTCCCAAATTGTAATAGCAAAGGAGAAGAACGAAGAAGTTGTCAGTGGTGTGGTATTGAAGAGATGAAAGAAATGGAAAAAATAGAAACATCTCATACCAATTTATATGAATTAAGAGTTGATGCAACCTGTGACAAGTCCGGATACAATATTTATAGATGTGACGATTGTGGTTATTACGAAGAAATCATATTCGCATCTCCACTAGGACATAATGAAGACGTGGTACCAGGAAGAGAACCAACATGTACCGAAACAGGATTGACGGAAGGAAAGTATTGTGTTAGATGTAATGAAACTCTAGTGAAACAGGAGTTAATTCCTTTAACAGATCATTTTTGGGGAGACTGGTATACTTTTGTATTTCCTGATTGTATTAATAAGGGAGAAAAACGTAGAAGTTGTCATTGGTGTGAAACTCATGAGATAGAAGAAATCTCTCCATTGGGTCATGATGAAGAAATTATACCAGGATACGAACCTACTTGTACCGAAACAGGATTGACGGAAGGAATGTGTTGTTCCGTGTGTAATGAAATTTTAGTGACGCAAGAAACAATTCCTGTGAAAGAGCACTCCTGGGATGGTTGGTTTGTTATGAATGAACCTACTGTGACGGAAAAAGGAGAAAAACAGCGAAAGTGTGCTGAGTGTGGAATAACTGAAATAGAAGATATACCAGAGCTTCCTCCGACAACAGAGGAGGAACCGGTAACACCTCCTGTAGTGGAAGAAGGCAGTGTAGAAGTATCCAAAGAAGAAATCGAAGATGCTCTTGCAGGTGCAACAGAAGATGAAGTCGTTATTGTAATTCAGGAAACAGACGTACCGGTACAGAACGTACAGCTTCCTGTTGAATCCCTTGGTTCCGTTGCTGAAGCAGAGAAATCTCTTACAGTAGAGACAAATACAGCTACCGTAACGCTGAATCCGGAAGCATTAGTTTCTGTAGTGGAACAGGCAGGTACAAATGCCACAATCGAACTGAACGTAGAAGAAGTGGAAAAAGATACACTGAATGAAAGTCAGCAGAATGCTCTTGAAAATGAGACAAAAGAAGTGGCAGCAGTCATCTCAGCAGAAATCCTTTGCAACGGTGAAACAATCTCTGACTTCAAGGGAGGTATCGTAACCGTTCAGATTCCATTCACACCTGCAGAAGGAATGACAGGGGAAGATTACGTAGTTGCATACATCGCGGATGATGGTACAATTGAGTACCTTACAACAACCTATGTAGATGGATGTCTTGTAGTTGACTTAGAACACTTCTCTGAATATGTTATTCTTGGTGAAGCAAAACAAAATGTATTAATCGGTGATGTTGATGGCAATGGAAGAGTAAACTCCAGAGATGCTGTTGCAATTCTTCGTCACATCATTATGCTTGCTAATGATAAATTCGATGCTGTTGCCGCAGATATGAATGGTAATAGCAGAGTGGACAGCAGGGATGCTGTTCAGATTTTAAGAAAACTTATTGGTTTAGAATAAGTACATGATAGAAAAAGGCGGGATTTTGAAATTCCGCCTTTTTCAAGTGGAAAATAATATTTGTTTTTCAGTTAATGGGGTTATGTCCCAAGAAAATGGGAGGTAATTATGAAAAGAATGCTGAACAAAACTTGGCGTTCCTTTGTCGCTTTACTGTTGGTATTTTCCATGGTACTTGGTGTAAGCGGCAATCTTTGTGTTGCAGCCGTAGAAGCAGCAAAGGCTGAAGATAAGCAGACAATTAATTATGTGTCTCTCGGCGATTCTATGACTAACGGTTATGGCCTGGAAGGTTATGAACCGGTTGTTAATGGCGAACACAAAAATGTAAACGGCTACATGCAGGAAGTTGAAAATTCTTATCCTGTGAATTTTAAGAGCTATTTAGAAACTATTTATGGTGAAGGTAATGTGGATTTAACTCAGCTTGCTACTAGTGCAACTCGTGCAGATGATACATTATACCTTTTAACTTACGGAACAGAAGATGAAATTGTTCCGGATGATTACACAGTAGGAAATGTTCCAAGTAGATTTAGGGAATACTATGCATTGAATAATTCTGCTGTTTATAATGGTGGCAGAGAAGCCATGATTAAAGATTTGGCTGAAACATTCCAGACATCTGTAGCAGAAGCAGATGTGATCAGTGTTGGTGTAGGATCTAACAATTTCTCCACTTTCTTAACACGCCGTATTGGTTACTATGTAGGTGCTATGGCTCCTAGTTTTGGAAGTATGTTCGGAAGCATGTATGACATTACTGATCTTCCTGGATTATTAGAAGGTATTGATCCGGAACTTAAGGAAATATAAAGGAAGAATCCCCTTTCTATAATACAGCAAAAATATAAAATCTGAGGAAGAATGCTTGCATTCTTCCTCTTTTGTTATGTATAATAGAAAAGATGTACTAGAAGTATTTGACATTTGAAGTGAGCCTTGAAATTATGAAAGGGGATTATACCATGAATCGATTTTTTGAGAAGATTGTAAATATGCGTAAAATGATTCTTATCTTGTTTTTAATCTGTTTTACAGCTTCTTTTTTTATGAAAAATATGGTGTCTGTCAATTATGACATGAACGATTATCTTCCGGCTGATACCCATTCTACTGTTTCTATTGAAGTGATGACAGAAGAGTTTGCCGGCGGCATTCCCAATGTACGTATTATGGTAAAGAATGTAACCATTCCGGAAGCATTAGCGTATAAAGAGAAGATCAAACAGGTAGAGGGTGTCAGTGAGGTGACCTGGCTGGATGATTCGGTATCTTTGTCAACTCCTATGGAATTTATGGATAAGGGACTTCTGAACACCTATTATGTAGACGAGACTGCCCTGTTCAGTGCAGTTGTAGATGAAAGCCGCAGTGTGGAAGTGATGAATGATCTTCGTGCAATAATCGGAGAAGAGAATGCTCTCACGGGCAGTGCAATTTCAACCGCTTATGCTACATCCACAACAGTAAAGGAAGTACTTTACGTTAGTATTTTCTCTGTCATTTTTACATCCATTGTATTGCTGTTTACAACAACTTCCTGGATTGAGCCGGTTATCGTTCTTGTTGGCCTGGGAGCTGCGATTCTGATCAACGGAGGAACCAACTTAATCTTTGGAGAGATTTCCTTTGTAACCAATGCGGCGGGAAGTATTTTACAGCTTGCCGTATCCCTGGACTATTCCGTATTCCTTCTTCACCGGTTCCATGAGTGCAGAAGAGAGACAGAGGATGTAAAGGAAGCGATGGTACAGGCACTTGTGAAATCAACATCTTCTATCTTATCCAGCGGTCTGACAACAGTCATCGGCTTCCTTGCCCTTGTACTCATGCAGTTTAGAATCGGACCGGACCTTGGACTTGCCCTGGCAAAGGGTGTTGTAATCAGCTTAGTAACTGTATTTTTATTAATGCCTGCCCTGATTCTTACTACATACAGATGGATTGATAAGACAAAACACCGTTCTTTCATGCCGGATTTTGGGCCATTTGGACGATTGGTTAGAAAGCTTCGCATTCCTATGGTGATTGTATTCTTAATTGTGCTGGTGCCTTCTTATCTTGCGTCTAGTGCCAACTCCTACTATTATGGTTCTTCTCATATTTTAGGAGAAAAGACTGATTATGGTAAGGATACGGCGGCTATTGAAGAGGTTTTCGGGCAGAATGATACTTATGTGCTTCTTGTTCCAAAGGGAGACACATCCAGAGAAGTGAGCCTTTCCCAGGCTCTTCATGAGATTCCGGAAGTGAAGAATATTATTTCTTTTGTGGATAATGCGGGAGCGGAGATTCCAAAGTCTTATCTTGATGAGGAGACGCTTGCGTTACTGGAATCTGACAATTACAGCCGTATGGTTCTGACCATCGATGCATTCTTTGAAGGGGAAGAGACATTTGCCCTTGTCGAAAAGATCCGTGAGACAGCCGATGAGTATTATCCGGATACCTTTTATCTTGCAGGAGAAGGGGTAAGTACCTATGATCTGATGTCGACCATTACTTCTGATTTGGTAAAAGTTAATCTTCTCGCTATTTTAGCTGTATTTATCGTTCTTGTTCTTACCATGAAGAATCTGGTTCTTCCTGTGATCTTAGTACTTGGAATCGAGGTTGCCATCTGGCTGAATCTCGCATGTTCTTATTTTGCGGATGCCAGTGTATTCTATATTGCTTATCTGATCATCAGTTCCGTTCAGCTTGGAGCAACCGTAGACTATGCGATTTTGATGGCCACAAGATATATGGAAAACAGAGAACAGTTTGATAAAGGTGACTGTGTGGTTGAGACCATCCGTAACACTGCCGTTTCCATTCTCACATCCGGCAGTGCTCTGACCGTAGTCGGTTTCCTCATGTCAGCTTTCTCTACCAATGGCATCCTTGCCCAGCTTGGTACCTATATCGGAAGAGGGGCTTTATTCTCCATGGCAATCGTATTCTTTGTACTGCCATGCTTATTGTATTTATTTGACGGTTTATTTATAAAGAAGAAAAAAGAAAATGAGAAGAAGGAGGTATTCGCACAATGAAAATGCCATTGACAATGAAGAAAATGACAAAAAGAATTCTCTGCACCATGATGGCCGGTCTTTTTGCCGTGTCTGCAGTGCCTATGAATGCCTTTGCAGATGAAAACAGTACTCCAAAAGAAGAGGTTGTATATGTAAACCTTACCGGAGACGGATCAGTAAAGGATATGTATATTGTAAATATTTTTGACATGGACCAGAATGGAAAGATTGTGGATTATGGAAATTATGAAAGCCTCCGAAACATGACTGGTACAGAAGAAATTCAGTATACAGAAGACAAGGTTGAGATTGATGCTCAGGCAGGCAAACTTTACTACGAAGGAAAGGCATCTGACCTGGTAATGCCATGGAACATTCAGGTGAGATATTATCTGGACGGGATGGAGATGTCTGCGAAAGAAATCGGCGGCAAATCCGGAGAACTTAAGATTGAGATTGATATTAAGAAGAATGAAGCCTGTGAAGGGAATTTCTTTGAAGCATATGCCCTTCAGGCAACTTTAAAGCTTAATACCAATTTATGTACGAACATCATTGCAGAAGGTGCAACTCTTGCAAATGTTGGAGATCTGAAACAGCTTACATACACAATCCTTCCTGGAAATGAGGAAAATATTGTGATTACTGCGGATGTAAAAGATTTTGAGATGGGAGCCATTGCCATCAATGGTATCCGCATGAACTTAAGTATTACCATTGATACAAGTAAGTTTCAGGGAATTATCGATCAGGTATCTGATGCTGTAACTGCATTAGATGGTGGAGCCGGAAGCTTAGAAGAAGGTGCCGCTGCCATCTATGGTGCAACAGGACAATTAACAGGTGCAACATCCAAGCTCCACGACGGCGTAGGTTCCCTTGTAAGCGGTATGAACAGCTTAACTTCCGGGTTGAATACTCTCACAAGCAATAACGATGAACTGACTGGCGGTGCCATGACAGCATTCAAAGCATTATGCACTGCTGCAGAATCCGGTCTCAATGAGAAGCTTGCAGCCAATGGATTTGAGACGGTAACTCTTACACCATCTACCTATGAAGATGCTCTGTTATCTGTGTTAGAAGAGATGGATGCAGATGCCATCTACGAACAGGCTTTTCAGATTGCCCGTGAAAAGGTGACAGCAGAGGTGGAAGCAAGGGCAGAAGAAGTATACCGCGGATATCTGGAATCAGAAGCGGAATCCATTTACAAAACATATCTTCAGTCTCAGGCAGATGCTTTATATACAATGGTAGTAAAACAGGTTCTCACAGAACAGCTTATGGCAGAGGGTTATACAGAAGCAGAAGCAAAAACTTATCTGGAAGAAGACAGCTGGGGTAAGATTAAGGTGGCATATGGGGTTCGTACTCTTACAGACGACCAGAAACAGCAGATTCTTGACGGTGCCTATGCATCTCTTACAGACGACCAGAAACAGCAGATTCTTGACGGTGCCTATGCATCCCTTACAGCAGACCAGAAACGTCAGATACGCGAAGGTTACATTGAACAGATGATGGAAAGCGAAGAAGTTACTTCCCAGATCAATGATGCTGTAAAGCAGGTAAACAGTGCCGCAGCACAGATTACAGAACTTCTTGGCAATCTGAAGAATTATGAGACATTTTACAATGGCTTAGTGGAATATACAAAGGGTGTCAGCCAGGCGGCATCCGGTGCACACGAAATATCAGATGGGATTGCAACTCTTTTCGACAATACAGATCTTCTTAAAAGTGCGGTAGGTGAACTTCATTTAGGTGTAGGCAAACTCAATGACGGAACCGGACAGTTAAAAAACGGAACAGGTGAATTTGTGGCCAATACATCAGGAATCGGTACAAAGGTGGATCAGGAGATTGATTCCATGACTTCTTCCTTAACAGGCAAAGACGTGAAAGTGACCTCATTTACTTCTGAAAAGAATGAAAATATCAAGAGTGTACAGTTCGTTATCCAGGCGGAAGGTGTGGAAACACCGGAAACGGTGGAAGAAGCGCCACAGGAAACAGAAAAACTTACTTTCTGGCAGAAGTTGTTAAGATTATTCGGCTTATATTAAATATATCGGATGTGGGATGACTCCCGCGTCAAGTTTCACGAACGATACTTGAAAAAAGAATGGAGATGCAGGATCAGAATCCGCCATCTCCTTTTTCTTTTGCACATAATTTAACGCAAATGATTGAAGTATTTGAGAAAATGAATTATAATTTAAGATATATTTTAATCCTAAAATCGAACAGTTATGAATAATTTGTTGATGCAATGATGAGGAAGGAGGAGCACTTTCACTGTAGCTGTTCAAGTTATTTATATAAGGATTTGTGAAAGAAGGTATTAAGATGAAAACGAAAAAACGAATTGCAGCTATATTAATGGCATTTTTTATGGTTGCAGGATTACTTCCAACTCATGTGCAGCATGTACATGCGGCTTGTGAAGTTCATACGCCGGGAGAATTCCTTGAATATGGCAATTATAATGCAGAATGCCTGGGCGGTTATGAATACGATGCTTATCAGTGTACAGAATGTGATGCAATCTGTAATTATTGGGGCGAAGAACTTGTATATTACGAGTACAAGGGACACACTCCGGAATCCTATAATGAGGATCCGAATTATACAGAATGTGGCGGCGGTTATAAAGAGTCTATAACATGGTGTACAGTATGTGGTGCAGTTTGTACTCCGAGCGGTCGTCCTAATGAGTATTATGAAGGGACTGGCGTACATACAGTAGGAGCATTGGTGCAAACGGTTAATTATACAGAATGTGGCGGCGGATACCATGAGGATGTTTATGAGTGTTCTGTATGTAACGAACGTATTTATGCCGATGGTTCCTATGCATATTGGGAAGAAGGTACAGAGCTTCATACACCTGGTGAGAAGTTTGCTGATGCAGACTGGACTCCATGCGGCGGTGGATACGTATATGATGGATATACATGTACCGTATGCGGCGAGGATTGTACAGAAACAGGTGAAACCCAGTATTATAAAGGGGGAGACGGTTCAGCCCATACTCCAGGTGAGAAACTTCAGGATGCAGACTGGTCAGGCTGTTGCGGCGGTTACAAGGAAGCATTGTACAAATGTTCTTTATGCGGTGAGGAGTGTACTGAATCAGGTGCATATCCAAACTGGGAAAGCGGCGACGGTTCAGCCCACACTCCTGGAAGACTGTTAATGTATGCCGATTACACAGAATGTCAAGGCGGATACACAGAGAACATTTATGAATGTTCTGCATGCGGATGGGAATGTACAGACAGCGGTGAAGATCCACAGTGGGTAAACGGAAGCGGAATCCATACACCGGGAACTACTGTATATAAAGCCGATTACACCGAATGTGGCGGCGGCCGTAAACAGGACTACTACCGCTGTACAGAATGTAACACTCGTTGTTTTGCCGATGGAACATATGCAGAATATTCTGAACCTGTGAAGTCTCATACAGCTGGAACAATCATTGTTCAGGAGGCTACTTATACAGAATGTTCCGGCGGTATTAAAGAACCAATCTATGAATGTGTAGTATGCGGAGATCATTGCGGAGCAGACGGCGAATATCCGGACTATTATGAAGGAAACGGAATCCATACACCGGGTACAGAAGTTTATAAAGCAACATGGACAGCTTGTGGCGGCGGTTACAAAGAAGATCATTATCGTTGTACAGAGTGCAATATGCGCTGTACAGCAAGCGGCGCTGAGTTAGAATATGAAGATGGTACTTCAGAGATTCACGTGCCGGGTACAAAGCCATTTAATGCAACTTTCACATCCTGTCAGGGTGGATACAAAGAAACATATTATATGTGTAAATTATGTTCCGCACCATGTTTTGAAAATGGTACTGTTGCAAAATGGTTTGAAGGAGATGACAAGCATACTCCGGGAACTACAGTATATAAGGCAGATTATATAGAATGTAATGGCGGATATAAAGAAGACTATTACCGTTGTACAGAGTGTGGTGTAGAATGTACATTATCCGGTGATTACCCTGAGTGGCACCAGGGATATGGTCTCCATACACCGGGAACAGTTGTTCAAAAAGCAAATTACACAACATGTGACGGCGGATACAGAGAGGACTATTATATTTGTACAGAATGTAATTATCCATGTTTAGCAAGCGGCGAAGAAGCAAGATGGCATTCTGGTAATGATGTTCATACTCCAGGTGCAGAGGTGACACATCCTGCAAACTATACAGAATGTGGCGGCGGCTACAAAGTAGATCGTTACACTTGTATCGATTGTGGAAGCCGTTGTGATGCAGATGGTAACTATGTAGGTTTTGACGAAGGACCGGATAAACATACAGTCGGAGTATTGCTTTTTGAAGCTGATTACATTGAATGTGACGGCGGATATAAAGATGATATTTACGAATGTGAAGTTTGCGGCAATTACAGTACTGTAAATGGCGGTGATCCGGAATGGTATAGAGGTACAGATATCCATACACCAGGTACAGATCTTTTCAAAGCCGATTACACAGTCTGTGGCGGCGGACGCACAACAGATTACTATCGTTGCGTTGATTGTGAGATGCCATGTGATGCAGACGGCAGATATGTTAGTTATGTAGCAGGTAATACAAAACATACGGTTGGTGAGATGTTATATGAAGCTGACTATACAGAATGTGGCGGCGGATGTAAGGAAGATGTATACTTATGTACTGTATGTAGAATGGAATGTACAAAAGACGGCGGAGAAATTCAGTGGTATGATGGAACCAATGTACATACGCCAGGTACAAAGCTTTACACAGCAGATTATACAGAATGTGGCGGTGGTCGTGTTTCTGACTATTACCGTTGTACGGTATGTAATACGCCATGTGATGCAGATGGAAAGTATATCCGCTATTCAGCAGGGAATGACAATCATCCAAGTGTAGAATTCTATTTTACAGCGAATTATACAGAATGTGGCGGCGGTTATAAGACAGATGTTTATCTTTGTACTGTCTGCTATGACTATTGTACTGCAGACGGCGGACGACAGTATTATTACGAAGGCCATGGTCATCATACACCAGGTCCGAACCTCTATGATGCAGACTACACAGAATGTGGCGGCGGCAACAAAGAACCATATTATGTATGTACAGACTGCTACTGTGCATGTAGAGAAGATGGAACAGAAATTAGATGGTACGAAGGAACCTACCAGCATACACTTACATTTGTAGCAGCGAAAGAACCAACAGCAACAGAACATGGTAACATTGCCCACTATGTATGTACTGCATGTGGATGGTATTTCGAAGATGAAGCCGGAGAAATAGAGCTTAGCTATTCAGAAGTTATGATTCCTAAACTTGAAGACGATCCGGATGAACCAACGACAGAGGAACCAACGACAGAGGAACCAACGACAGAGGAACCAACAACGGAAGAACCAACGACAGAGGAACCAACGACAGAGGAACCAACAACAGAGGAACCAACAACAGAAGAAGAACCTACTGTATTATTAGGTGATGCAGATGGAAATGGAAGAGTAAACTCAAGAGATGCTGTGGCAATTCTTCGTCATATCATTATGCTTCCAAATAGCAATTTCGATGCAGTTGCTGCAGATATGAACGGTAACGGCAGAGTAGACAGCAGAGATGCAGTTCAGATTTTAAGAAAACTTATCGGTTTAGCATAATTATTGTATTGAAGGGCGGGTTTTAGTAAACCCGCCCTTATAATCTCTAGAAAAAAATGCTTATTAGAAAGTACAAAAAATCTCAAAAAAATGCTAAAAACAGGTAGATTTTTTCCAAATATATGATATAATTATTAAGGCTGTATAGTGGTTACCAAAGTTTAGCCGTAGAGATAAAAGATGTCTCCAGGGCTATGCTTTGGATTGCAGCTAGATCAGTTGTGACACAAAACAAATCACTAAGCAGACGAAGATAACGATTCCCCCGTTATCTGAGAAACAGTTAACATTTAATCTTATTAGGAGGTCATTCGACATGGCAAAAAAATGGGTTTATATGTTCAGCGAAGGCGATGCTACAATGAGAAACACTCTCGGTGGTAAAGGCGCGAACCTTGCTGAAATGACAAAAATCATCGGTGCAGACGTAGTACCACAGGGCTTCACAATCATCACAGATGCTTG
>SVDY01000043.1 GCA_015057665.1 Lachnospiraceae bacterium | reverse complement strand
GGATCCTGACCGAAAGCGATGCCGCCTTCTTTTACGTTAGGACAGGATACGTTGATCTCTAATAAATCAACAGGCTGATCGCCAAGCTTTTCCACAACATCTACGTAATCTTCCATGGATTTACCACATACGTTTACGATGATGGTTGCATTACGCTGTTTTAAGTAAGGAATATCTCTTTCGATAAATACATCGATTCCAGGATTCTGAAGACCGATTGCGTTAAGCATACCGCCGTATGTCTCTGCAATACGTGGTGTTGGGTTGCCTGGCCAAGGAATGTTAGCAACACCTTTTGTTGTTACGGCACCCAGTTTGGAAATGTCTACGAACTGATCATATTCCATGCCGGAGCCAAATGTTCCGGAAGCTGTTGTAACCGGATTTTTCATCTTCATGCCGGCAATTTCTACACTTAAGTTTAAACTCATTCGAATACAACCTCCTTCGCATCAAATACAGGACCGTCTTTACAGATACGTTTGTTATGAACGTGAGTATGATGGTCTACTTCTGTGGATTTGCATACACAGGCAAGACAGGCACCGATACCGCATGCCATTCTCTCTTCTAAGGAAACCTGACATTCGATATTCTTTTCTTCTGCCCAGGCTTTGATTGCTTTAAGCATTGGCATAGGACCACAGGCGTAAATAATCTCTGCATCTAAGTTCTGTTCTCTTACCGCATCTAATACATTTCCTTTTGTTCCTGTTTTTCCGTCTTCGCTTGCGATGGCAACTTTTGTTACCTTTTCAAATTCGTCTGCAAGGAAGATTTCGTCTCTGTAGCCGAGAACTGCTGTGCTGTCACAGTTTAACTGTTTCGCAAGTTCTAACATTGGAGGAATTCCGATTCCGCCGCCAAAAAGGATAGCTTTCTTATCTTTCATAGTAAATCCGTTTCCTAAAGGTCCAATCACATCAAGAGTCTGACCAGGAACCATCTTGGAAAATTCTTTTGTTCCTTCTCCAACAGCACGGTATACAACACGAAGAGTTCCTTCTTCCGCGTTAATACCACAGATACTGATTGGTCTTGGAAGGAGTTTGGATTTGTCATTGCTGTACATGGAGATGAACTGGCCCGGTTTTGCCATGGCAGCTACATCGCCAACATTTAATACCATATCAAATACATCGCTGCCAATCTGTTTCTGAGAAACAACGGAAGCTACGATTTTTTTCATTGACATACTTTCTTTATCCTTTCTAAAAAGTAAATAATACTATCTTTTACATGGATAATTAAAATTTCAAACATCCTGTCGGCAGATATTCTTTCTGACGATTCAAACAATCTGCAGAAGGCTTAGTTATTCTTGACGAAAGAAAAGGAACGGTAAAGTAAAATCCCACTGCTTGAACACGAAACATAACACCCACTGCACTTCCTTCTGGTGAGTTTGGGATTTTACGTAAATCTTCAAAATTAAAACCGCTTATACCGTTCCTTTTATTGAGTCTTAGAATCACTTGCCGACGAAGCCGTTTTGAATGTCAGAAAAAATATCGCCGACAAGTTTGAAATTTTAATTCTATTTATTTACGAGTGCGTTTTCTAAGTCTTCTTTCATGTCAAGTACAGCCTGTCTTGCTGCATCAGCATAACATTCCGGACCGAATTTCGCATATTTATCCTGTTTGTAAGCAGCGATAATTCCACGGCTGGAGTTAACGATTGCGCCTAAACCATCTTTATTGAAGAATGGAGCAAGGTCAGAACCTTTACCGCCCTGTGCGCCGTAACCTGGAACTAAGATGTAGTTTTTAGGCATTACTTTACGAAGAGCTGCACCCATCTCTGGATATGTTGCGCCTACTACTGCACCAACGTAGCTGTATGCATCACCCATGTGTTCTTCGCCCCACTGAGCAACTTTTTCTGCTACTAATTCATAGAGAGGTTTGCCGCTGATTAACTGATCCTGGAATTCGCCACTGGATGGATTGGATGTTTTAACGAGAACGAAGATACCTTTCTTTTCTTCTTTGCATACGTCAATGAAAGGTTTTACACCGTCTGTTCCAAGGTATGGGTTAACTGTTACGAAATCTTCGTCAAAACCTCTGTAGAGGTTACTTCCTACTTTAACCTGGCCAACGTGACCAATAGCATATGCTGTAGAAGTGGATCCGATATCACCACGTTTGATGTCGCCGATGATTACGAGGCCTTTTTCTTTTGCATATTCACATGTTTTGTGGAATGCCATAAGACCTTCGATACCGAACTGTTCGTACATAGCAATCTGAGGTTTTACTGCAGGTACCAAATCATGGATTGCATCGATAAGACCTTTGTTGTACTGCCAGATTGCTTCGCCTGCACCTTTTAATGTTTCGCCGTATTCTGCAAATGCAGCTTTCTGGATATGTTCAGGAACAAAGTTCATCATTGGGTCTAAACCAACAACGATAGGTGCTTTTAATTCTTCGATTTTTTTCACTAACTGGTTAATCATGTATCTTACTCCTCTTCTTTTATTTTCTATTGTAATTATTACCTTTTATTTGTGAATAGGTTCACATACGGATTTATTTTACCATATTACACTGCTTGTGACAAGGAGATTTCTCACCTGTATCAAACTACAAGTTACATAATCTGGTTCTTCCAAAGTTCCTTCACTTCCTCAATGCCGGAAAGAATTTCTCTTTGCTGCTGCCCGAATAAAAGTCTCTTATTATACTGATAGAAGCGTTCACATCCATTCTCCTGAATGAAAGCAGAACTGTATCGGTTTACCGTAAGCTCGGTTACAAATACAACCATCTCCTGGCTTTCCAAGAAGGCAAATTCCATAAAGTCGAAGGCATGTTCCAGATATCTTCCGGATGTTTCCATCTGCTCTTCTCTCTTTACAGTTTCATTACTAAATCTGTCTCTGATATATTCAAATGCCTCTTCTTTGTCTGTAAGGTTCTGTTTCTTTACTTCTAACAAATAACCATCTAAAGTTTTAAGAACGGCTCTGTGCGCGCGGATCTGTTCTTTGTCATAAAACCCCAGTTCAATATTTTCTTCTAAGGATTTTTCTCTGATATGAAGCTGTTTTTCCAGCAGTTCATCCGCCCGTTTTTCCGCATTTCGTTCAGAAAGAAGTACCGCTTTGCATTCTTTTAAAGCTTCAAAAAGTTCTGTTACATAAAGATCCGTTCTGTAGCTTTCTTTAAAACTATCAAAAAGACCGCCCAGTAACAAGCTGATTACGCTGAGTTTTTCATCAAAAGAAGCTCTCTTAACACGGTGAATCATTACGTCACTAATCGTTCCGGTAAGAATTTCTTTCACTCTGTAACTCTGCTCATATTCTCTGTAAAGTTCCAGATAGTTGGCAAAATCTTTTGCTACAGTTTCCTGAGAAAGATACTGGACTACTACCTCATGATCCACCGGAAGTCCTAATTCTTCATATAAATAGAGAATCTCAGATAAATCTTCCCATCCACGGGCTGTAATGAATTTCTTTCCTGTCACCGTTGTCTCAATCTGATAGAAGTTCTGTTTTTTCAGCTCCAGATAAGAAAGGATTGCCCCATGAATTCCCACTTCATAGGCATATTCTTTCCAGACACTGTAATCTTCTTTTACATCAATCTTTTTCACACGGTCTAAAGTTACGATATCGAAATCGCGGACAGATTTATTGTACTCCGGAGGATTACCTGCCGCCACAATGATCCAGCCCTTTGGAATCGCGTGATTACCAAATGTCTTGCACTGTAAAAACTGAAGCATGGTTGGTGCCAGGGTCTCAGACACACAATTAATCTCATCAATAAAGAGGATTCCCTCTTCGAAACCAGTCTTTTCCATCTTTTCATAGATGGAAGCGATGATTTCACTCATGGTATATTCTGTTACGGAATATTCCTGACCACCGTACATCTTCTTTTCAATAAACGGAAGTCCTACCGCACTCTGTCTTGTATGATGAGTAATGGTATAGGACACAAGTCCAATCTGACATTCCCTTGCAATCTGTTCCATGATGGCAGTCTTGCCAATTCCCGGAGGTCCCATCATAAGGATTGGTCTCTGGCGGACAACAGGGATGCGGTATTCGCCATACTCATCTTTTTTCAAATAAGCCTGAACAGTATTTTTGATTTCGTTTTTTGCTCGTTTTATATTCATCGGTTTCCCTCTTTCATTTCAATCAATTTCAGAATCATCTAATCTTTTTTATCCTTCTTTTTCATAAATGGTGCATAGAACGCCCCAAGCATTACATTGGCAATTACCACTATAATTCCATAATATACGAACCAATGCCATTTTTCTGTAAGTGCAATTCCAATCGGCGTCGCCTGAGTAAAGAAGAAATTAGACATGTAATCCACACTGACCAATTCTCCATTCACGTAAGTCGGCACCGCAAACATGGAATTCAGATATAAAGATACAAAAGCAAGAAGGACAAGGATTCCTAAACTGGACAGCAGATGTTTACCCTGAATCTTTACTTCCCCTGACATTGGTATGTACACGCCAAGAAGTATCAGCATGGTATGATAAAGAAAATACTGGTACGCAAGGGGATGAGTAAATGCCTGGCTGATATCAATACTTGATGTGAAAATGCTTGGCAGTAAAATTGCTAAAAAGGCTCCTGCTGCACAGGTCGGATACATAAATGCAAGCAATGTTTCCTTTGCTTTGCTGTCACCGGCAAATCGTGCTATGAAAATAAACAAAATCTGAATGGAACACAGATGAAATGGCAGATGCCCCAGTTCCATATATAAATACATAGTGCTTCCATCCGTGGAAGGCACTACCTGAAGTACGCTAAACGTCTTAATCACTTCTGAAACAATAGCACCAATACAGGCTATGTTCAGCACTTGTTGTAATGTAGGTCTGTATTTTTTTAGGCTGATAAATCCTAAAAATAATAACACGCCACATATCACTGCCCATATTAAATGATTAATGGTAAACATAATTATCTCACTTTCTATATCTCTAAATATAGATTTTGAAACATGTATTCAAAGTTCTATGATAAAGTTTTCTATACACCCTGAATGTTTCAAAATCTACTCATTAATATCTTCCGCCTGCAAAATCAATTTGATTGCCCAAGGCGGCACATTTACATCTTCATAATCCTGCTGTAAAAACACAAAGGCTGTATCGTAAGACGGTCTTATCCAAGGGAACTCTCCATATCCATCCGTAAAATAAATCAGCCCTTTTAAATCATAAAAATACTTCTGTCTAATCAGCTCATCTACATAATCAAATACCGGACGGAAATCCGTTCCGCCGCCACCCTTGATCGTCAGATTCTCCATGTATTTTACAAGGTCTTCCTCACAGGTCACGATGACGTCGGACTGAATCTTGCTGTCACACTGAATGAGATGAATTCTTACTTTTTTAAAAAAACTCTCTGATTCTTTTAAAATGTTGTATGTCTGCTCTAAAAAAATCTGCACCAACGTCTCATCACAGGACATGGATGTATCGATTGCCACAACAAATTCCTGAATTCTTTTTAATTCTTTCCACTCCTGAGGTTCAATGAGAGGCATGTTTCCATAGACAGAGAGCCCATAACTATAAAAACCATAATCAAAAGAATCATCGTCTACCATCATTTCTTCTCTCATAACGGCAAACTGTTTTAAGAATGTGCGGTAATCGTATTTCTTGCGGTTCTCCACCTGAAGGCTTCTCACCATATCACCCGCCTCTTCTTCCTGGTCTTTGGCGAAGGTCTCCATCTCAGTCTGAGTCTTCTCACTGATATTCTGCCATTTATTATTGAGCGCCTCTATCTGCTGATCCTGGTCCTGTTCCGGAAAATCCCAGAAACTATGATCGTCTCTTCGAAATTCCATCATCAACTCTGCAAAATGGGCAGCAGACAGGTTCTGATCTACAAGCCATGCATATACTTTCTCCGCTGTGAAAACTTTCATTTCCTTTTTCAATTCGCGGTACAGGTTTCTTCGTTTTCCATGAATCGGCAGGTGAACGCATCGATAATGGAAACCATCCAGAATAGACTCCACTACAATCTCGCAGGCGAGATTCCAAAAATCTGTGTTTCGTTTTCCCTTTTTCATCATGTGACGTAAGATGCAATGGAGCAACATATGAAGGTAAACCCTGTTGATTAAAATCGGATCCGATTTGTAAAGTTTTATGACGTATTCAGGCTTGTAGTAAATAAAGTTTCCGTCACAGCCAATGGAACCTGTATTCCATTCCGGCTGTAATTTTAATCCATGAAAAGCCATATGGAAATAACGCATGGAAAGATAGATTTCATTGGCGGAAACTTCAAATATTCGGTTGGTCAGTTTTTCAGTTTTTTCAACAATTTCCGGACGCATCTGTCTCTCCTTTCTAATATTTTCTTTTCATGACTGCTCCATTTTTTCAAATCTATTTTTACTTATAAATCAAATGATTTCTTTTTCGGTTTAAAGTTTACATTCTGATACTCCATAAACATTGGAAGCAGGCTGTTTTTTCCATTTGTTCTTGCAATGGTCATAGCAAGATTCAGATCCTCCTGGGACAAGCGTTTTTCATCAATCATCCATTTTAATGTTTCCACATCCTCCTTTTTAATATAGAAGGAAAGGATTTCTTCTAAATGATTTGTCACAAAACCCTCATAATGAACACGATGTTCTTCTTTCAAATGATATGGATACATCAGCCTGCTCACTGCGTTCTGGATCGGATAATCCATTCGGTCCATAGCAACGGAATAATCTAATAAATTATCATACTGTTCCAAATTCAGGAAACCATCATAAATACAGTTTCTATATCTCTCTCCGGATCCGTGAGCCTGTCTGTTAAAGACACGTCCCGGTGTATTCTCTTCATACTCTACATAATATGGCGGGAACACAAGCTCAGCCCGGTTGTTCTCTTTGATATCGTCAAAATAAATGGTGACACGAACTTCATCCGCCGTATCCATCAGAATATTTTTTATCGTCATGCGGGCATCGGAAGTGGTACGATAAATCATATGTTTGAAGGAAGTACAGTTTTTAAATGCCCCATCCTCAATATCAAGCAATCTATCTCCAAACTCTAATCGTTCCAGGGCACGGCAATTATAAAATGCATGAGGTCCAATTATCTTAATACTGATTGGAAGTTTTACGAATACAAGATTTCTCCTCTCCGCAAATGCATACTTGCCAATTCTTGTTACCGGAAACACGTCTATTTCTGACGGAACCTCATATTCATCATCCGTGCCTATATATTTTACAAATTCTACTTCATTATTCTCGATTCGATATTCAGCATGATAGTCTTCGGACACCAATACAGGCTTATCCTGTTTCTTGCCAATTAACATTTCTGTCTTTTCCTTTCTATCTATATAGCAAAAATCTCTAACTAATAATTTTATCATTCCATATGGAGTAAGTAAAGACTAACATTTCTAAGTTGACAAGTACTTGTCCTATGGATATAATATGAATCTGAGACAAAGTTTCAATTTAGTCTCAATTTTATTTTGAATTTGACATTGATTACTGTAATCAGAAAGGATTTCAATGAAAAAAATTATTTCTGTTTTATTTTTTCTTGTCTTTTCTGTTAGTATTCTTTCCTCCTGCGGCAGGGATACTTCCCGACAAGACAACATAAATACGGATTCGGATAAACTTACCGTCGTGGCAACCCTCTTCCCTCAATATGATTTTGCAAGAGAAATTGCCGGGGACAAAGCAGATATTATATTACTGCTGCCGCCGGGCATGGAAAGTCACAGTTTCGAACCAACACCAGGAGATATTATTACAATCCATAATTCCGATATCTTTCTCTATACGGGAGACGAGATGGAACCTTGGGTTTCCGGCATCGTAGATAATATGGAGGAACTTAACGAAGAGGCTGTTCCGGTCATCGCAGATTTATCAAAAGGTATTGAACTCCACATGGATGAACATACTCATCTCCACGAGGAAGAACCTTGTACCGACCAGACACATGAGCATGAAGACGGATATGTACATTCCGATGCAGACCACGAAGAGCACGACATTTCTTCCTGTACAGACGAGACTCATAATCACACAGAAGAAAGTTCCATTCACGAAGCATTAATTATCGGAGAACACAACCACTCCTATAATCCGCATATCTGGACCAGTCCGGTTCTCGCCATGACTATGGTGGAAAATATCATCGATGCCTTTGTGGAAGCGGATCCTGTAAATGCTTCTTATTATGAAGCAAATGGTCATGCCTATCTTTCCAAGCTCCATGAACTTGACCATCATTTCCGTGATATCGTTGAGCATGCTGATTTTGATACGGTCTATGTGGGCAGTAAATTCTCTCTTCTTTATTTCATGGAAGAGTATGGTCTTCATTATGTAGCCGCCTACGACTCTTGTGAAGAAGAAGCGGAACCAAGCATTAAACGCGTGGTTTCCATGATTAAAAGTATGAAAGAAGCCGGCATTACGGCCGTTTATTATCAGGAACTAGTCGAACCATATATTGCAGACACCATCGCGGAAGCCGCAGGAGGAGAAACCTATCTCTTCCACTCCTGCCACAATGTAAGCCGGGATGATTTTGAATCCGGTGTTACCTATTTAAGTCTGATGGAACAAAATGCATTAAATCTAGAAAAAGGATTAAATCGATGAGCAATAAGACATGTACAAATATAAAAATTCGTCCAAAGAATAATACCATCGTATTATCCTGCAAGGATATGACAATTGGATACGAAGATCAGACCGTATTATCCAACCTGACTTTTGAGGTAAAAGAAGGGGATTATATCTCCATTCTTGGAGAAAATGGTTCCGGTAAGTCCACTCTGATCAAAACAATTCTGGGACTCACACCGCCACTTTTTGGAAACTTTGAATTTAAAGAAGGATTTTCCCACAAAAACATCGGATATCTGCCTCAGCAGTCCAGTGCCCAAAGAGATTTCCCAGCTTCTGTATTGGAAATCGTTCTTTCCGGTTTCTTAGGCAAAAAAGGATGGCATCCTTTTTATACAAAAAAAGAAAAGGAAATGGCCATCACTTATCTAAGAGAAATGAATATCGAGGATTTAAAAGAAAAAGCCTACCGTAACTTATCCGGCGGGCAGCAACAGCGTGTTCTCCTCGCCCGTGCTCTGTGTGCCGCGGAAGAACTTCTGGTTCTCGACGAACCGGTAACAGGCCTTGATCCAACGGCCCAGGCAGAATTATACCAGATGATAGAGCATTTAAACAAACATCACGGACTGACCATTCTTATGATCAGCCACGACATTCCCGGTGCAATCAAATACTCCAATAAAATCATTCATTTAGAGGAAAACAGTTATTTCTTTGGCACAAAGATGGAATACAAGGCTTCTGATTTGTATCAGCATTGGAAAGGAGAGATGTAATTATGATGACCTTTTTTGCTGACATGTTATCTTATCCATTCCTTATGAGAGCTTTTATCGTTGGAGCTTTGGTTGCCCTTTGCTGTGCTTTGCTCGGTGTCAGCCTTGTATTAAAAGGATTCTCCATGATCGGAGACGGACTTTCCCATGTATCCTTCGGAGCGCTCACCGTAGCTATGGCACTTAACCTGGCACCTCTCCCATTTGCTCTGCCTGTTGTTATTTTTGCAGCTTTTTGTCTTTTAAAAATCAAAAACAACAGTGTGATTAAGGGAGACGCAGGAATCGCACTGATATCCTCTTCCGCTCTGGCTATTGGTCTTATGGCGGCATCCCTTACAACAGGTATGAATGCTGACGTATACAGTTACATGTTCGGAAGTATTCTCTCTATGAAAGAATCCGATGTAAGTATCAGTATTGTACTTTCTATTATCGTGCTTCTTTTGTTCCTGTTATGCTATCATAAAATTTTCTCTATTACTTTTGATGAAAATTTTGCAAGAGCAACAGGACTCCCGGTCTCCGGTTTTAACATGCTCATTGCATTCCTTAGTGCAGTTACGATTGTTCTTGGTATGCGAATGATGGGAACCATGCTCATCTCCAGTTTGATCTTATTCCCTTGTCTCATTGCCAGACAGGTATTCCAGAATTTCTTTGGAGTTACGGTCTGCGCCGGGGTTCTTTCTCTGATTAGTTTCTCCATCGGGATGGTGATTTCTTATCAGTTTGATGCGCCGGTGAGTGCAAGTATTGTGCTGGTGAATTTGGGGATGCTGGTTATTGCGATGATGGTTAAGAAATGCAGACATTAATGAAATACCCTATGGAGTACTGTAAATTCAGTTCTTCCATAGGGTATTTTTTCTTTTTACTAAAAATATTTCTTTTTTATCTCTTAAGCCTTATTGTCAATTCTAAATCTCCATCGGATGCTCCGTGGCAAATCTTAATGCCTCCACAAAGGCCTGGGTCGCTGCCCGGCACGCAGATTCTGTTCCAGTTAGAATCGCACCACTGGAGTTGGCATGTGATGGCGGATACCAGTACTTGGCAATCTCTGTCTTTCCTGCTTTTAATGCTTTATCCAGAGCATAGTTGGTCTCGATTGGACCTCCTACCAGATAAGCGTAAGCCTGTCCTTCTTCAATTCCGCAGAAATCTTTAAAATATTTGCCGGACTTTGGAATACACTGAGCATAGTAAGCTGTTCCTTCATCTCCGTCAAAATTATAAAGTTCAGATCTGTTTTCAATAAAATCTCTAATATAAGCAAGACCACTTCTTACGTCAGATACCTTAGGTCCGGAGATTAATGCAAATACACCTCCGCCGTATTTGCTCCAGGAACACATCTCTCCACCATAGAAAGTCTCAATGCGGATTACTTTGATGTTTGCTTTTTTGGAAGCATCGTCTGCAGCAAGATAAGCCACATCATCATTGTCCGTAGAGAAAAAAGCCATGCTCTGATGACCTTCCGGAAGGTTATAAGCTTTGGCAAGAGCCGGAGAAACATTGGCAATGAGTTTCTGACTCAACATATTTGTATTCATTTTTACACTTCTCATATAAGTTCTCCTCTCTTACTATCTATCTAATTCCATCGGATGGAATACACAATATTCCACAGCTTCTACAAAGGCTTCTACCGCCGCCTTACATGCAGATTCACTTCCCGCTAAGATGGCACCACCTGTATTAACTCTGGATGGGGTGTCAAATAAATCTACTAATCTTGCATTGCTGGCTTTTAATGCTTTATCGATTCCGTAAGTACTCTCAACCGGAGTACTTACAAGATAGGCAATGGCTTCGCCTTCTTTCACGCCCAATGTCTCCTGATAATACTTGCCCGCTCGTGGAACCAGATCTACATAACATCCAAGGCTTCCCTCTTCGTTAAATGCATAGTTGCCGGAATGGTTCTCTACATAATCTTTGATATATGCTAATGCACTCTTGACATCAGATACTTTCGGTCCGGAGATAATTGCTGTAATCTCTCCACCAAACTTACTCCAGCTATACTGAACGCCGCCATATACTGTCTCAATCTGCAGAACTTTCATCTTTGCTTTCTTCGTAGCATCGTCTACAGCCAGCCACATGACATCTTCGCAGTCACTGGAAATAATGCCCACACTGGTGTGGTCTTCCGGAACGTTCCAGATGCATCGCTGTTCGTCAGAGACATTGGCAATTATTTTTTGCATTACGATATGTAAAGGGATTTGTCTTCTCATGGTTTCCTCCTAACAGAGGGGCGTGTATTCATTTCCTATTATTTTAGGAACAAAAATCCTACTATCTGATATAAGACTTTACACTGGATTAATGGTTACGATTCAAAGTTAAGGTTTTCTGTAATAATTCCAAATGATTCTAATTTGGCTTTTGTAATTTTGATTTGATAATCAACCTCTTTTTCCAAATCTGCGGAGTTTTTAATTCGCTGTAAGTCTGTATACTTGTCAATGAGATTGTTAATCATCTCTTTTTCTGTTGGCATGTATTCACTCATCCTTCCGTTCACTCCTTCGCTTGATATTATATTCATATTATAATATGCAAAGGTTGAGGGTGTAAAGTCTTATTCACAATACAACTATATCATTCTTCTTTTACATTTTTGATCTATATTTATATTTTATACCATTTTTGTGTTTCATCGTTCTTCGACCCAACATCTGAGCCTACGGTTCTTGCTCCATCTCGTGAACCTCCGGTTCACTCGCTGTGGGACCTCGCCGGATAGAAGTACCTGCAAAAGAATATGATATTACATTTCACCTTCGGTGAATATACGAAACACAAAAAGAAAAGGAACACCATCATACGATAGTGTTCCTTTTCTTTTATGCGTTTCTAAAACCACTTCGTGGTTTTATGTAATATCATATTCTTTTGCTAGGCTTCTGCCCGGCTCAGCTTATTACATATTTTTAGCACTTACTACGTTTACGCCTGTACCAAGTACGTTTTCGATGATAACATCGCCAACTTTGATAGGAGATTTAACAACAACTTTGTTGATTTCATCCATGATATCGAAGATCATTCCCTTAGGAATATCGCCAGCTGTTTTAACAGGGATTCTTCTGTAGATACCGCCTTCGATAGCTACTGTTGTTGTGATAACACGTGTAGG
>SVDY01000080.1 GCA_015057665.1 Lachnospiraceae bacterium | reverse complement strand
CTGAAACCGGAAGGATACCTTTATATCTCTGTAAAAGAAGGAGATTTTGAGGGAGAGCGCGGCGAAAGATACTACGTAGACTATACAAAGCGACGACTGACAGATATGCTTGAAGACACTGGGATTTTTAAAGTAAAAGAAGTGTGGAAAACACAGGGACTAAAGGAAGTTGCCGGTGATACAAAATGGCTTAACATCATCGCAAAGAAGATGGAAGAATAAGATGATAAGATGATAAGATGATAAGAGGATGTTGAGAAACATTCCTTCAAATAAGATAAGTGCAGCATTTGGATGAAAAAACCATGGTCATAAAGCTTTGTGACAAGAGGCTTTTTCTAAATACTGCACTTATCTTTTTATTGAGGATGAAAGTATTTGTATCGAGATGGGAGATTGGTAACTTTCTCCTTTGATTTAGAACTGTTCCATTTCTTTTAAAAGGCGGGCGATGGGGAGACCAACCACGTTGTTATAATCCCCGTCGATTTTTTGAACAAATGCGGCAGCTTCACACTGGATGCCATAGGCCCCGGCCTTGTCCATACAGTTGCCGGAGGCAATGTAAGTATGAATCTTCTCATCGGTAAGAGGATAGAAGTAGACATCTGTTTTTTCGTAGAAAGTTTTTTTCTGGCAGATGCCATTTTCATATTTTATTAAAGTAACACCGGTGTAGACCTGATGGATGTTACCGCTTAAAAGACGAAGCATCGCGTAAGCATTTTCCGGGGAGGAAGGCTTGCCAAGAATCTGATCTTCATAGGCAACGATGGTGTCAGCGCCGATGACGATGCAGTCTTCTTTTTCGGAATCTGTTAAGTGGCTGCTGATATCTGTTGCTTTCTGTTCAGAAAGCTCCATAACAATTTCGTAAGGAATGGTTTTGGTAATAACTTCTTCGCAGGAACTGACACGAATCTGGAAAGTCAGTTTGACCTGTTCCAAAAGTTCTTTGCGTCTTGGAGATGCGGAAGCAAGAATAATATGTGACATATAAGAATCCTTTCTATATAATAATAGATGTTATAATAAATAATAATGTGTCCATGTGAATGAAGTGGAGAAATTATAGTATGTGAAAGAAACTATTTTGCGACTGATATAGTATAACACAGGAGGCTCGTTTTGAGAAATATAAAAATTACAATCGCCTATGATGGGACAAGATACAATGGATGGCAGCGCCAGGATAATACGGAGAACACCATTCAGGGAAAGCTTGAGACTCTGTTATCTAAGATGACAGGAGAAGAGGTGGAAATCCACGGATCCGGAAGAACAGATGCGGGGGTCCATTCTCTTGGACAGGTGTTTCATTTTCATACAGAATGCACTATGACAACGGAAGAGATACAGGCTTATATGAACGAATATCTGCCTATGGATATTGCGGTGCTGGAAGTCCGTAATGCTTCAGAAAGATTCCACAGCCGCCTCAATGTGAAGAGAAAGACCTATTGTTATCACATCTGGAACAGTCCGGTTGCAAATGTATTTGAGCGGAAATATTCTTATCAGATTCCGGAAATGCTTGATGTGGATAAAATGAAAAAGGCAGCAGAGTACCTTATTGGAACTCATGATTTTAAGAGTTTCTGCGCCAACAAACGTATGAAAAAATCTACAGTTAGAATGATAGAATCCATTCAGTTTGAAAAAGATGGAGCTATGTTGAAAATCCGATATAGAGGAAATGGTTTCCTCTACAATATGGTCCGCATTCTCACCGGTACTTTGATAGAAGTGGGAAAGGGAGAGAGAACGCCGGAAGATATGAAGAGAATCCTTGCAAGCCTTGACCGGGAGCAGGCAGGTTTTACAGCTCCGGCTCATGGTTTGTTTATGGAAGGCGTAGAATATTAATTCCTTTATTAATGCTTGCAATCCTATGTAAACTTAGGTATAATCAAATCAAAATATAGCTCAGATATTTGAGTTGTATTTTAAACCCCTTATTAATTATTTATACTCCCCTCGAAATGCCCGGTAGCTCCCCTACCGGGTTTTTCATTTTAGGACAGATGCCTGGCATTGGTATATAGACAATGGAAACAAAAGGCTGTTTTTTGAATAAGATAAGAAATAAGCGGAAGTTGTTGCGATAATAGCATCCGTCGACCATGGAATTAGGAGACGATGACTGTGTTTAAAAATATATCCGTAAAAGATGCATTAAAGCTTGCTTACGAGGGAAAAGCTTATTTATATGATATGAGAGAAAAAGCTTCTTATATAAAAGGACATCTGCCAACGGCAGAAAATGTTCCAAAAGAAGCGGTGGAGGAGCAGATCAAAAGAATAAGAAGAGGAAAGAACAGAAGCATCCTCATCGTCTTGTACTGTGATTATGGGAACCGAAGTATGTATTTGGCAAAAGAGCTGGAGGAAAAAGGGTATGAACAGATTGCTTCCATGGTTGGAGGCTATCATGCCTACGAAGGCTATGTGGAAGCAAAGAAGAACGCATTGTGGACCATGGAATGGAAAGAAGGAGGAAAGCTTTCTTTTTCATGGAAGCGGGAATGAGGGACAAAAGCTTTTGAAATAAAAACCGGTTGACAGCCGGACCTTGGGTAAGTAGAATATGATTGGATAAAAGTGTGAATTTAAGTCATTCAGAAGGAGAAGAAATACTTCTGAAA
>SVDY01000013.1 GCA_015057665.1 Lachnospiraceae bacterium | reverse complement strand
GCACAGGCAGCTATCGCAAGTAAGTAGGACTTTCAATTTAACCTTCAATTTTAAGGTTAATTATGAAGATGCTAAGGCATTTCGCAAGGCAAACGGAGGATATCTTCGTGGTGGCCAGTGGAATGACTTGCTTGTAGAGGTATATATAATTTAAACATCGAACCCCGTCTAGAAATAGGCGGGGTTTTTTGTATGGAATAATGAATATCAAGGATGAAGAGGAGAGAGTGTTAATGGTTTATTAATCCAATGCTGTTTGCACTTTCTTGATAGAATAATCCGCTTATGATATTATAACTATACAATAAACATGTGGATGGAGGTGCTTCAAACGAAACGAATACTAATAATTACAAGCTCAGTGGATGAAACGACCACATATATCATTAACAAATATCATAAAGAGGTAGACTTTTTTCGTGTCAATGTAGATAGGTTTAATGAATATAAGTTTTGTATAGAAAATGAAGGGTGGAGTATCTCAAATGATTGTTTTCGAATAACTTCTGAAGATATTTATTCTATTTATTATAGAAAACCAATGTTACCGGATTTGAGTATATATGACTCACAATATCATTTGATGATTCAGAGAGATATTATCGCTGTGATTAATGGAATCGTAGATTGCTTTTTAGGGAAAGTACTTACTAAGCCATCTATTCTTCGAAAAACAGAGAATAAAATATATCAGTTAATGTATGCAAGCAGAAATGGATTTAATATCCCACAATCATATATTGGTAATAGTTCGGAGGCTTGTATTAAATATAAAAAATCTAAATCCATAATTAAGCCGATAACAACAGGAAAAACATATGGAAAAAATGGATGGGAGTTATATCAGACGAGTATTTTTAAAGGCGTTGCTGAAGATATTGATTTTACTCCAGTATATCTACAGGATTATATTTCAAAGCAGTATGAAGTTCGCATCACTATAGTAGGGAGAAAGATATATCCTGTACGTATTGATACAAAAAATCAAGTTGATTGGAGAGCAGATTATCAGAATCATAGATATACACAAATTACTTGTCCAGAAGATATTATTATGAAATGTTATAAACTGATGGATGATTTCAATTTGGAATTTGGAGCGTTTGATTTTATTGTGACATCAGATAACGAATGGATATTTCTTGAAGTTAATCCAAATGGTCAGTGGCTTTGGTTAGAACAAAGTCTTAGGTTGGATATTTCAAAAAAGATTGTTGAGTATCTTATCAGTTAGTGTTATTGTGAGGGAAAAGTTTATGAAGATAAAACGTATATTATTGGGAATATGGGCATATCTTCCTGTTTGCTCTTTAACTGATGATTTGGGGTTTTTAACTGCAAATTTGGGTTCCCAACAACATAAATATTATTTTAGTTTAATAAGTGTTCTTTTCGGTGAGAAAAAATATCAGTTTATGTCAATTCCGATTAAGCAGCCTGGTGAAAAGCTTGTGTTGTTTAGGGGAAAACAACTTTCAAAAATGGATGCATTCGCGCTTTCAGAAGAAAAAGAGAATGAACTGAAAACAAATTATAAAGAACATTATGACTCTTTAAGTGAAAATGAACGCGCAATTGAAAAAGAGGCATTGCTTCGGCAATTATCTGATCAACAGTCAAGAATAGATATTAGCTACAATAAAATTAATGCTTTTACAACGATAATTCTTGCAATAATACCACTTGCGGCGACGTTTGTTGATAGAGAAATGCTTGCACAGTTAAATACATTGGGAAAGATTATTTTTGTCTTATTGGTTTATGCTAATGTAAATATGTGTGCATGGATTTTTCAGGCAATTAATGTTAGAGGCTATATGACCAGTTCTTTTAAGGATTTGAAGGAAAGTACTGATAAGGCGAAAGAACAGAATTGGCAGATTTATTATGATTGGCAACAAACTAGAAGAAAAGCAGATATGTTTGTTAGTTTTGTTATTCATATGAAATATTGGATAGTAGCTGTTATTCTTATGACGGTGATTTTTTCGGTGGGTTCACCATTTAATAAACAAACAGCATTATACTCTGATAGTAACTATGTATATACGCTTCAAGCAGATTTAATAGAGAAAACATATGACAAATCAGCTGTTGAATGGTATTCAATTCTTGCACACTTGCAGACAAATGAATATACAAAGGTACTTGTTTTATATAATGATGCGGAAGCTGCAAATGTTGTAGAAAAATTGAAACAGTTCTACCAACAAGAAATTGTTTTATTATCTGATGATACATTAAAGAAAAATCAAATAAAGATTATTATGGAGAAATGATATGGGAAATAGTTTGCGAAAACATGTATTAAGTAATTATGCGTCTGTAAATAGTGCGGGAATCATAACTAAGGTAACAATTGATACCGCTACAACGGAGATATCTGACCCAGATGAATTTTGTATTAATATCAAAGGGGCTACAATGATAACAGAAAATATTGAAAATTCAGATGCAGATGAGATTATGATGGTGGGGATTACAGAAATTACCAATTCTGCTAAAGTTCCTTATCAGGATACGTTATGCTTTGGAGAACCAACAGGTCTTACGCATGCAATAGAAGATTCGGATCCGGATGAATTTAGAGTGTCTGGACGAACAACATATGAAACTAATACTATAGAGATATCTGATCCGGACGAATTTAGGTTGGAAGGGATAACCTTGGAAACAAGAGGGACAGAAACATCAGATCCGGATGAAATGCATATGGGACCAACAAAACATACATTTACGGTGGAAAATTCAGATGAAGATGAGTTTTTATTGATGTAGTTGGTTACGGAAAATTAAATATAGAGCGAATACATAGCCGAATGGTTCAATATTTGAATCATTCGGCTTTTCTGCGTTTTACGAGTACATAGTCATTCTGTAATTCAGAGTGGCTATTATTTTTCAGGAAAGGAGGACAAAAAGAATGGCGGGATGTAAAGTGATATCCATTGCAAATCAGAAAGGTGGCACTGGAAAGACAACTACTACAGTAAATTTAGGTGTAGGTTTAGCTAATGCTGGAAAGAAGGTGCTTCTTGTAGACGCAGACCCGCAGGGAGATTTGACAACATCTTTGGGATGGACAGACCCAGATAATCTTCCTGTAACATTATCAGATCAGTTGGAGAGGATTATCCGAGATAGTCCAGTAAATGTTTATGATGGCATACTTCATCATCAAGAGGGTGTTGACCTAGTTCCGGCAAATATTGAACTGTCTGGAGTGGAAGTCTCTCTTGTAAATGCTATGAGTCGAGAATTTACAATGAAGTCATATCTGAATGATTTTAAAGAAGATTATGATTATATCTTAATTGATTGTATGCCAAGTTTGGGTATGCTGACAATCAATGCACTAGCTGCATCGGATAGCGTCATTATTCCGGTACAGGCACATTATCTGCCACTAAAAGGAATGACTCAGTTGATTAAGACCATAGGAAAAGTACAAAGACAGATAAACCCAAGACTTAAGATTGATGGTGCGTTGCTTACTTTGGCAGATATGCGAACCAATCTTGCCCAGGCTACGGCAACCAGCTTAAAAGAGAACTATGGAAAGTTAATCAAGGTATATCAGACGGTCATTCCAGTTGCCATTAAAGCAGCGGAAACAAGTGCTTCCGGCAAAAGTATTTATAGTTATGATAAGTATAATGCGGCTGCAAAAGCGTATGAGAACTTTACAAGGGAGGTGATTGCTGATGGCGAAAAGCAAAGAAATAAACATGAAGCTTCCCGCACTCGATGATTTGTTTTCTACGCAGGAACAGAGGGATGAGGCAAGCCGTGAATCAGTGAGAAATATTCCTATAAGTGAGATTAGTGATTTCCCTAACCATCCCTTTAAAGTAAAGATGGATGAAAATATGTCTAATCTGGTGGATAGCATTAGAGAACATGGAGTTTTAGTTCCTGCTTTAGTAAGACCAAAAGAAGATGGAACTTATGAAATGATTGCAGGACATCGAAGAAAATTCGCGAGTGAACTGGCTGAATTAGAAGAAATTCCTTGTATCATCAGAGATTTAACAGATGATGAATCGACTCTAATCATGGTTGATTCCAATCTCCAAAGAGAAAGAATCTTACCATCCGAAAAAGCATTTGCTTATAAGATGAAATTAGACGCAATGAAGAGACAGGCTGGAAGACCTAGTAAGAATTCTGTGCCAGTGGCACAGGATTTAAAAGGAAAAACTTCAAGACAGTTGTTAGGAGAACAAGTGGGTGAGAGTCAAGATCAAATCCGCCGTTATATCCGCCTCACCGAACTCATCCAGCCAATTCTAGACATGGTAGACGACAACAAAATCGCTATGCGTCCTGCTGTCGAGTTATCCTATCTGTCAAAAACAGAACAGGAGATTCTTCTTGATACCATGCAGTTGGAAGATTGTACACCGAGCCATGCACAGGCTATCAAGATGCGAAAGTTTTCTACGGAAGGAAGATTAAATGATGATGTGATTCTTTCCATTCTTTCAGAAGAAAAAGGCAATCAGAAAGAGCAATTCCGTATGCCAAAGGAACGTATCAGCAAATATTTTACCCCGGGAACATCTGTAAAACAGATGGAAGATACGATTGTAAAGGCATTGGATTTGTATCGAAAAAGAGAACGCAGCAAAGAAAGGTAAGAAACACGCCAAGGGAGTAGTGTCGCCATATGGTTTTAGTGGAAAGCGCAGTTTTCCCCTTCCCACACCCTAACCCTTTTAATTTACCAGCAGATACCAACTGAAAGAACAAATAAGGAAATCTGGCTAGCCTTATTCGGCAGGTACAGATACCGAGAGTAAAACACCCTGTAAATATACAGGGATTTTTTTATGCAAAAAAGGAGGAGCAGAACAGTGAAAAAGAAAAGTAAACAACTGTTTCAAGGGACTGTTGCAATGATAATGGCATTGTTAACAGCAGTATCAATATTCCCAACCTCAATGGCAATGGCAGCAACGGAAAAGGCGACCATTACATTTGAGTATGCTTATGATAGTAATGGAAATGCCATTCATTATCAGCAGACAGTTACACATGATGGAATCACATGCGGTCATGCAGGAGAAACAAGAGTAAGAATATATGCAGATGGAGATGATGCTTATTGTATCCAGCCTGGCATATCACTTCATACCGGAGACAAGCTGGATAAAAATGCTTCTGAAACATGGAATGCATTGAGTAAGAATCAGAAGAACGCAATCAACCTTGCACTTTTATATGGGGCACAGGGGAATCGTAAGAATCTTTCTGGGGGAACTGACGAAAAGGTACTTGCTACACAGCTTATTGTGTGGGAGTTTGTGACAGAATGCAGAAATGCTACAGCACCTTATAAGAGAACAAGTGCGAAGTTCTATAACAGCCATTGTGCAGATGGAGCAAATGGTGGTGTATCTAAAGCTTATAAAGAAATTGTTGAGTTTATGCAGGAACATGATACAATTCCTAGCTTTGCTTCCAGTACGAAAGACAGCACAGCGAAGGAACTGAAATGGGATGGAGAACAGTATGTATTGAAAGTGAAAGATGAAAATGGAATCTTATCAAAGTTTGATTTCACTTCATCCAACAGTGATGTGAAAGTCAGTGCCTCAGGAAATACCCTTACAATCACATCAAAAAAAGCAATCACTGAAGAAGTTTTGTTATCTGCAACAAAGAAGATTCCTACAGTAAGCAGTAGTGCAAAACTGATTGCTTATGGTGATCCGGATTTACAGGATGTAATTACAGGAGTAGAGAATACAGATGCAGTCAAAGCATATCTGAATGTGAAGATTCCATATGGACATGTAGAAATTAAAAAGACATCAGAGGATGGTGTTGTAAGTGGAATTAAATTGCAAATTACGGGGAATGGCATCGATAAGACAGTTACGACAGAAAAAGACGGAACAATCAAGGTTGAGAACTTGAATCCTGGAACTTATACAGTGACTGAGATAGTGGAAGAACGCTACGAAGATCAGAAATCTCAGAAGGTAGAAGTGACTGGTGGAAAGACAGTGACAGTTGAGTTTTCCAACGTGTTAAAACGTGGGGATTTAAAAGTTACAAAGACCTCGGAAGATGGTCTTGTGGAAGGAATGAAATTCCATTTATCTGGGACTTCTTTATCCGGTGTTGTAGTAGATGAATATGCCACAACTGATAAAAATGGTGTGGCAACATTTACAGATATCCTTGTTTCTGAAAAGGAACCATATGTTTTAGAAGAAGTGGAAACAGCAACACGTTATGTAGTACCAGAAGAACAGAATATTGCGATTAATTGGAACGAAGTAACAAATGCTACAGTGACTAACATGTTAAAGAAATTTCGTGTAAATGTAGTGAAAACAGATGCAGAGACAGGAAATGCACAGGGGAATGCTACATTGGCAGGTGCGGTATATGGAATCTACGATGGAGAAACGCTTGTGGATACTTATACAACTGATGCAGATGGAAAATTCACAACCACATATTATGTGTGTGGAGATGAATGGTCCATCCGCGAGATTACACCATCTGAGGGATATCTGTTAGATGAAAGAGTGCATTATGTTGGAGCAGAAGCGAAGAATTATGAAGTAGAAAGAAATACAACTTCTAATGATGTGACAGAACAGGTCGTAAAAGGGAAAATCTCCATTATCAAGCATTCTGACGATGGAAGTACACAGATTGAGACACCAGAAGAAGGAGCAGAATTTGTAGTATATCTGAAATCTGCAGGAAGTTATGATAAGGCAAAAGCCAGTGAAAAAGACCATTTAGTATGTGATAAAAATGGATATGCAGAAACAAAAGAACTTCCATACGGAACTTATACTGTACATCAGACAAAAGGCTGGGAAGGCAGAGAAATGATTCCAGATTTTGATGTTTTTATCAGCAAAAATGTTGAAGTGTACAGATATCTTATTAACAACCGAGTGTTTGAATCTTATATCAAAGTTGTAAAGAAAGATGCTGAAACTGGAAAAGTGATTCCATTAGAAGGAGCGGGATTCCAGATTTATGATGAGTCAGGAAACCTTGTGACAATGCAGTACACTTATCCGGAAGTAACTGTACTAGATACATTCTATACAGGTTCAGATGGATACCTTATCACACCGGAAGTATTAGCTCATGGTAGTTACACATTGGTAGAAGTACAGGCTCCGCATGGTTATGTGTTAGACAGTACACCAATTCCTTTCAAGGTTACAGAAGATGATTCTGCAGAAGAAAATGGTGTAACAATTGTTACGGTAGAAAAGACAGATATGGCACAAAAAGGGAAAATCCATATCAATAAAACAGGAGAAGTATTCTCATCTGTAACAGCATCAGGAGATGGCGTTGCTGATAAAGATGGAGACCTTGCAAATGGAAAAGATATTTATACTCCGGTTTATGAAGTGAAAGGAAGAGCCGGTGCAGTCTATGAAGTAATTGCTGCAGAAGATATCGTAACAGGAGACGGTACAGTAAGAGCTTCAAAAGGGGAAGTGGTTGATACAATCACAACAGATGAAGAAGGAAATTCTGTAACTAAAGAATTATATTTAGGGAAATATAAAGTTGTGGAAAAAATAGCTCCAGAAGGACTTGTCTTAAATACAGAAGAACACGAAGTAGAACTTGTGTATGCGGGTCAGGAAGTAAATGTTACCGAAGCAAATACATCATTCTATAACGAACGTCAGAAGGTCATGATCGATCTGAAAAAGACAATGGAAATGAATGAGGTGTTTGGTGTAGGCAATAAAGGTGAAGTTCATAACGTGGCATTTGGGCTTTTTGCTGATGAAGATATTGTTTCTGCCGATGGAACCATGATTCCAAAAGATGGCCTGATTGAAATTCTATTCTGCGATAAAGATGGAATGCTTACATTTACAAGCGATGTTCCATTTGGAAAATACTATGTACAGGAAGTAAAAACAGATCAGCATTATGTGATTTCCGAAGAAAAGTATCCTGTAGCATTTGAATACCAGGGACAGGATACAGCGATGGTCAACATTCATGTGAACGATGCTAATGCCATTGAAAATGAAATGATTCTTGGCAAGATTACTGGCTTAAAGATGGATACGGAAGGAAATGTACTTGCCGGTGCAAAGATTGGACTTTTTAGAGTTGATGCAGAAGAATTTACAGAAGAAAATGCAGTTCTTGTAGATGTTTCTGATGAACAGGGAGCATTTGAATTTGTAGATGTTCCTTACGGAGCATGGATTATTCGTGAGATTGAAAGTCCGGAAGGATATGTTTTAAATGATGCACTGAACTATGTATCTGTTACAGAAGATGAAGAGATCATTAAGATCGAAATAATAAATAAAGCGATTATAGGTAGTGCAAGATTAACAAAGATGGATGCGGAATATCCAGAAAATAAGCTGACAGGTGCAGTGTTTGAACTATATCAGGATACAGATAAGAATAAAGAATTTGATTCTGAGAATGATGTATTGATTGGTGAAATCGAAGAAATCAGTGATGGAATCTACCAGAAAAACGAGCTTCGTTATGGTGGTTATTTTGTAAAAGAGAAGAAAGCTCCAGAAGGATTTAAACTGGATGAGGCAGCACACTATTTTGAAATCACAGTAGATGGAATCATCGTGGATGTGGAAAATGAGGCAGGTGTTGGATTTATCAATCAGCCAGAGAAAGGGTCTTTTGAATTAACAAAGGCAGATGTGGCGGATGGAAAACTTCTTCCAAACGCCGGATTCCGTATTAAAGATGAAGCCGGAAATATCGTAGCTACAGGTGTAACAGATAAGAATGGTATTGCAACATTTACACTTCGAGTTGGTAAATACATTTACCAGGAATATGATGCACCGGAAGGTTATCTGATTGATGAAGGAGAGTATCCATTTGAAATCAAAGAAGAGGGAGAAATCGTGAAAGCAAAAATGACTAATGAAAAAGAACCGGAAGAAGTAATCACAACTCCAAAAACAGGTGACGAAAGTAATATGGGTCTGTGGTTTGGGCTTGCAGGAATTTCATTGATCAGTCTTGGGACTTTCGGATATTTATTAAAAAAGAAACAGAAATAATATGATGCGATGTAGGGGTGACTGAAAAGTTGCCCCTTTTTTATGTAGGAAATGAGGTGAACTTCATGTCGAAAATAAATAATAAGGCCGTAAAAACAATCGCAAAACTTTTGGAAGAAGGGTTTACGACGGAGAAAGATATATTGGCAATGACGATGGATGATATTCTCTTGATGCCGGGAGTTTCGCTTGCAGAGATTGCAGTAATCAATAATTTACAGAAGGCGATAAAAGCAAATAAAGTCATTTCATATCTGGGAGAGGATGAAAAAAATGGATAAAGAAAAGATATTACAAATAGATTCTTGGGAAGAATTACTGGCTGTTCTTGAAGAATTCCCGGATGGAGTTTTGCTTGAATTGACTTTCGCAGAGGAGGCATTGAAGCGAAATGAAATATGAATTGGACGTTGTGAAAATCCGATTGGTAAAGGAACCGTCTTGGTATAGTGAAGAACCTTTGCAGAAAAGTGCAGATGTTGCAAAGCTGATGTCAGAAAAACTGGCAGATTGTGATAGAGAAATCTTTTGTATTTTGAATCTTGCGACAGATGGAAAAGTTATTAATATGAACGTGGTCAGTATGGGGACTTTGAATGCTGCTATTATCAGTCCGAGGGAAGTTTTTAAGAGCAGTATTCTTTCTAATGCAGCTTCGATTATAGCGGTCCACAATCATCCGAGTGGAAATGTATTTCCATCAAAGCATGACAAATATACTACACAGAGATTACGTGAAGCAGGAGAGTTGCTGGATATTGAATTACTGGATCATATCATCATCGGTGGGAATAAAGGGAAGTATTTTAGTTTTCAGGAAGAAAACATATTAAATAATGATTTCAAAAGAAAGTATTCTGTGAACAGAAGTGAATACGAAATTCGTTAACAATAATAAAAGTATTATACAGCCGATTGAAAAAAAGTCGGCTGTATAATATAAATTAAATGTTATTAAGATTCTCTTTATTGACTTTTCTATAGGGAAGATAAGAGATACAGTTATTGAATTTAGAGATAAACACAATATATAATATAAGTACTAGATAATGAAGCGGAATTTTTAATATTAATAAAATATAAGGTGGAAAATTCGATGACAGATTGGAACAAATATAGAGAAAATAATATACGTATAGAAAAAACTGGAATTACAACCATGATAATAATAATAATCGTTGGAATTATAGCTGATATCGCTGTTGCAAATGGTATCGTTTGGTGTGTTATAAATGATATTGGCTCGTTCTCATTAACATTACTGCAGATTCAGGCATCCGTGGGAACATTAACCATTGCTTTGGTGGCGCTTATTAGTGGTAATATTACGGATTCATATATGGGAGTGTCTGTTAGTGATTATTATCTTAATATAAGACCTTCTATTTTAAAACAAAAAATTATAATATTGTCGTCGATGTTATTACTTGTGGTAGGAGTTATTGCTTATGTGTTTGAAGCTTTTAATTCTGTTTTTGGAGTATTTGTTGTAACAGTTGGTCTTATTATTGTTTCTATTTATGAAATATATTCGATATTTAGTGGAAAGAGACTTTTGCAAAAGGAAATTGAAGCATACATTTCTTATATAATGCGTAGTGATAAGGAGTATCAGATAAAAGTAAATCTATGTGATAATTTTGTGCAGGATTGGAAGGAATGTATTGAAAGTCAAGATACTACTGTATATGACAGATATGTTGAAATATTTTGTGATTATATATTAATTTTGTTAAAAACAGAAACCGATGAGAGTGTAAAAGATGTAGAAAAATTATCTTCTAGTTTAGTTGAAACATTCTTAAGATCAGACAAAGTAAATGTCAAAAAGAGAGGAGTTCAATTGTCGGAACGAATCTATGAAAAACTGTGGGCATTTATTTTGGATAACACTGAAAGTGTAAAAAAAATATCAACGGATTATACACTTTTTGGGAATTTGCAGTTTGATTTTCAAGAGGCAATTTACGATCTTTCTGCAGAGAGTGTAGAAAGAATTATAAGTTGGAATTATATGGCTGATTCTATCCAACGGGTAGCTTTTTGGATTTTTGATAAAGAAAAACAAAAAAATATATCCGAGTTAGATGGTGTTAACTATATCTCGCGTTTTTGGGGATCATACATGAGAATGCAACAGCAGAAAGGTAACATTATTAATAAGAGTTACTGGGGAATTCCTCTAGAAAAAATATATTTGATGTCTGCATATAATATACCAGAAGAACGATCCAAGGAGTTTTTGTATCATAAAGTAGAAATGTATTTTAATTATTTTTACGGATTAATAAAAAATGGATTTGGCGATATCATAAAAGAGAGCTTGTATTTAGTAGGAATGGGATCTTTACATTCTATTGATAATCGGAATGAAGCATTATTTTATTTAGCAATACAATGCTATTTATATTATTTAGCAGAACGTGAAAATGAAGAGTGTGTAATGTTAGAAGTAAAACAGGATGCAAGTTCAATAATTCGGGATGAACAAATAGCACGAAGTAATGAATATATTATTCAGTTGTTGACATATAATGATGAGTTTTTGAATTTTTCTTTAGAAGAAGATATGTACAAGTTATTGAGACCATTTGAATTACATTCAAAATATTCAAATGTGAAAAAATTACTTATGCAAGATGTTGTACATGAATTCTTTCTTTTTATTCTTTTGCATATTGAAGATGAAAGTTATTTACCAGGATTAACAGAAAATGCAATTGATATAGAAAAAATACAACTGTACTACCTGGAGTTTTTGGGGGCAAAAGAAGAAGAGACAAAATATAAGTTTTGCAAATTATCTAAGATGTATGATGCAAGGCTATCTGATGAAGAAGCAAAAAAACGAGCAGATAGTTTATATAGAAAATTAGAAGTAATCATTAAAAGAAAGTATAAGGAAAAATCAATTGCTAGTGCAGAAGAGCATCAGAAAATGTATGAAAGTAATGGAGAGTATGCTCAGATTGCTACAGAAATAAAAGAAAAGGTTAAAGTACATTTGCAAGAAAAATTCGCACCTATTATTGCAGATGTTAATACTAAAGGAGGGGAATTTAAACTACATTTACTTAGTAGTAATGAATTTACAAAAAATATCCGAAGTAATAAAGTGGACCAATATTATTGGGAAATGGATGGGGCATTAGTAAATGGAGTGACGAATATTTTACAAAAAATAGGTTTGTTGGATATTAAGAATAAACTTTCAGATTTTACAAGTGATATAGAATATATCGAGTATTTGAAATGTAATGATATAGATGTATTATTAGGATCCCAATATGCCATAAAGAATAAAGAGTATAAAAATACAGAACTGTTTAAAGAATATTCAGAAGAGTGTAAATGTATATATACAGGATTCATTGGATATGGTTTAGCCTTGAACAGTGGGAATGTAAAAATATGTATACATGATGTTAACGTGTCAATCCATTCATTAACTTTAGGGGAAACTAAATTAAATTTTGATGAGAAAAAGCAAAGGTATATTTATGAAATAAGTCATGGAATGCCAGTTGAGTTTACAAAAGAAGAATTAAAGACATTTATTTATAATGAAAGAAAGATATTGGATATTTCTGTCAAAGTATCGGTTATCTCATCAAAAGAAAAAGTAGGTATTGTTATAAATTCAGATAGGTAAAAATATACATAACCGATTGGTTTTCATTTCGAGAATCAATCGGTTTTATTATGCCCAAATGTTCAAAAACATAAGCAAAAAACATTAAAACCGGGCAGGGAAGGAGTTGAAAATATGCCATATATAGCACCAGAAGTTATACAGGAAGTAAGGAAGATGGACTTATTGACCTATTTACAGAACTACGAACCATACGAATTAGTTCATTTTTCTGGCAACACATACACGACAAGAACACACGATAGTTTAAAAATTTCCAATGGAAAATGGATGTGGTGGAGTAGAGGAATCGGTGGCAGGTCTGCACTTGATTATCTTATTAAAGTCAGAGATTACACTTTTATGGAAGCTGTAGAAATCATTGCAGGGCAGAGTGCCATAAGCACACCTGTATATGCAGTAGTTGAAAAGCCAAAGGAAAAAATACTACTGTTACCGAAAGCAAATCAGAATAATCAAAAGCTGATTTCATATCTGAAAGAGCGTGGGATTGATGATGAAATCATACAGTTTTGCATTGAAACAGGACGAGCTTATGAGAGTGAGAACTATCATAATGCAGTCTTTATTGGCCACGATCAGAGTGGAGTTCCACGCTATGCAGCGATAAGAGGAACGAGTAGCAGCTTTATCGGAGATACCAATGGAAGTGACAAAAACTATTCATTTTCTATTCCTGCGAATAAGAGAACGTCTTGTTTACATCTGTTTGAATCTGCGATTGATCTTTTGTCTTATGCCACGATTCTGAAATATAAAGGTGAAGAATGGAGGGAAGAACATCTGTTATCGCTTGCGGGAGTGTATCAGCCAGCAAAGGAAATTGAGAAAAGTAAAGTCCCGGCAGCTTTAGTAAGATACTTGAAAGAGTATCCGGAAATAACAGAAATTGAGTTCCATTTGGATAAAGACAAAGCAGGAAGACTGGCTACAAAAGCAATTCAGACAGTGCTTCCAAATCAGTATCTTATCCGTGATCGACCACCAGAATGGGGAAAAGATTATAACGATTGCTTGTGTATGCAGCTGGGAATTGAAGTAACAAAACGTGAAAAAAGGAGGCTGGAAAGATGAAAAATATTTGTTGTCGGCAGGTAATGGAAGTGACACCTGAAGCAGGTACGCAAAGGCTGGAATTTCGATACACTATACCAGCAAGCAACGTATCTGGATTGCCACAGGCACCAGACACATCTTGTTAGGGATTCCCTAAGACCCTTTTACTATACCAAAAAGAATATTGGAGGAGCAGAAAATGTTAGCATTTTTTGGAGGCACATTGCTAGGAAGCATAATTGGCGTTTCAGTAATGTGCTTTTTTCAAATTAATAAAGAAGAAAAGAAAGCGGAGGAAAAATTATGCATTTAGAAGTATCAGCAAAAAAAGAAGGAAAGACAAAAGCACGTCTTGCAGAGTATCAGAAAAAAATGGAGAAGAAGTTAAAGAACAGAAAGGGGAATAAATAGCATGAATACAGTCAAAGTCTTTGCAGAGGGAGTTGCCGAACAGATTAGTAATTATCTTCCAGAAGAATTGCATAACATGGAGTTTACTGTTATAGAAAATACAAAAAATAACGGCGTTGTTTTGACAGGACTTAATGTTCATATTCCGGGAGAAAATATTTCTCCTGTGATTTATATGAATGACTTTTATGATGAAGTCAGAAAAGGTGAGCCGATAAATGAGACAATGGAAAGAATCGCAAGTTGTATTGGACATTGCAGACACGATGCTATGTTAAATCTGAAGGTCGGTCTACATGATATTGATACCTTTAAAGACAGGGTAACACCTATGCTAATCAATGCGAAAGCAAACAGAGAAATGTTACAGACTATGCCCCATGTTCTGGTAGAGGATCTTGCAATGATCTTTAAAGTGGACATGTCTCTTCCTGGTGGAGATAGTCGTGGAACCATGAAAGTAAAAAATGAGATGTTAGAAAACTGGGGAATTACAAAAGAGGAGCTGCATGTGAAAGCAATATCAAATGTTCAGACATACGATAACCTTGTTTTGATGCCTATGAGTGAAATGGTATTTGAACTTTCTTCGGGAGTAGAAGCAAATACAAATCTATTAGAAAATCCGCAAATGATTTCAGACTATGAAAGCGAAATGATGTTTGTCTTAACGAATGAGTCTAGACATCATGGAACATCGGCATTGGTTTGTCCGGAAGTGATGAACAAAATCAATGAACTTATGCCAAAAGGTTTTTATATCTTGCCTTCATCCATTCATGAAACGCTGATTGTATCAAAAGAGTGTGGAATGGGTGGTAAAGAGTTGGGGCAGATGGTACGTGAGGTGAACCGTGATATGGTGTCACGAGAAGAAGTGCTGTCTGACCGTGTTTATGAATATGATAAGGAGTTAGGTAGAATCTGTCAGGTTCCGGAGTCTATTCAGAAATCAAGGGAGGCAATCAGATAAATGCGAAAAAGAAATGTTCCGATTATGTTCAGGCTAAATCGTAAAGAGGCAGAGGCATTGGATAAGAAAGTAAAGAAGAGTGGCATTAGCAGAGAAGCATATTTACGTCATCTGATTACGGGTGTTGTTCCAAAAGATGCTCCTCCACCAGATTATTATTCCATGATGAGGGAACTTCATAAGGTTGGAAATAATCTCAATCAGATTGCAAAAAAGGCAAATGCACTAAATGTAATTGACGTAAAGCGTTATGATGAGACTGTAAAAGAATATGAGCGAGTGGTGCAATCGATTGTGGAAGCTGTTGTTCTGCCACAGGGAATCAAATAATGGCAACAACATCTTTATGGAGTGTAAAGGGATGGCTTGGAAAGGTTCTTATTTATGTGGAAAATCCTGAAAAGACAGAGAATCCTGAGTGTGTAAAACAAAATGTTACAGAACAGAATATGCAAAGTCTGAAAGATGTTATTGCATATGCAATCAATAAAGACAAGACAAGTTCAAATAGCGATGCTGCTGTTGCAGGTGAAAATGAGATAATAATGCAACAGTTTGTGTCTGGAATCAATTGTTCTCCGTTTACAGCCAGAACAGAGATGATGGCTGTGAAGAAAAGATTTGGAAAGGAAGATGGTATCATAGCATTTCACGGATATCAGTCTTTTGCTCCAAATGAATGTACTCCAGTTATAGCTCATGAAATTGGAATGAAACTGGCAGAGGAATTATGGGGAAATCGCTTTCAGGTGATTGTAGCAACACACCTTGATAAAGAAAGTCATTTGCATAATCACTTTGTAGTTAATTCTGTATCGTTTGTCGATGGCAAACGTTTTTTTCGTTCTAATCAGGATTATCTTAACATGAGAAAAGTATCTGACCGACTCTGCAGGGAATACACCCTTTCCGTGCCTGATACTACACAGAAAAAAGGAAAGCATTATGGGGAATGGCGTGCTGAGCAGGAGGGAAGGCCTACGTATCATGGAATGGTCAGAACGGATATAGATGATGCCATTTCAAAAGCACGTACCGAAAAGCAGTTCTTTTATTTTATGAAAGAGAAGGGCTATACCTATAAGATTGGAAAAGATATTACTTTTCGGGCGAAAGGAAGAGAACGAGGAGTAAAAATTGCCAGAAATTTTGGTGAAGGATACACCATGGAATCTATCCGAAAAAGGATTCTCTCAAATCCAGTAAATCTGAAGAAGTTGAATGAGCCAGAAAAGAAACAATACAGAATTGTCAGAGTCAAAGGTATTCTGAACAAAAAGAGAAAGATTGGAGGATTACGAGGTTTGTATTTACATTATTGTTATCGTTTGGGGATTCTGCCGAAGAAAAAAGAACCGGTGGACCCACAAGAGATTCATGTTATATTCCGTGAGGATTTATGCAAATTAAATACAATAACAGAAGAAACGAGGCTGCTCTGCCGTTATCGAATCGATACGTTGGAGGAGCTTTTTGAATTTAGGGATCATTGTAAAGAAATGATGGACTTTCTGACAGAAGAAAGAACTCATTTGCGATATCAGATTCGAAATATCAGAGATGAGGTACAGTTAATTGCAGTGAAAAATGAAACTGCAGAACTAACTAATCAAATTGAAGCTTTAAGAAAGAAAATAAAACTCTGCGATGGTATTACAGAGCGTTCTATTTCAATTAGAAAAGCCTTGAAAGAATATCAGCAGGAGATGAGAAAGGAGGAAAATGCATATGAACACAGCAGGGGATGCCGCTGATCAGGTTATAAGGTATTCGCTTGAAGCTGGAGAAGTGGCACTTAAAATCACGGGCGAAGCAGCGAAAGAAATTGCAGTACTTCTCTATACCATTTTGAAAGAAGAAAAGAAGACCAAAGGAAAAGCAAAACTGGAAACGTTGCTACGTTCCGGAAAGCCTCTCAGCATTTTTTCAGTAAAAGAAGATGATATGAAAAAATTTGAAAAAGAGGCAAAAAGCTATGGAATCATGTATTATCCGATTCCGAACAGCAATAGAGGAGATGGCATGTATGACATCATGGTAAAAGAGGAAGATGCACCACGTATCAATCGTCTTGTTGAACGTTTGAAACTTGCATCTGTAAGTGAGGCTGCGAAGGTCAAGACAGAAATCGAAAAGAGTAGAAAAGAGAAAACTGTTCCGGAAAAAGAGCAACCGGAAAAGCCCGCAGACGATAAGTTGGCCGATGACCTTTTGAGTGGTCCGGTTAAGAAAGAGGAGAAAAGCCAGTCAAACCCCTTTGTGGCAAAAACAGAGAAATCCCATCTGTCAGAGCCTACCTCAAAGAAGCAAAACAGAACCGCCGAGGGTACTTCTAAAAATGGACAGAACAAAGGCATCCAAAAGCCATCTGTTCGAAAAGAATTGCAGGATATAAAAGCAGCAAAGAAGCAGGAGGCGGAAAATTCAAAGAAAGGACCGGAACAGAAAAAGAATCAGTCCAGAAATCAAAATTCAGTTTCACATAAACAGCCACAGGCGAAAAAGAGAGTGAAGAAATCGAAAGAAAGATAACAGATAAATGGAGGTGCAGAAAATATGGGAGAAAAGAAAAAGATTCTGCAACTGGATAAATACGAATTTGGAGTGATATTCCATTCATTGACAGAGAAACGTAATCAACTGTTGAAAGATAATATTCCTACAGATGATGTGGATAGTGTTCTGTTAAAAGTAATTGCATTACTAGAAGAGCCTATTGGAAGAAAGGGGTACAAATATCGTGAAGCAAGATGAGAAACAAATCGGATGGATTTTGGGTCTTTGTGGAATCATTCCGGTTGTCTGGTTGGCGCTTCTGATAGCACCTCATATTTCCGGAGGTCTGATGGAGATTATTGAAAAATTTCCCATAGCTATCAATCAACCGTTTCATATTGATTTTTGTAAGGACAGTATAAAAACTGTCCTTATTTTTCTGGGGGCATATGCATTGGGAATCGGTATCTATCTTTCGACTCGTAGAAATTATCGAAAAGGGGAAGAACACGGTTCTGCAAAGTGGGGAGATGCAAAGGTCGTGAACAGGAAGTACAGTGAGAAGGATTTCTGTGCCAATAAGATTTTGACCATGAATGTATATATCAGTTATAACGGCAGAAAACACAGGAGAAATCTTCTTACTCTTGTTATCGGTGGAAGTGGTGCTGGTAAAACGAGGTTCTATTGCAAGATAAATCTCATGCAGGCAAATACATCGTTTGTTGTATTAGATCCGAAAGGAGAAAACTTGAGAGACACAGGAAATCTCTTGATAGAAATGGGATATGAAGTAAGGGTACTTGACCTTATTAACATGGAAAAAAGCTATTGCTATAATCCATTTGTATATCTGAAAGATGACAATGACGTACAAAAACTGGTAACAAACCTCTTCAAAGCAACAACGCCAAAGGGGAGTCAGTCAAATGATCCATTCTGGGATACGGCAGCTTCCATGCTGCTTCTTGCATTCATCTTTTATCTGAAATATGAAGCACCGCCGGAAGAACAGAACTTCCCTATGGTCATGGAAATGTTAAGAGCAGGAGAAGTAAGAGAGGATGATGACAGTTACCAGTCACCACTTGACGAGTTGTTTGAACGTCTGGAAATGAAAAATCCAGATCATATCGCTGTGAAATACTATAAAGATTATCACTCAGGAAGTGCAAAGACACTGAAATCGATTCAGATTACACTGGCAGCCCGTTTGGAAAAATTCAATCTTTCTAGTCTTGCAGCATTAACAGCGAAGGATGAACTGGATCTTACTTCACTGGGAGAAAAGAAAGTAGCGTTGTTCGCACTGATACCGGATAATGATACCAGTTATAACTTTTTAGTTAGTATTTTATATACCCAGTTGTTCCAGCAGTTGTTTTATCTTGCAGATAACAAATACGGTGGGAGATTACCGGTCCATGTTCATTTTCTGATGGATGAATTTGCCAATGTTTCACTGCCGGATGACTTCGATAAGATACTTTCCGTTATGCGTTCAAGAGAAGTGAGCGTTTCCATTATCCTTCAGAACCTTGCACAGCTTAAGGCGTTGTTTGAAAAACAATGGGAAAGTATCGTAGGAAACTGTGATGAGTTTTTGTATCTTGGTGGAAACGAGCAAGGAACCCATAAGTACGTCAGTGAATTGTTAGGAAAGTCTACCATTGATATGAATACCTATGGGAAATCAACAGGGCATTCTGGGAACTATTCAACAAATTATCAAATATCGGGAAGGGAGTTAATGACTCCAGACGAAGTGCGTATGCTAGATAACCGCTATGCACTTCTTTTTATTCGTGGAGAAAGGCCGATTATGGATGAGAAGTTTGATATCATGAAACATCCAAACATTGATTTATCAGCAGACGGAAAAGGAAGACCTTATCTGCACGGGGAAGTGACCCAATCGGTTGCATCCATGTCACTTGTAAATGGAATGGATGAAGAAGGTGTAGCAGAAGCAGAGAACACGGTATATCTAGTTTTATCAGAAGCAGAGTTAAAAACAATATTGAATTAGGAGGAATTTATAGATGATGAAAAAAGAAGCAAAGAACAAAATGAGTTACAGACAGAAAATGGGAAGAAATACACGTAGTGCATTTACCTTTTATGTCGTTATGGTGCTTATGATGACTATGGGAACTATGACCGTGTTTGCCACAAATGACCCACTGACAGTAGTAAACAACTTGTCTACATTTATCTTTGGTCTTATCCGAGCAATCGGTATGATTTTATTAGGATTTGGTATTGTGCAGGTTGGTTTATCCTTAAAATCTCACGATCCTAGCCAGCGTGCTAATGGTTTCTTGACGCTTGCAGGTGGTATCATCATCACATTTGCAAAAGAAATTCTGACACTCATTACAGGTTAACAGCTAGATTCAGAGGGCAGATGAAAAAATCTGCCCTTCTATGATTGGAGGTGTAAAGTATGTCAGACAACTGGGTAGTACAGAATCTGGTCAATGCTCTGAACACCTGGAATGAAAAACTGGCAGAAATATGGCAGATCATCACACAATCGCCGGATGCATTTATAGGTGGAAGTATATGGAATGTGATGGTATCGATTCACGGTACTTTACAGGCAATTGGATATGCATTGCTGGTGCTATTCTTTGTTATGGGTGTTGTGAAGACCTGTGGAAGTTTTACTGACGTGAAGAAACCGGAACATGTATTAAAGTTGTTTGTGAGATTTGCTATAGCGAAAAGTGTTATTGCATATGGCCTGGAATTGATGATGGCATTATTTGATATCGTACAAGGAGTTATCAGTACAATTATGAATGCAGGAGGATTCGGAACACCCCAGCAGACAACTCTGCCACAGGAAATCATAACAGCCGTTGAGGAATGTGGATTTTTTGAAAGTATACCTTTATGGGCTGTTACGCTTATTGGTAGCCTTTTTGTAACTGTGCTTAGTTTCATTATGATCATGACTGTATACGGAAGATTCTTTCGACTTTATTTGTATACAGCAATTGCACCAATTCCGTTATCGACTTTTGCAGGAGAACCAACGCAGAGCGTAGGTATAAGTTTTATGAAATCCTACGCTGCGGTTTGTCTAGAAGGTGCAGTGATTGTGCTTTCCTGTATCATCTTCTCCGTATTTGCGGCAACACCGCCAACAGTGGATCCGGATGCAGCTGTGGTAACAATGGTATGGAGTTATATCGGTGAATTGATTTTCAATATGCTTGTTCTTGTTGGAACTGTGAAAATGTCAGACAGGGTAGTAAGAGAAATGATGGGATTATAAAAGGCACGAATTAACGTGCCTTAGATAACCAGTTCATTATTTGTGTTGTATCGCATATTTCCCTGACTGTCAAAATGAACGGAATCAAATGGAATATGCATCTGTTTTGCATGTTCTGTCTGCCAGAGGATATCTTCTTGTATCGTTTTAATATATCGCTTTTCTTTCTGATTGTTGCGAAGAGCACGAATCCATTGGAATACGGATAGTCCAATCAGGGCGAATAAAATGATAAAAGCTAAGATTTCATGAGAAGCTACCCACTTGTTAAGGACAGTAGCCGTAAGTAAGAGGTAAAGAAGAGGCAGTGTCAAACGAAGTTTTCCTGCTATTTTGAACAGGACAGACAGTAACAAGATTCCAAATGTAATGCTTAAAGATAAAACAGTAATGATTGACATAGATGTGTCCCCCTTTGCTTTTTCTTTCAGTATATCGTTTTGACAAGAGAATACAAATGTGCGAATGAATCAGGAGGTAATCATTTTGGAAATAAAGATAAATAAAGAAATCCGTGAATACACGGAATCCATGTTTTTTGGATTGTCGCTCAGACAGTTCATTTTTTCATTGTTAGCCTGTGGTGTTGCCATTGGGCTTTATTTTTTTCTCAGTCCTTATCTTGGAACGGAAATGGTAAGTTGGTTATGTGTGCTCGGATCAGTCCCGTTTGCAACATTTGGATTTGTGAACTATAACGGAATGCCACTGGAGAAGCTTATCTGGGCATGGTTCAAATCGAAGTTTCTGATTCCTAAGAAATTATTGTTTTGTCCAGAGAATCTGTATTACGAATCGGTGAAGCCATATCTTGAGAAAAAACAGAAGGAGGAAATGAAAAAGCATGATTAAGACATTAAAGAACATTATGAGCCAGGATAAAGAAAAATTTGTTATCCCAAAGAGTGTACAGCATGCAATTCCAATACAGACGATATGGAATGACGGGGTATTCAAAATCGGGAAGAACAAGTTTTCCAAAACATATAAATTTACGGATATCAATTATTCCGTTGCTAGCAAAGAAGACAGAAAAGCCATGTTCCGAAAGTATGTAGGGATTATCGGATCACTGGACAGTACCACAACAACGAAGATTACAGTGAATAACAGACACTTAAATAGAGATGATTTTGAACGCCAGATTCTCATTCCATTAAAAGAAGATGGTATGGATATTTACCGCAAGGAATATAATGCCATGCTTTTAGACAAAGCAACTGGTTCTAACAGCATTGTTCAGGAAAAATATGTGACTGTATCGGTATATAAGCGAAGCATCGAAGAAGCAAGAAATGCATTCAACCGAATCGGAACGGAACTTAGAGGACACTTTACCCGCCTTGGTTCGAAGATGGTGGAACTGGATGCTACAGAAAAGTTGAGATGCCTGCATGATTTTTACCGAGCAGGGGAAGAAACACAGTTTGATTTTGATATCAAGGATTATATGAAAAAAGGACATCATTTTAAGGATGTGATCTGTCCAGACTCCTTCGAGTTCCATAGTGATTATTTTAAGATGGGTGAGCGATACGGCAGAGTGCTTTTTCTTCGAAGATATGGAAATTATATTGATGATGATGTGATAGCAGCCCTTACAGAGCTGAATCGAAACATGATGTTAAGCGTAGATATTATTACGATTCCTACAGATGAAGCGATAAGAGAAGTGGAGAACAGACTTCTTGGAGTAGAAACCAATATTACCAATTGGCAGAGAAGACAGAATGAAAACCAGAACTTTTCTGCAGTAATCCCATATGATATGCAGCAACAGCGACAGGAAGCAACAGAGTTTATGGAAGATCTGACTGTACGTGATATGAAAATGACATTTGCAGTTATTACTATGGTGCATACAGCAGAAACAAAAGAGCAGCTAGATCTGGATACGGATGCATTATTGGCAGTGGGAAGAGTAAAGAAGTGTCATTTTACTACACTGAAATATCAGCAGATGGATGGGCTTAATACAGTTCTTCCAATTGGACATAGAAAGATTGAGGCAGTAAGGACTCTTGTTTCGGAAAGTCTGGGAACGTTTATGCCATTCAACGTACAGGAAATCATGGATGAAGGTGGAATCTTTTTTGGAGAAAATGCAAGTTCCGGAAATCTTATCATGTGCAATAAAGAGAAACTGCTGAATCCGAATGCCTTTATACTTGGGGTTCCCGGAAGTGGAAAGTCCTTTAATGCAAAAGAAAACATTGTGTTTTTAGCATTATCAACAGATGATGACATTCTTATCTGTGATCCAGAGCGAGAATATGCTGCTCTGATAGAAGCACTGGGTGGGGAAGTGATTCGAATTGCACCGGGAAGTGAGGACCATATCAATGCCATGGATATGGTAGAGGGATATGGAGATGGGAAAAATCCGATTATTGAGAAATCGCAGTTCGTATTGTCTATTTTTGAACAGTTAGAAAAGAATGGCATCACATCTAGTGGTAAATCCATCATTGATCGTTGTACAAGAGAAATCTATGAAGATTATCAAAATGGAGGAAAAGTACCAACATTATGTGTGCTGCGTGAAAAGTTATATGAACAGCCAGAACCGGAAGCACAAAAACTGGCTCTTTCCATGGAATTATTTACAGATGGAAGTTTAAATGCTTTTTCCCATGAAACAAATGTGGATATGAATAACCGAATGATTGTCTACGATATCCTGGATTTGGGAGAGCATTTAAAGACCATGGGACTTCTTGTGATTACAGATGCCATGCTCAACAGAGTATCAGAGAACTGGAAGAAAGGAAAACGTACCCATCTTTTTATTGATGAATTTCATGTTGTATTCCAGAATGAATATTCGGCGAATTTCTTTAACTCCGCATGGCGTAGATTCCGTAAAAGAAATGCTTTTCCGACGGCAATCACACAGAATGTAGATTACATTCTTCATGATGTTCTTGCACGTACCATGATATCTAATAGTGAATTTATCGTTATGCTGAATCAGGCACCGAACGATAGCAATCTGTTGGGTGAACTTCTTAATATATCGGAAGAGCAGCTGGATTATGTGACAGATACAGGAGCAGGGTGCGGACTGATACGTTACGGAAGTTCTATTGTTCCGTTTATCAATCGCTTTCCGAAGAATACGAAATTGTATCGTCTGATGAATACAAAACCATCGGATAGCGGGATTTTAAGAAGTAGACAATAAGATTTCTAGGCAGAGTATCCATTAGGGGCTCTGCCTTTTTGGAGGTAAATATGAAAAAAACGACTTGTTATATCGGAATATGGGTATTTGCATTACTTTTTATCGTGTCCATCATTATGATTGCCGGGCATTATGTATTAGAAGATAAAGCAGAAGATGAATTTGATTACTTGGTTGAAATTGTGGAAGAGGCAGAAGAAAAGGAAGTAGAAGATGTGAATATATCTGATGAAGAAGCTCAGTCGCCACTGGAACGTTATCAGAAATTATTTCGTATGAACAATGATATGTATGGTTGGGTTTCCATTGATGGGACAAACATTGATTATCCAGTTATGTACACACCGGACAAAAAGGATTATTATCTGAAACGTAATTTCGAAAAAGAGTACAGTTTCTATGGTGTTCCGTATATTGCGGAGCATTGTGATTCGAGAGAATCTAGTGACAATGTGATTCTTTATGGGCATCACATGAAAAATGGTTCCATGTTCAGTGACCTGATGAAATATGAAGATAAGGATTTCTTTCTGACTCAAAATACGATTAACTTTGACTCATTGACAGAGACAGCTGTATATGAGATTATCGCAGTTTTTAAAACAACGGTTTATGATGATTCTGGCTTTAAATATTATCTATTCACAGATGCCGAAACAAAAGAAGAATTTGATGCTTACGTTGCTAGATGCAAGGAACTATCATTATATGAAACAGGTGCAAGTGCAGAATATGGTGATGAACTGATTACACTATCTACCTGTGAATATTCCAGAACGAATGGGCGTATGGTCATTGTTGCAAAGAAGGTACTAGAAGAATAGATAAGAAAGACATAGGAGGAGGGTGTGTATGGAAAATGACATCAGAATACGTCCGCCCCACAAAGATATAAAAATATTGGACAAGACGGAAACTGCAATCAGTCATATCAAAGATGTAGCTGTAAAAACAAAGGATATAGCGAATGAAGCAAAGTTTCAGAATGATGGAACTGTGCAAGAATATGCAAGTGATAAAATGACACATTCTACAGAAACGATTGCCAGTGGTAAAGTTTATCAAGCTGGAAAAACGGTAAAAAGAACGGCAAAATCTATAAAAACGAGAAGAGAAAAAACTATTGAGGAACAGGAGATTGTTCAGAAATCTGCGGGAAAAAACAATGATGACAGAATCCGAAGTCTGGAGAACAACAAGAACATTATTAGAACATCTGCGGATATGGAACATCTAAAAATAAAGACGAAAAAACATCATGAAATAAAGGGTGGAAATGAAACGATAAAAACCATAGAAGGTTCCAAACATGCAGTTGTGAAAACTTCTGGTTCTGTAATGAAGCAGGTAGAGAATGTGAGAAAGCTGTCAGCCATAGCAACGGAACGTGCGAGACAGGCTGTAAAACATACAGCGAAGACAATAGAAACGATAACCAAGAAAGCAGTGATCATTATCACTTCCTGTATAAAAGCAATATCAGCAGCACTTAGTAGTATGATTGCGGCATTAGGAGCAGGAGGTAGCATCGCTGCTTTTATTTTGGTACTTGTCGTACTTTTCGGTGGTGTGCTTTGTCTTGTGGGTGGAGGAAACGCGAATGCAGTATTACCGGTTAGTGCCGAAGTAGAAGCGTATGAACCACTCATCCGACAATATGCAACACAACATGGTATTTCAGAATATGTGGAACTGATAAAAGCAGTTATGATGCAAGAGAGTGGTGGAAGAGGACTTGACCCGATGCAGAGTTCAGAAGGGAACTTTAATACCAGATATCCAAGAAAACCGAATGGCATCACAGACCCGGAATATTCCATCAGTTGTGGTGTTCAGGAACTGAAAGTGTGTTTGCAGGTTGCAGATGTGGAAAGTCCCGTGTATATGGAGAATATAAAACTATGTTTACAGGGATACAATTTTGGTAATGGTTATATCTCATGGGCAAAACGAAACTATGGCGGATACACGAACTTGAATGCTGCGGAGTTTTCGGATATGATGGCACAACGGTTAGGATGGGACAGTTATGGCGATAAACAGTACGTTCCTCATGTACTCAGATATTATCCTTTTGGGCGAGTGCCGACCGGAATTGGAAATCAGGCAATTGTACAAGTTGCATTATCACAGGAAGGAAATGTGGGCGGTCAGCCTTATTGGAGCTGGTATGGATTTGATAGCAGAGTAGAGTGGTGTGCTTGTTTTGTGGCATGGTGTGCTCAGCAGTGTGGATATATTGATGCAGGAATCATACCGAAATTTTCGCTTTGTTCTGATGGAGTTTCATGGTTTGCAGGCAGAGGACAGTTCCAGGATGGAAGTTATGTTCCTGTTTCAGGAGATATTATTTTCTTTGACTGGGGAGGAAATGGAGATGTGGACCATGTTGGAATTGTAGAAAGTGTGGTCAACGGAACTGTTTATACAATCGAAGGAAATAGTGGAGATATGTGCAGAAAGAGAAGTTATTCCATAGGAAATGATAGAATTTTTGGTTATGGTACACCAGCATATTAAAAATACCATGTTAAAAATGAATAGTAGATTCCTTTTGTAATAATATCACATTTAAATAGAACCATATCACATTTGATTCAAAACACAAAAATGCTAATCTTCTTATTAGAATAAAGCGTAAAAAGAAATAACAGGTAAATGTAATATCAATTTTTTTAGAGGAGGTGTTTAAATACATAGTATAAAGTGATATAGCAATTATTTTGGAATTCTTTTTACAAACGGTAGTTTTATTTGTAATTTATTTTAATTGAAAACTGGTTAAGAAAGTATCGCAAAAAAGAAAGGGAAAAAGAAGATGGCGAATAGGATTGTATTAAATGAAACTTCTTATCATGGTGCAGGGGCAATAGAAAGTATTCCAGCAGAAATTAAAGCTCGAGGTTTTAAAAAAGCTTTTGTGGTAACCGATAAAGATTTGATCAAATTTGACGTATCAACAAAAGTAACTCGATTATTAGAAAATGAAGGGATTCCTTATGTAATCTTTTCAGATTTCAAGGCAAATCCAACAGTTGAAAATGTACAAGAAGGTGTAGAAGCGTTTAAAGCGGCAGATTGTGATTGTATCATATCTATAGGTGGCGGTTCCTCAATTGATACGGGAAAAGCAGTTGGTATTATTATTAATAATCCTGAGTATTATGATGTTGTTAGTTTAGAAGGTGTTGCTCCAACAAAGCATCCAGGAGTACCTACAATTGCCGTACCTACAACAGCTGGTACAGCTGCTGAAGTAACAATTAATTATGTGATTACTGATGTAGAGAAAAAGCGTAAATTTGGTTGTATTGACCCTCACGACATTCCTATGGTAGCAGTAGTAGATCCTGAAATGATGCAAAGCATGCCGGCCGGTTTAACTGCGGCAACAGGAATGGATGCTCTTACACATGCAATTGAAGGATATATTACAGCAGGAGCATGGGAATTAACAGATATGTTCCATCTTAAAGCAATTGAAATTATTGCAAGAGGATTAAGAGGAGCAGTGGCTGGAACACCAGAAGGAAGAGCGGATATGGCTCTTGGACAATATATTGCTGGAAGGGGATTTTCTAATGTTGGTTTAGGAATTGTACATTCAATGGCACATCCATTAGGTGCTGTATATGATACGCCACATGGTATCGCCAATGCAATTATTCTTCCTACTGTTATGGAATATAATGCACCTGCAACAGGAGAAAAATATAAATATATTGCAGCTGCAATGGGTGTTACTGGTACGGAAAACATGACTCAGGAAGAGTATAGAAAAGCGGCAGTAGATGCAGTTAAAAAACTTGCAGCAGATGTAGGAATTCCAGAAAATCTGAAAGATATTGTTAAGCCAGAAGATGTCCAATTTTTAGCTGAATCCGCATATGTGGATGCATGTCGTCCAGGTAATCCAAGAGAAACATCTGTTGAAGAAATCATCGAACTTTATAAGAGCCTTTTATAATAAAGGTTATCTTAAAAATTAATATAATCACTAAGGAGGTATCAATTTATTATGGGTAAGTATTTAGTAGGACTTGATGGAGGAACTACAGGTTGCAAAACATGTATCTTTGACCTGGAAGGAAATTTATTGGGAAGTCATTATATTGAATATGGACTCGAGTATCCAGAACCAGGACAGGTAGAACAGTTAACAGAAGAACTTCTCCCAAATTTCTATGCTAGTATTAAAAAAGCTATCGAAAAATCCGGTATTGACCCTAACGAAATTATCGCATTTGGTTTTTCAAGCCAGGCAGGAACAATTGGTCTTTTGGACGAAAACGGTGATATGATTCGTCCATGGGTAAGCTGGCTTGATATCCGCGGTGGCGTGATGTTCGATGAAATCTTCGAAAAGATGCCAAGAAGCGAAATCTACAAACAGACAGGTGATCCTGTAGGCACAGCATTTACAAACACAAAATATGCATGGCTTTCCAAATACGAACCTGAAAATGTTGCAAAAGCAAAATGGTGCGTGGAAATGCAGGAATATTTCTTAAAACAGTTTGGTGCTGACGGATATTATACAGATCTTTCTTCTGCTTCTCGAAGCGGCATGATGGATATCGATAACGAATGTTGGTCACAGGAAATGCATGATGTATGTGGTATTCCTGTTGAAAAACGTGCAAAAATTGTTGGAACTCCTGGTATGGTAGTAGCTCATGTAAATGAAGAGATGTCAGCAGCTACAGGTCTTCCTGTTGGAACTCCTGTATGTATGGGTGCTCACGATCAGAACTGCTGTACATTCGGTGCAGGTGCAGTTGATGCAGGTACAGCTGTACTCGTTATGGGTACTTTTGGATCCTGTTTCGTGGTTTCTGATGAATCCATTCGTGACCCTAAAGAAAGACTCGTTGTAAAAGGAAATCATGGTTGTGGTAACTACACAATCGAAGCATTCTCTGCTACAGCAGCTTCTTCCTACAGATGGTTCCGTGATGTATTCTGTGAATATGAAAAAGTAAAAGCAGCAGAACTTGGCGTAGATCCATATGAACTGATTAACGATCAGATTGCAACTTCTCCAATTGGAGCAAACGGCGTAACATTCTTATCCTACTTACAGGGTGCAGGCGGAGCAAGAATCAACGGTAATGCAAGAGGAACTTTCTGTGGAATGACTCTTTCCACAAGTAAAGCCGATATGGCACGTGCCGTTATGGAAGGCATCTGCTATGACATGTATGACATTATCCGTGCAGAAGAAGCTGCAGGTATTGATATCGGAAGTATTCGTCTGACCGGTGGAGCAGCAAAATCTCCATTATGGTGCCAGATGATGGCTGATATCTTCAAACATCCTATTCAGGTTCTGGAATGTGGCGAAGCAGGATGTCTTGGAGCAGCTCTCTATGCAGGTGTTGGTGTAGGCGCTTACAAAGATGTTAAAGAGGCAGCAGGTGTTGTTCGTATCCTTAAAGAATACACACCAAATCCTGATAATTACGAAGCATATGATGCAGCTTATAAGGCAGCATGTGACTTATACGATGCATTAGACAAGAAGATTTTCTAATTAATTTTATTTTATAAGAAAGGAGTCCATGGAATATGAGAAAGAGAAATACAATTATTTTTGATATGGATGGGACCCTTTTAAATACACTGGATGACATCGCGGACAGTTTGAATTATTCTTTGGAACAATGCGGCTATCCGTTACATGAAAAAGAGGCAATTCGTAAAATGATTGGCGGCGGTGCGACGATTCTTTTGGAGCGCGCCGCTCCAAAGGATTTAACAGATGTCCAGAGGGCGGAACTGATGCAGGTGTTTATTGGACACTATTTCCCAAATTCCAATAACAAGACGGATCTATATGACGGAATTCGTCCACTGGTAGCCAAATTAAAAAAAGACGGATTTCAGATGGGTATTGTATCCAACAAAGGAGATAAAGCGGTAAAAGAGCTTACAAAATCCTACTTCGGTGATGAGATGGAGTTTGCTCTCGGCGAGAGAGCGGATGTAACAAGAAAACCGGCACCGGACGCTTTATATCTTGCAATGGATGAACTCGGTGTGACAGCAGAAGACTGTATCTATATCGGAGATTCCGAAGTAGACGCGCAGTTTTCTAAAAATGCAGGGATTCCATGTATTATTGTAACATGGGGATTTCGTGACAGAAAAGAATTAAAAGAAGCAGAACCAGATGTTATCGTAGATACAATAGAGGAACTTTATAATGAAATATATCGTTTAGGAGGAATTTAATTATGATTAATTTAAATGAATTAACTGTTGAAAGATTTGCAAAAGTATTTGATATGGCAGTATTAGCACCAGACACACAGGAAGCAGCAATCCGTAATGCATGTAGACAGGCAAAAGAATACAATATTGCTGCTATGTATACAACTCCATGCTGGACAAAAGTTGTTGCAGAAGAATTGGCTGGTTCTGATGTATTGGTTGGTGTTGGAATTGGTTTTCCTTATGGAACTCCTACAACAGCGATTAAAATGGCTGAAATTGATGATGCAATTGCAAATGGAGCAACAACTCTCGATATGATGATTAATGTTGGAGCATTAAAAGATGGAAACATTGATTTAATGAGAGCAGAGATTGGTGGTCTTGCCAAAAAGGCAAAAGCAAAAGGTTTATTATGCAAAGTAATTTTAGAAGTGGCCCTTTTAACAGATGAAGAAATTGCAACTGCTACAAAATTATGTTGCGAATATGAAATCGATTATGTTAAGACAGCAACTGGATCTCAGGCTCTTCCAGATGTTCATCATGTAGAAGTAATTCGAGATAATCTTTCTGGAAATACGAAAATGAAATTATCCGGTGTGCCAAGACAGTTTGTTCTTTCAGCATGTCTCAGAATGATTGAAATGGGTATTGAACTTATCGGAACAAGAAGCGCTATTAAAATTATTGATGAATACAAAGCATATTTAGCAGAAAAGAAATAAGACATGATATTGGACAGGAGAAAACTCATTTTGAGTTTTCTCCTGTTATAGAATATGCGCTAAACAGGATGATTATAGTAGGTAGTGAGGTGAAGAATGGGGTTAGAAAATGATCTAAAAAAGTTAGATAGAAATTCAACAAAACCATTATATATCCAATTACGAGAAATGTTATATGATGTAATTACTTCTGGAAAATATCAGGAAAATGAGAAAATATTATCGGAAAATGAATTATCTAAAATTTGTAATTTAAGTAGAATGACAGTTCGTTCTGTGATAACGGATTTAGTAAAAGAAGGCGTTTTATATCGTATACGTGGTAAAGGAACTTATGTTGCAAAGAAATTTGTAACAGTTTGTCCTTCATACATAGGTATGAGGGAACAGTTAGAGCAAATGGGATATGAAGTTAAGACAAAGATTATAGAATATACCATTGAAAAATGTAATGATGTAACAGCCAAATATCTTCAAATTGACAAGGAGTCTAGTGTGTTGAAAATAAAGAGACTCCGTTATGTTGATGATATGCCTATTAGTATTCATATATCTTATATTAATTCTGAATACAGTGGTCAAATAACTACAGAGGCTTTAGAAAGAGAACAGTTATGTATACTACTAAATACATATTATAATTTGAAAAGAAAACGAATTGTAGAAACGTTAGAGTCTGTTTTGGCTACTGAAGAGGAGTCTATATTGTTGAATATTTCAAAAGGATATCCACTGCTCTTGCTTAAAGACATAATATATTCTGACAACGGAGAACCGTATGAATATAGTAAAGTAGTTTTTAGAGGAGACAAAATTAAAATTAAATTAAAATACGATTAGGGCAAATTCAGGAGAATTTGCCCTAATCGTATTTTGAATCATATATTTTAAAAATTAATATGTAATTTTTTGGAGTTGTAATATTTCCAATTCTAATTGTCGTGCAGAAATAGATGATTGAGCGACAGGCATCAAACAATACCCATTTATGTTAGGAACGTTTTTAATGATTTTTTTGATGTCATCAATTGTATTAACGTGTTCACTAAAAAATAGTAAAGGTATTTCTGATGAAATGGTTCTTACTGCTGCAGACATTTCTTTAAGTAACGTAATATCGTCCTCTAATTTTGTCGTTTTGTTATATCGTTTACTACTTTTATTATGACCTAAGCCTAGATAAAAAATAAGCATATCGACATTGGCTCGTGTCATTAAAATGGCTTGTTTGGTATTTCGAACCATAGCGCATGTATAAAAATTTTGATCAGAGTATGTTTTGAGCATATTTATTTCCATGTCAAATCCTAATTTTCGACTGTTAATGTTTGCTCCAAAATTGCCATCAACTAAAGACATGGAAGGATAATTGTGTATTCCTGCAACATGCAATTCTTTGAATTGTTTTAATATAATATTAGGAACCATGAATGGGTCCGAACAATTTACACTAATAAGTAAATTCGTGTTGTCGAGAATAGAAAACATTTCCTTTGAACTTTCCAACATTAAATCATTTGTATTATCAAAAGCAAGATACCCGGCAAGAAACCTATTAGTAGCATTAGAATATTTTGCTGTAGGATATACCAGAATCATATCACAGTTAAGTTGTTGACATAATTGAATCTCTTGTAAAGAATCTGTTCCTACACAAATAATTAATTGTCCATTATCCATTTTTTGTTTTAATTTGTTTCTTTTATTATCTTTAAAGTGCATGAGTAATCCTACTTTCATATTAGTCAGAAGAATTTAATGATTTATAATCCTGAGGAGTCATCTTATATTTTTTCTTAAACATTTTTGCAAACTGGGAGTAATCTTCGTATCCAACCAGAATACTTACTTCTTTCATTTGTTTGTTTGAATTGCGCAAATAATTGCATGCAATATTCATTCGATAATCAATAAGGTATTGTGTAAAACTCATATTTGTTTTTTCTTTAAATAATACACTTAGTCTAGGTGCGGATACATGGGTGATATATGATAATTCTTTCATACGAATTGGTTTAGAGTAGTTTTTTTCAATATATTCAATCATAAATTGTGCATAGTCTACATCACGTCCTGCTCCATTCAAAACCTTAGATATAATATTTTCTTCATTAAAATCTCCAGGACTTTTGAATGCTTTGATTGTATTGAGCATTGTTCTTTCAACAGGAAGACGCTCGATTGCAGATCCCGCTAAAAATCCTTGGCATTTCGTATTTTGATAAAGTGTATGTGCATCTATGGGAGTTTGAATAGGACCACTACATACGAGTTTAATTACATCTGGATTGATTTCATCAATTTTATTAAATATAGTATTTGTTATTTGGATTGCATTTTCTAGTGAAATTACTTTATTAGCGCCACAAAGACCACCTCCAGTAATACCTAAATGTAGGCAAATTGCATCGGCACCGGCGGACACCATTTGTATTGCCTGGTCCAAATTCGAGGCATAAGCAATAGTGAACAAATCAAGAAAGTGTGCAATTCGTATACCTTCTACTTCTTTTTCAAAGCCTAAGTTATTATTTTCGAGCGCATTTCTAAAATCTCCATCTATACAACTTACAGTAGGATAGTTGATAATGCCGCTAAAACCGTATTCTTTTATTTTTTTAATATAGTCATAAAGATGGATACAGGGATCCTGCATAAAGATGCCACATATAATAGGTGCGTCTTTGGCGAGCGGAAATACTTCTTTTGTAGCAAAATCTAGAACCAATTGATTTGTATTTGAATAGCCCATGAAAGCATTGAAAGCGCTTTGCCCCATTTGACGAAAACGGCCTGCATTCATCGTCAAAAGTAGATCAACGTTGCCTTCTAAAGCATATTCTGTTGTCATACCGTTTCCGACAGAAATTCCAAAAATATGACCATTGATATGAATAACGGATCGAAGTTTTTCTAATAGTTTTTTTCTAGTCATTTTATCTCCTTAAATACTATGAAATGATAATAAAACATGTAAAAAACTAAAATTAACATGTTTTATTTATAAGTATTACAAAAACCCAACTGATTAAAATGATATCACATTTAAAAAAATTTTAATGGATGATATTTTGATTATACCAAATTTGTATATACATGTAAAGATGAGTGATTGAAAGGAAGTGGATGATGAATACAGAGAAAATTCAGTATTTGGAACAAGTAGCAACTAGATGCCGAATAAATGTCGCTCGAATGTTGCGTGCCAGTGGACATGGTCATATCGGCGGAGCGTTTTCATCAATGGAAATTGTGACAGCACTATATTTTCATAAAATGAGAATAAAACCAGATGAACCGAATTGGGAAGCAAGAGATCGTTTTTTATTATCTGCAGGACATAAAAGCATGGTTCAATATGCAGTTCTTGCGGAAAGGGGTTATTTCCCTAAAGATGTTTTAGACACATATGGACAAATTCATTCAATAATACCAGGGCATCCATGTATGCATAAATTGCCTGGAATTGAAGCAAATACAGGAGCTTTGGGTCATGGACTTGCGATAGCATTAGGTATGGCCATGGGGCTTAAATTGGATGGAAGTGATTCTAAAGTATATACAATATTAGGTGATGGAGAACTTGCGGAGGGGTCAAATTGGGAAGCTGCAGCAGCTGCAGCACATCACAAAGCTGACAACTTAGTAGCTTTTGTAGATAATAACGGATTGCAGATTAGTGGAAAGGTATCTGAGGTTATGGACTACTCACCGATTGCGGAGCGTTTTCGTATTTTTGGATGGGCTGTCAGAGAGATTGATGGAAATAACATGAAAGAGGTAGTTGAAGCATTAGATGCGGTACCTTTTGAAACTGGAAAACCATCTATGATAATTGCACATACTGTAAAAGCGAAAGGTCTTAAGCAGGGAGAAAATCAAGTTTCATATCATTATTGGAATCCAACAGTAGCAGATTGTGATGCGTTAGAACGTGATTTGTTAGAAGTATTGGATTTGGAGGATGAAAAGTATGAGTGAAAAAATGTTTGATCCTAGAAAAACTTTTGGAAAAGCAGTAACAGATTTAGCCGAAGCTGATAACAGAATTGTAGTTCTTTCTGCCGATAGTGGGAAAAGTTCAGGATTTTCAGACTTTATGGAAAAATATCCAGAAAGATATTTTGAATGTGGGATTATGGAACAAGGTGTAGTTGGCATCTCTTCTGGTCTTGCTACTACAGGAAAAATTCCAGTATTTTGTGCAATTGCCCCATTTGTTACTGCTAGACCATTTGAAATGTTTAGAAATGATTTAGGCTATATGAACCAAAATGCAAAGATTGTTGGAAGAAATTGTGGTATTACTTATTCAGATTTAGGGGCTACACATCATTCATTGGACGATTTTGCATTGATGCGTATGATTCCGGGAGTAGTAATATTAGCTCCTCAGGATCCGAATGAAATTATCGATGCAGTTTCTGCAATGATCGAATATGAAGGGCCTGTTTACATGAGAATTGGTAATCCTAAAATTAAAAACTTATATGAACGACAACCAGTTGTTATAGGGAAAGGTAGAAAAATATGTGAAGGAGATGCCATTACTTTAATTACAACAGGTTCTACGACGGCATTTGCAATGGAAGCAGTGCAAGAATTAGCTAAAGAGGGTGTTTATGTAGAACATATAGGTCTTTCCACAGTTTGGCCAATTGATAAAGAGTTGATTATAGAATCTGCACAGAAAACAAAAAGAGTAATTGTAGTAGAAGAACATTATGTTAAAGGTGGACTTAGTACGATTGTTCTTGAAATGTTAAATGAAAATGAGGTACATGTGCCTGTAATAGCTCATGGTATCCCTCACGATTATGCAAGTAATGGTTCATATGAAGAATTGATGAGTTATTACAAATTAGACTCAAAAGGAATAAAAGGTATTATTACAAATTTTATTAAGGAGGATAAATGATGATTAATATTAGTGTAAATTCATTAGGTTTGGAAACAATTCAGGGTGATGAGAAATATGTAGAACGAATAAAAGATATGCCTATTACTAAAGACGATTTTATTGATCTTAAACCAGCTGCAAGATATGTAGGAGTTACAGAACAATTTAAAGATGTAATAAAAACATTTCATGTGCCAGAAGGAGAAACACCTGCGGGATTTAGAAGAGAGTTAGTTCTTGAAAAAGACGGAGTGTTGAAAGTTGATCTTGTTAGAGATATTTCTTATGACAAAAACGGGATTTTAAGACCAACAAATGTACTGTTTTCTGCCGATAGTGCAAATCCTTACGAAGTAGCACCAATTAGTCCATTACTTTCTAATCTTACATGTAATCCAGGAATTGTATATGACTTATTTATCAATAATCCGAAAGCTAATGTAGGCGGACTTTATAAAAATAGAGATGAAGTAATGGAGGAAATTGGTAAAATACTGGGACCAGGTTGTGATATTAGTGTAGAGTTAAACAATCCATTTGAAGAAGATTTCAATAAAATTCTCGAAGAAGCTGAAAAGTTTAAAGAAATGTTTTCTAAATATCGAGTTGTAATTAAAGTACCTCATACCGGTGCGGTCACTCCTGGAAATGTTGGACAATTAATGAGTGGAAATAAAAAGTTGGATAAAAGATATGATCAGATTGATACGGAAAATGCATTAAGAGGACATAATTTGGCTTTGAAATTGCAGGAACATGGCTATCGTGTCAACTTTACATTAATGTTTGAACCTTTCCAAACTTTACTCGCAATGCAGTCCAGACCATATTTCATTAATACATTTTTAAGACACCGTTTAGTACAGTCACAGAATATTCAAAATTATCTTAACATGTACGAGTGCACAAAAGATGAAAAGATTTTAGAACAGTTAAAAGATTATTTTATTTCTTGCGATTATTACACAGAAGCTGATAAAAATATGGCATTGTCTGAGGTATTAAAGTTTGGTAAAGACATTGTGAAATATCGTCATTTTAATGATGAGCAAGGTAGCGATGGTTTAGATGGAATGCGTCATAATTTACGTGTATTAAGAAATAGTAATTTGAAAGATACAAGATTAATTGTATGTTCTATGGAAGGTCCATATAATTATCCGGATATTGATAAACTTTTAGCTGAACCTGAATTCCAGGATATGAATCATAAAGTAGTAATTACAGCTGAACCTAATTATTTAGCAAGATTTACATCAACAAATCAAGTTATTAGTTATCAAAGAAGATTTATGAATGCGGCAAAAGGACAGAAATAGGAGGAAATATAATGAAAATAGTATTCGGGTGTGATCCAAATGCTAAAGAGTTTAAATACATATTAATGGATTATGTAAAAGAACTTGGGTATGAAGTGGAAGATTTAGGGAGTGACGATCCTATTTATGCAAATATTGCAATTGAAGTTGCGAAGGCTGTTGCAGAGAAAAAATACGATAGAGGTATTTTACTGTGCGGTACAGGGATAGGTGTTTCAATTGCAGCGAATAAAGTTAAAGGTGCTTATGCAGCTTGTGTACATGATGTTTATCAGGCACAGAGAGCTGAATTATCAAATAATGCCAATATTATAACTATGGGAGCACAAGTTGTTGGTATTGAGTTGGCGAAAGTAATGGTAAAAGAATATCTTTCATGTACATTTGATCCAAACGGAAGATCTGCAGCAAAAGTGCAAAGGATAATTGGATTCGAAAATTTAAATGAAGAGTAACGGTTTGTCTTATATATTAGATAGAACTGGAGGATACATGAATAAAAAAGAACTTAAATTGGTAGCGAATAACATTCGAAAAGCAATAATTAATGGTGTTTATGCAGCAAAAGCAGGTCATCCAGGTGGTTCGCTTTCAGCAACAGATATTATGACATATTTATATTTTCAAGAGATGAGAATAGATATTAATGATTCTAAAAATCCATCTAGGGATAGATTTGTATTATCAAAAGGGCATGCAGCCCCTTGCTTATATGCAGCTTTAGCCTATAAAGGTTTCTTTCCAGTAGAGGACTTGTTAACATTGCGTAAATTGGGTTCCCATTTGCAAGGTCATCCTTGTATTGCGCATACTCCTGGAATTGACATGTCAAGCGGATCTTTGGGGCAAGGTGTTTCCGCAGCAGTAGGCATGGCTTTATCAGCAAAAATCTTTAAAGAAGAATATAGAGTTTATACTCTTCTTGGTGATGGTGAATTACAAGAAGGACAAGTGTGGGAAGCGGCAATGTTAGCTGGATTTAAGAAACTTGATAATTTAGTTGTCATTGTTGATAATAATAATCTTCAAATTGATGGTCCTATTGATGAAGTAAACTCACCATATCCAATTGATAAAAAATTTGAAGCTTTCAATTTTCATATTATTACTATTAATGGACATGATTATGATGAAATTGAATCAGCCTTTAATGAAGCAAAAAGAATAAAGGGTAAGCCAACAGCTATTATTGCAAAGACAGTAAAGGGAAAAGGCGTTTCTTTTATGGAAAATAAAGCATCATGGCATGGAGCAGCCCCAAATGCTGAACAGTATGCAATTGCTATGGAGGAATTGGAGAAGGCAGGTGACGCATTATGTCAGAAGTAAAGAAGATTGCCACAAGAGAAAGTTATGGTAATGCTTTAGCAGAACTAGGGAAACTTCATGAGGATGTTGTTGTTTTGGATGCCGATCTTGCAGGTGCAACAAAAACAGCAGTATTCAAAAAAACATGCCCAGAACGATTTGTTGATTGTGGTATTGCAGAAGGAAATATGATGACGGTGGCAGCTGGAATAGCAACAACAGGAAAGGTAGCATTTGCAAGTACATTTGCAATGTTTGCTGCTGGACGTGCATTTGAACAGATTCGTAATTCCATTGGATATCCTAATAATAATGTTAAAATTGGTGCAACTCACGGAGGTATCTCAGTTGGGGAAGATGGAGCTAGCCATCAGTGTAATGAAGATCTTGCCCTTATGAGAACGATTCCAGGGATGACGGTTATTTGTCCTTCTGATGATGTTGAGGCAAGAGCGGCTGTCTTTGCTGCTTATGAGCATCAGGGACCTGTATATATGAGATTTGGACGGCTTGCTGTACCAGTAATTAATGATAATCCGAATTATAAATTTGAAATTGGCAAAGGTATTCTTTTAAAAGAAGGAAAAGATGTCACAATTATAGCAAATGGATTAGAAGTTGCTGAATCTTTAAAAGCAGCCGAAATGCTTGCGCATCAAGGGATAGATGCAGAAGTAATTAATATCCATACAATTAAGCCATTAGACGAAGAATTGATTATTAAATCTGCAAAGAAAACAGGTAAAGTTGTTACAGCAGAAGAACATTCAATTATCGGTGGGCTTGGTGGTGCGGTCTGTGAATGTTTATCAGCATCGTATCATGTTCCAGTAAGAAGAATTGGTATTAATGACACATTTGGAGAATCAGGAAAAGCCTTGGAATTAATTGAAAAATACGGGCTGGATGCAAATAGCATTTATAATACTGTATTGGATTTTATAAATGCTATTTAAAATATTTGCAATTAAGAAAGGAAAAACATGGTAGAAAACCGCTTTATAAAAATATTGCAACAGGCTGACGAAAAAAAGATCGGGGTTGGCGCAATAAATATTTTTAACTATATAACGGCAGATGCTGCGGTTAATGCGGCTGAAGAAATTGGTGTTAATATAATTATTCAAACGTCGGCTGGAACTGTAGAACACTATGGAGCTATTAAACTCTATAATATGATTAACGATATTAGAAAAGGGAGAAACATTGAAGTCGCTTTACACCTGGATCATTGTCGAGATATGGAATTAGGAAAGCTTTGTGTTGATGTGGGCTGGGATAGTATAATGATGGACTTTTCTCATCTCCCATTTGAAGAAAATGTCAGTGCAACTAGAGAAATGGCAATTTATGCGCATGAAAGAGGAGTTGCAATTGAAGGTGAGATAGGTGTAGTAGCTGGTGTAGAAGAGGATATTGTTGCTGACGAAGCAATTAATGCAAATTATGAAGAGACAATACAGTTTATTGAAAGAACTGAAATTGATGCTATTGCTCCAGCTATTGGAACTGCACATGGTGTTTATAAAGGTGTTCCTGAATTAAATTTTACTCTAGTGGAACAGCTAGGAAAGGGAAATACACCCGTTGTAATCCATGGTGGTACAGGCTTGTCGGCTGATGTATTTAGAAAGTTGATAGAACTTGGTGGTCGAAAAATTAACATTTCTACTTTGGTAAAAAATGCTTATATGAAAAAAATAATGCAATTAGTTAAGAACGAAAATATTAATTCGCCAATTTCTTTTGATAAAGAAGTGAGTAAAGCAGTCAGTGAAGCTATTCGTGGACATCTCGAAGTTTTTTCAGGAATGAAACACGATTTTGGAGTGTAAGGTTGAAAATGTAAAAAGTAACTAAATGCAAATGTCGTAGTGGCATTTGCATTTAGTATATTATGATTACCATTTTATATAAATTACACTTTGCTGTATTTAATTTAAGAGGTAGTAATTCAATAGAGGACTAAATAATACGTTCTTGCTATTTCTGTGTAAATGAAATAGTATATCTATTTTTCGAAATATGTTTTTCTTTGTTTAATTTCATGTTATCCATAATAATAAATTATTTCAAATAAAGAATATTGCGTATCAGTAACCCGAGTTTTTGGTGTAGTTTAGAGGAGAGAAATATATGGATGATAATCAAATTCAGAGGATATTTCAACAAATATTAGAAAACAATGGTATGAGAGAAATGGTATATGCTTTTCAATTCGAACAACAGATTATGGCGTTAGAAAGAAAACTTCATAGTTCAGAAGATCCCGAAGAAATAGGGAAAGAAACTTTAATTGCCGCAATGGATTTTTATGATGGAGATTGGTGTGGAATTATTGAAGGTGACTTGGAGATGGAAGCATGGTATCCAGTACTTTGGCATGATAAATCAACAGGCGGAATGACTGCAACACATTTTCATGAATTAGAGGATACATGCTATTTAAATCGCTGGATTGAAGCCTTAAATAACTGTGAACCGGTGATGATTTCAGACACTTCGGTTTTTAAAGATACAAATCCAAATGAATATGAGCTGTATAAAAGATGCCATGCAAATTCTATTTTAGCTGTTCCATTTTGGCATAATCCAACGGGTTTTATGATAGTAAGAAATCCTAAACGATTTGTTGATAGAGGGGGGTTTTTACAAGCGACTGCGTATGTTGCATTTACATCAGTTACAGAAAGAAAGCTTTTATCACAAAGAAAAAACTCGCATAAGAGTGTTGTTATAAAAAGTGAAACTGATGTTTTTGTCAAATTATTTGGCGACATGGAGATTCATACATTAAAAGGATGTCTTACAGAAGAAATGATTAATTCTCCGAAGTATTGTTGTATATTAGCATACTTTTTATTAGGCGACAGACGCCCTAAGCCGGCACAACAAGTATGGAGAGATATCTGGCCAGATGATAATATTGAGCATTCAGGAACTAATATGCGATCGCTATTTTTGCGATTTAAAGATGTTTTTAGCTTTATATGTGATCAGAGACTTATTGTTTCTTCAAAAAAAGGGTATCAATTAAATCCAGAGTTAAATATTGTGACAGACGTAAACATATTTGATGAGTATCTTGAAAAAGCAGATAAGGAGTTGACTGCTCAAGCAAAAATAGAATTTTTGAAAAAAGCATTAGATATATATACAGATAACTTATTCCCTTCAGGAGGATCAGAACATTGGATATTGAATGATGAACTAAAGTATAAGTACAAATGTCTGGCAATATACAATGAACTTATGAAATCATATTTCGAAACATGCAATTATGTTAGAGTAGAGCATTATGCTGAAGAAGCATTAAGTATTGAACCTGCGAACGAAGATGCATATTATTGGTTGATACGAGTTATGAAAATGAGAAACTCAAATGTAATAGCAAAAGGACAATTACATATGGCAAAACATGTATTAGACATTGGAGAGTATGAAAGGTTGGAAAAAAGATTGGCTGAAACAACTGATTAGTAAAATTATGTTCATATATTAGATTAAATCACGTTCAAATCATGTAATTTTCCATATCATGTTCATTACTATATCAAATCATATTGATATCACGCACAGTCTGCGGGATGAATTATCCTCATAGATTAATGTTTTCTGGCAAAAGCAATTTTTGTCAAAAAACGTAATCTGTGAGGATTTTTATGTTATACCAATTTGAAAGAGTAATTGTTTTTGCGGTAAGTCGTAAAAACAATTACTCTTTTTTTGTTTATAAGGAAAGGTATCAGGGCCGTTCTCCGCCCAAACGAATTTTGAATTTTTAAAAATCAGAATTCGGAGGAAAAAGAAATGGGAGAACACCCTAAGAGAAGAAAAGATAAATATAATCCCTATACAATATATGAAAAAGAAGGAAGGTTTTATATCTCTTTTAAAGATGGTCAGGGACAAAGAAACAGTTTTGAAATAGAGAAAGAACTTTATGCTGCGTTTAATGAATTTGAATTGGAAGACTTATCATATCTTAATGTTTGGGACAGACATATAGAACAATCAGAAGTATGGGAGTCGACTTTAAATGAAAGAGCAGTTGAAGTTCCAGAATCAGTAGAAGAGACAGTATTCCGTAATATTCAGAATGAAAAAGTACATAATGCTATTGAACAGTTGCCAGAAGTTCAGAAGCGAAGAGTCAAGATGTATTTCTTCGAAGGAATGACATTTGAGGAGATTGCAGTCAAAGAAAATTGTAAGCATCCAGCAGTGGTAAAATCTGTAAAAGCTGCGTTAAAAAAATTGAAGGGAATACTATTGGAATAGGTTTACAATTTTTGAGATGTGTGAGGAAGTTGATAGGACTATAGAATATTATTTCGGCACCAAAGTATAGTATGGTGCCGAAATAATATAATAGAGTAATTGGAAAAGTGAATAAAAAACAGTAGGTATCTAAAAATAGTTCGTCTTATTTATAAAACATAGCCTACAGTATCGGAAATATTGACTATAATTAGAAGAAAAGAAAGGATATAATATGACTATAAAAAGGTGTATTTTGGGAGAAATTGATGATTTTATCACATATAGAAAATATGTGAATTATATCAATGAGTTTTTCAGATAAAGGAGTGAGTGAATGTACATAAAAAAACTTTCAATCAAAAATTTTAGGGCGTTTGATGAAGAGGGAATTACTTTACAATTTAATAATGGTGTAAATGCAATTATCGGTGAAAATAATTCAGGAAAATCTGCTGTCATGGATGCTATTAGAATTGCATATTCCACCGTAACATATAAGAAAGATATTTTTTTTACAAAAGCTGATTTTCATGTTAATGAAGATGGAAATGCAGCGGAATTTGCATTATTCGATGTTTATTTAGAAGAGGTACCAACGCGATTAGTAGAAATATGGAATCCGGAAAGTAAGAGTGGACAAGGTGGAGAGTTTCATATTCGCTTTGAAAAGGTGCTTGCTGCTAGTGGTATAGAAAAGGTGAGGACAATACATTGGGGGATTGGAACAGAGGGAAATCCATTGTCCTCAGATACTTTTGATGCAATGGATGTAATGTTTCTGGGAGCATTAAGAGACTCTGAAAGTGAAATGAAACCAGCTAGGAATAGTAAACTGGCTCAATTACTAAGAAGTATGGTACCAGAAGAGAATGTGCGAGCAGAATTAGTCGATATTTTGAATAATGCAAATAATTCTCTGTTAGAAAAGAAGGAATTAAAAAAGACCAAAAAAACAATTAATGATAATTTAGCTCGCATAGAACAGGATTTTTTGAGTCAACAAATTGACATAGGATTAATTGAACCGAGGTTTGATTCAATTGCATCCTCATTAAGAGCGTGGGTTAAGCCTAAATGGGTATTGGTATCGACAAATGATAACGAATATCCTAAGGCTCAACAATATGCAAGGGATCATGCGGATAATAAAAAAATACAGCAAAACGAAAAAGGTATATATTTTGAAACAACCGTTTTAGAAACTGTTGAAGATATGGTCCCAGAATTAGTAGCTAGAATAAGTGCAATTGCAAGCAGTTCATTTGAATTATATCAGAATGGATTAGGATATAATAATCTTTTATTTATGTCGGCAGTGCTTGGTGATATGGCAATTACACGAGGTGGCGTGTATCAACATTTACTTCTGATTGAAGAGCCAGAGGCACATTTGCATCCACAATTACAGGAATTAGTACATACTTTTTTGTCTGATACAAAACAGGGAGATGCAAATATCCAAATAATATTTACTTCGCATTCTCCGACGTTGGCATCAAAGGTGGATATAGATAATATTAATTTAATCTATGAAAATGCTCATAAAAAATACTGTTTACCATTTTCAGAAGCAAATTTGACAGATGCTAATAAAAAATATTTGCAGAAATATTTGGATGTAACGAAATCTCAAATGTTTTTTGCTAAAGGCATTATATTTGTAGAAGGCATAAGCGAAGCAATTTTATTACCGGAGATCGCAAAAATGATGGATAGATCATTAGATAAGTATGCAGTTGAACTTGTGAATGTGGATAGTGTTGCGTTTACTCCTTTTGTAAATTTATTTTCTTCACAGAGCGTACAAACGTGTTTTTCGAAGGTTGCAATTGTGACAGATGATGACAGATGTACCAAGAAGAATGAAAACAATTATATCAATAAGGATCTAGACTACGATGATATAAATAGTGATATATCAAATAAATTATTGAACGGAACGCCATCGGAACGCTGCAATGAACTTGAAATTTCATGTAAAGCTGTGGGTATCAACGTATTTAAAGCGACAAAAACATTAGAATACGCACTGTGTTGTGATGAAAATAATATTGAATATTTTATAGAAGCTATAAAGAACGAGTATTCCAAACTGGGTCCTGTGTTGGAACAAAAAATAAACAAGTTACACAATATAAATGAAAAAGCAGCTTGTGTATGGCTGTTCATACGAGCAAGAGATAAATGCAAAGGAGCAATTGCGCAATATATAAGTCAGATAATCAATAAACAATGTGAAATGAAAAAATTGGGTGAAAATATTGAGAAAGAATTTGTTATCCCGGATTATTTGAAAGATGCAATATATTGCGTGACGGAAAGGTAAATATGGAAGAGTTAACACATGAACAATCATTATTTTTAAAGGCCGAAGGCAAGGTTGTTGTAAGGGCATGCCCTGGAAGCGGAAAGACATATTCGGTCGCATCAAAGTTAATGGATTATTTGGATAAATGGGATAGTTATCATCAAGGTGTGGCTGTTTTGTCATTCACAAATATCGCCAGTGAAGAAGTATATAAAAAAGCTCTTTTGTTGAATAAGGGCATTGGTAAACTAGACTATCCACATTATATCGGGACGGTCGACAGTTTCATTAATGAGTTTATTGTTTTAAGATACGGCTATTTAAAAACACATGACAAAGTAAGACCACAGATTGCTTTGAGTGATAATTGGAAGCTTCCTTATAATTATTGGAGAACGGAATGTTATAAAAAAGGATGCGTGGACAATATAGAGAAATTCCAATGGGGAATTGATAATAAGTTCTATAAAGATAAAGAAGTTGTCGAGTGTGAATTACGCGGAAAGAATCGACTTCTTCCGTGCCAGCAATACAAAGTGATGCTTATGAAGAAAAATGTTGTTTTCCAAAATGAGGTTGCATCTTTTGCATATAGGCTCCTAAAAGAATATCCCTTGATAGCAAAGGCAATAGTTGAACGTTTTCCTATAATTATTATTGATGAGGCTCAAGATACATCAGAGGAACAGATGGCAGTATTTGATTTGCTGACAGAAGCAGGCATAAAATCATTATTCTTAGTGGGCGATCCGGATCAGGCTATTTATGAATGGAGAAATGCAAGTCCAGAATGTTTTAATAAGAAGATATATGAAGATTTATGGGATTGTATTGAGTTGACTGGTAATTTTCGTAGTTCGCAGCATATTTGTAATGCTACCGCTTGGTTTTCGGCAACATTACAAGGAAAAAGAACAAACGAAGCAGTGGGGAAATATAAAAATGAACCCCAAAAACCTATACTGCTATTAACAAATGGTAATACAGAATTAGAAGTAATAGATTGTTTTCTTGAAAAATGCAGGAGTATGGAAATAGAAATTAAACCAGAAAACGTTGCTGTTCTTACCAGAGGCAGAATATATTCTGATACGGATGTTAAAGATTTATGGAAAAGCAAGGAAATAGAATTAATTGCAAAAGCTGCATATGAATGGAAACATGGTTCTCGGAAAAGGGCATACAATGATATGTCTAAAGCATCATTTAGAATTCTTTTTGGGGAAGAAGTAGAAGATTATTTGATGAGCAAAAAAATAAGTGAATATACAGATGAAGATAATTGGAAGAATTTCATAATAGATATTTTTTGTGCTATGCCAGATATAAACTTAGGTATTGCAGAGTGGGTAAATTTATTTGTAAAACTATATATTGGAATTCTGAAAAATTATGATTTTCAGTTAATGAATGGAAGTGATGTAAAAGATATTTTCAAAATTAAGACAAGAGATACGAAGAATCCGGATTTTAAGAAGATACCATTAAAAAACTTTTTTGAAAAGCGAACAAATGTAGATTATACTAGATCATCCATTCATGGTGTGAAAGGTGAGACATATGATGCTGTTTTGATTTACGTAAAAAGCAAGACTGGAAAAACGCTGACACCAAAATTTTTAATGGACGGAGATTTGAAAGACGAATTAATGAGGATAGCTTATGTTGCGATGACAAGACCAAGGCGTTTGTTAATGATTGCGATGCCGGAAAATAAGAAACTTAAGCAATATGCGAGATTTCCTATAGATATATGGGACTATGAACATATATAAATATTTTTAAAACATATTGAACAAGATGACTATTGCAACGGGTAGGATGATTTTTGTTTGGTAATTTAGATTTGCGGGCAGATGTAGATAATAAACTATGCTTCTTTATGTAAAGTAAACAGTATTAGAAACATGCATAAAATAACAAAAACATTGAATATTAACAAAAAATATGTTAATATAAATAAAAAATGTTAAAAGGTGTTTTATGAAAAATTATTTAAACGATATATTTGGAATTAATGTAAAAATTGAAGAATGGGATGGTAAGAAAAAGCTTCCCCTGTATTTGCGAAATAAGAGGGAATATTATGTGGCTTATATGGAAAATATGCAGTGTATCCTGATGAAGAATAATTCTGATAATTTCATTATTTCTAGATTTGAAAAGGAAATGTATGAAATAGAAAAGATATCAGGTATGTCGGTTGTATTGTGGCTTGATGCTGTTTCAACCTATCAAAGAAATGCTTTAATTAAGAACAGAATTCCTTTTATTGTACCGAATTCGCAAATATATGTGCCTGAACTGGGGATGTGTTTAAGAGAATTATGTGCGGGTAAGAGAGAAAAAGTTGAACACCTATCTGCCATAGCGCAATACCTTCTTTTGTACTTTATATATAAGGAAAAAATAGAGGAAGTAAGCCAGGCAGAACTTATGGAACATCTTGATATATCAGCTATGAATGTTAGTAGGGCGGTACTTGAACTGCAGGAACTTGGTTTATTGGAAACACGAAAAGAGGGAACCCGTAAGCTAGTTAAAGCAGTTGCAATAGGAAAGGAATTATATCAGCTTTCAAAAGAATTCTTGCAGTCACCTGTTCAAAAGATAATTTATGTGGCTAGTATGCATTATGATATGGGTTTACCATATGCAGGTGAAACAGCTTTGGCAAAGCGAAGCATGTTGAATTTTCCTAAATGTACGGTTTTCGCTATGGATAAGAAAAAATCAAAGGATATACCTAAGGAATATCTGATAGATCCAAAACTTGTGACAGATAATGATTATGTTGAGGTAGAATTATGGAAATATAATCCTATAACGTTTGCAAAAGATGGAGTAGTCGATATTGTATCATTGGTAGAAAGTCTTAAGAATATAGAGGATGAACGAGTAGAAATGCAGATAAAAGAGGTAGTGGAGGAATACAAATGGTAATGGGATTTGAAGTTTTCAAAGAAGCTTTTAAGGGATACGAGGACTGTTATACGATTATTGGTGGTACTGCATGTGATATTCTGATGGGTAAGGCGAACTTGAATTTTCGTGTTACCAAGGATATTGATATGATATTGCTGATTGAAAATCGTTTTGAAGAATTTGGGGAAGTAATGTGGAAGTTTATTAAAGCGGGTGATTACAAATGCGGATGGAAAAGTTCAGAAAAGCTCCATTTCTATCGTTTTACAGAACCGAATACTCCAAATTTTCCGATTATGATAGAGTTATTTTCAAAAGACCCAGGATATCATTTACATGAGAGTGATATGACAATCACTCCATTACATATTTCTGATGAAGTTTCCAGCTTGTCAGCAATTATGCTGAATGATGAATATTATGAATTTATGTTGAGTGGGAGAAAAGTAGTGAATGAAGTAGGCGTTCTGGGAGCCGAACATTTGATTCCATTTAAAATGCGTGCCTGGATTGATCTTTGTAGAAGAAAAAGCGAGAGTGAGCACGTAAATTCAGATGATATCAAAAAACATAAAAACGATGTATTTCGTCTGATGAATATAATAAATCCAGATGAAACGGTTAGTGCCCCGGAAGTGGTTAAAGCGGATATAAGAGAATTTATAACAAAAATGCCACAAGAACGCATTAATCTAAAGAATATTGGACTTGATATGGAATTGGAAGATGCCTTACAGGTATTGAAAGATGTGTATGGAGTCTAAGGTATTCATGGGGAATCTTAATTTAACAAATGAAAAGTTAAAAAAGGTAGTTTCACAGCTGATTTAAAGGAAGGACATTTAACATGAGGTTGACATGGTTAAACAATGGGTTTATATGCAAAGAACTTTATGCGCCATTTATTTTGGAAAGGGATTTTGATTACATAAAAGATTTAAATAGCAAATTTACGATAGTGCAGAGACAGGCTGAAAATGCAGGGGCGGATGACGAAAGCATTAAGATAATCAAAAAGTACAAAAAGAAAATTATCGAATCTATAAGATGTTATTATAAAGCAGATATTTCAAAAAGTAATACTATTATATATAACTTATTAAAGGATATAGGTAATGATTCTTTTGCAGTAAGTGAACTTAATAGCAGTTATGCATTTTATCACAATTCGTTTGGAGAACTGCAATTTTTTAGATGTAGGTTAGGTAATCCGTCAAAGGCATACAAAGCAAAGGAAATGTTATTTTTGCCAAAAGAAATGAGAGCTAAATCTGGAAATTATCGATTTAGTATTCCTGGTAATCCAAGTTTGTACTTGGCGAATTCTTCATATGGATGTTGGATCGAAACAGGATTTCCTTATGAAGCGGATTTTAACGTAGCACCGATTGTTTTAGACGGAAGTCAAAAAGTATTTAATTTAGCTGTTACGATAAGAGATTTTTCGAAGTTAAATGAATTTGAATCAAATAGAGTTCATTGTTGGCTTAAGCTTTTTATGCTATCGATGGCGACATCATATCGAATAAAAGAAGAGAACAGAATTTTTAAATCAGAGTATATTGTATCACAAGCAATTATGATGGCATGTAAAAAACTTAAATACGATGGAGTTGCTTATTATTCTAAGCGAGTAGATGATGAAATGTTCTCTCTTTGTGCAATTAATTTGGCGTTATTTGTGGATTATGATGATACGTCCAGACTTGTTAAGCACTTGAAAATAGATGATTCATTTAATTATGCCTTATATAAACAACTTGATGCTTCACTTAAGTATAAGAGATATGAGATGAGTTCAGTGTCAACTGGTTTTATAACCAACATTGGTAATTATTATAGACAATATCCGTATAGAGAGACAGAATTTTACCATTTTGATGAATTCCTATTTTGTACATGGCGTGATAAAATTAATGCCCCAGGAAAAGATCAAATAGATTGGGGAGAAATCATTTAAAAATAAAATGAAAAATTAAATAAGCAGGGTTACAATTTTTGCTCTAAGTGAGGAAACAGGTGAAGGAAGTAAATTTCTTTCACCTGTTTTCCTTTATCTAGGCGAATTGGTATGCACCTTGATAACAGAATACCCATTCACCAGATACATTCCTGTTGTTATCGTGATGAGCGTAAGCCACATTAACAGATACGTCATGAGCCGAAAGACAAAGGCAACGAAATCCCACACATTGAGAACTTTGGTTTGCAGTTGATTGTAGTTCGGGGAGCGAAGAATATCGGGTTATAAATATCAGATTGCTACTGATATGGCGATAACAGACAACAGGCATAATGATACTCCCGTCCGGTCATGTAGGTGAGGGCGGCTTCGAGAGAACCTTGGAGGAGTAATGGATGCTCGTGGAACTGATTCGCTGTCAGTCGTTTGGTGACTTCCCAGTATATGAATACAGAAAAGCCGGGGTGTCGAGGACAAAAGGGCTTATTGATATTGAATGAAAATGGTAGCCAGGCAAAATTTATGTTTTCGTCTGGCTGATACATAGCCATGAACAAATACATTAAAGACTGTTGGCAGAAGACACTAGGAGGAACATATTATATGGAAGAAAAGAAAGTGATAAAAAGAGGATCAATATATTATGCAGATTTAGATTCGGTCCGAGGAAGTGAGCAGGGAGGATATAGACCAGTTCTAATTCTTCAAAATAATATTGGAAATGAGTATAGTCCAACTGTAATCATAGCAGCGATTACCAGCAAAACAAAAACGAAACTGCCCACACATGTTAAGTTGAAGGAAATGAAGGGACTAGAAAAGGATTCAGTTGTGTTATTAGAACAAATAAGAACATTAGATAAAAGCAGGCTGGATGAAAAAATAGGATATTTAAATCGTTATCAGATGACAAAAGTGGATGAAGCATTACGAATAAGCACAGGAGTCAGGAAAATAGATAAACCTATTGTAATGACGCTATGCCCTGTATGTGCAAAACCATTTTATGAATCGGACGAGCATTACATAAAAAGAGCAGATTTGCATCAGAAGATAAAAGGTGACTGCATGTTTTGTAATGTTAGAACGGGATATGATTATTTAGTAAGAAAGAAGTATTAACGTTTGGATTATGCCAGGCGTTATTTTTTTGGAGGCAAATATGAGAATTGATAATACTTACGCAGCGATTATTCTGATAGAGATTTTATACGACAGAGGAATTGTCAATGAAGCAACATATAAGAATGTAGTAAAGAAATACAAATCGCAGTGCGAAGAGGCAGATTCGCACATTTCACAAATGGCTTCCTGATGGATAGAATTTGAGCATAAACAGGAGGTGCATAGAAATGATGACAAGTAATGTAGTATTTAATCAGAAGATTCCAATGCCATTTGAGGCGTTTAATGTTAGAGATAGAGCCAGAAGAGTTGTATTTTACGGAAGGGTTTCTACAGAACATGAAGCACAGTTATCTGCTCTGGAAAATCAGATGCAGTGGTACGAAGATCAGGCTAAATATCATCCAAATTGGGATGTGCTTGATAAATATATTGATGAAGGAATTACAGGAACCCAAGCAAGAAAACGACCTGCTTTTTTGCAAATGATTGAGGATGCGAAAGCAGGAAAATTTGATTTGATTGTTACCAGAGAAGTTTGTCGATTTGCAAGAAATACAGTAGACACTCTTGTAATGACAAGAATGTTAAAAAGCATTGGCGTTGAAGTTTATTTTGTGGAAGATAATATCTGGACTATGGATGGTGACGGAGAACTTCGATTGACAATCATGGCGACTTTAGCCCAGGAAGAGAGTCGTAAAGTATCTGAACGAGTAAAAGCCGGGCAGCATATTAGCAGAACAAATGGTGTTATTTATGGTAATGGGAATATTTTAGGCTATGACCGCGTTGGAGATACATATGTAATCAATGAGGAACAGGCAGAAACGGTTCGCATGATATTTGATATGTATTTGAATGATGGTATTGGTGCAACCAAGATAGCTAATGAACTGAGTAACCGAAGACGCATAGCAGCATCTGGTAAAATAAAATGGACAGCTTCAAATGTAGGAAGAATTCTTGCAAATCCGACTTATATGGGCTATATGGCTTATGGGAAATCTTTTAGTAACAATTATCTGGAACAAAAAAGAGTAAATAACCATAACGCAGATACCTATATGTATGTGAAGGCGGATTTTCCACCTATTGTTACGGAAGAAGAATGGTATCGATGTGAAAAAATAAGAAAAAGCAGAAGAGCGGAATTGAATATACCAAAAACAATACAAACACCATTTGGAGAGAAAAAGGTAATGAAACCAATTAGAGAATCTCATGATCTATGGAATAAACGTTTGAGATGTTCTTGTGGTTATACTTTCAGAAAGAATCGCTGGCATAAGAATAAAACGAAAGACTGGTCCTATGGATATCAATGTTATAATCAGCTAAATAATGGTTCCGCCAAAAAGAGAAGAGAGCAGGGATTAAGTACTGAGGGGTTTTGCGATATGCAAATGATTGCCGACTGGAAGCTAGAAGTCATGTGTATGTTTCTTTTGCAAGAAATATGGGTTAATCGGAAAGACGCAATTTCCCAAGTGGAAGAATTTCTGAAAAGTTGCTATCAGACAAAAACAGTTAATAAATCAGAATCTACTATATTAATAGGAAGAATTGAGAAAACGAAGCAGAGGCTGAGCAACTTGATAGATATGAGAACAGAAGGGGATATTTCCATTGAAGAATATCGTAAACGAAAGAAAAAGCTGGAAGAAGAACTGACAGAATATGAACAACAATTAAAAAATCAAAACATAACACCCGTTCAGGAAAAAGACAATGGACTAAATTGGAAAGCAATACGAGAAACATTGGATGAACTAATTGACTTCTCACAACCAAAAGTAGATAATGATATTGTTGATAAGTTCATTGCACGGATCATTCCGCAGGGAAACAATAGATTTACATGGTTTGTAAATGTCAGTGGAAAATCAACGGAAGAAGTAGATATGATTATTGAAGGTAGAAAAAATCATGCTACAGTTCGTATCGACGAGCAAAAGGACGTTGGAAACGATGAGGACGATGAGTCCTCAGTACATAATGGAGGAAAATGCTCCATGGGATGTGGTACAGCAGGGAAAAAATACTCCCTGGTATGGCTACCACACAGGCAGC
>SVDY01000042.1 GCA_015057665.1 Lachnospiraceae bacterium | reverse complement strand
GGAGCCATCCGGCTTGCGCGTGAAAGGAAAGGCGGAGCCATCCGGCTTGCGCGTGAAAGGAAAGGCGGAGCCATCCGCTTTTCAATGAAAGGAGCATATATGACAACAGGCTGTGTAATATTGGCAGGAGGCAAAAGTTCCCGCATGGGAACGGACAAAGCCCTCCTGACCATAGACAATACCAATTTCATAAAGAAACTCTGCACAAAATTTGATTTCATGGAAGAAAAAATCATTGCAAGAGGAAACAGAGCTGAAATTGCTGAAAGTACATGGTCTGTTATTCCTGATGTTTACCCGAATCACGGGCCGATTGGCGGTTTACATGCAGCACTTAAAAGCTGTCAATCTGATGCACTGTTTTGTGTGGCCTGTGATACTCCTCTAATCAAACCTTACGTGTTTTGGAAAATGCAGGAGCAGATGAATACAGATATCGATGCGGTCATTGCTGTCACAGAAGATGGAAAATATCATCCTCTCTGTGGTGTCTATAAAAAGCATGTGGCTGATTTGATGGAAGAGCAGATTCGAAAGGATATGAATCGAATCATGCAGGTAATAAAACAGATTCGGGTCGAATATGTGCAGCTTCATTCTATTGAGGATGGACTGCTCAATATTAATACGAAGGAAGATTATGCTCTCTATATAAAAGAAATGAAACTGTAAAAGAATTGTTTTCGAATTTCGAGTCGTTTCGTCCTAAACCGAAAAAGCATGGCGGACGACCGTGAAACCTAAGATTTCACCGGAGTATATCTGGAAACGGGTATGCTTTCTGTTACACAGCGGTAAAAATATTTTACAGGCTGTATTTTGAGAAGGAGTTCGTATATGAAAAAATCGAAATTAATGATGTTAAACTTCATGGCTTTGTCCATCGTTCTTGGACTGGTGTCTAAGAAAATGATGAATCCATTTGCCAATCTGATCACAGAAGCACTTCATATTCCTGGAGGAATCAGCACCGGTTTTTCCATTATGTTTCTTGTGATTGCAGCAGAAATTATCAAGTTCTCTTGTTATGATAGTTATGATGGGATGGCAGACAAGTGCGGCATACTTATGGGAACGGTACAGGGACTGGTTGCTTTGGCTCTTGGAAGAGTTGGCAGTATGGGAATCCTGATGCCGATTGGGTTTATGGCTACAGGATTTGCAATTGACCTTGTTTATAGAATCGCCAAAAGAATCGATTGTTCCCGCCGGGAAAGAATGGTAATTGCCAATTCTTTTGCCGCACTCATGGCATCCGTCACAGCCAACATCATCGTGTTCCGTCTTTGGGGACCGGTACTCATGCTATACCTGTGTGTATCAGCAGTGAGCGGGATGATGTATGGATTTCTGGCTGCCTCAGTGGCATTGAGAGTTCAACCGATATTTTATCAGTATAGTTATTAGGAAGGACGAAGCGTGATGAAGAAAAACAGATTAATCATATTTGCACTAATATTAGTTATAATCACTGTATTTGCGGCAGTGTTACATTTGAACACAAGAGAAGAGGTGGCCGAAGGCCATCTGAAACTGACCATAGGGGAAAAAGAAGTAACGGCTGATTTAAATGACTTCGAGTATGAGCAGCTTTCCGGTATCCGTGTGAATGGAAAAGGCGAGGAGATCCTCATGGAAGGCGAAGGAATCCTGATGAGAGATTTGCTGAAAAGCATCGGTGCAGAGACTTATAAAAAAGTCCGGATTGTAGCGGATGATTCCTATATTGCCGAAGTAAATGTAGAAGAAGTTCTAGAAGACGGAAAGGTTTGCCTTTTTCTTCAGGAAGAGGGAGGTTTAAGACTGGCTGTCTTTGGAGATGAGAATAGAAAACGCAGCGTGTCTGATGTGGTGCAGATAATAGTAGAATAGAAAGAAAACAGGAGTGGTCATTTTACATAGACCACTCCTTTAAAAATATACCATTTATTATGAGGCGAATTAATACATACTCATATATTCCCCATGCGCCTCTATCATCTCATCACACATCTCCACAATATCATCAATGCTAAGCGTAGCCCCAGTCAGTGGATCCAGCATGGCAGCCTGATAGATGGTATCACGGTTTCTTGTTCTGGCAGCTTCAATTGTTAGAAGCTGAACATTGATATTGGTCATATTCATTGCTGCAAGCTGCACGGGAAGACGGCCGACATGACAAGGATGAATGCCGTCACCATTAACCAGACAAGGGACCTCTACGCAGGCATCGTCAGGAAGATTCTCAATACAACTCTTGTTGATGACGTTGCCCCCAATTTCAAATGGTTTGTTTTCCACGATGGCATCCATAATATAGCTTGCATATTCTGTGGTGCGTTCGTGGGTAATGTTACCGCCATCGAGAATGTTTTTCCATTCGTCTTTCCAGCCATTGATCTGATTGATGCAGCGGCGTGGGTATTCATCTAAAGGAATGTTGAATTCATCAATTAATTCCGGATAGTTTTGTTTGATGAAAAATGGATTGTATTCCGCATTGTGTTCACTGGATTCGGTACAATAGTAGCCGAGACGGCGGATGTATTCGTAACGTACCATATCTTTGTGTTTTGTCTCTGCATTCATAGCAAGGGCACGCTTTTTGATCTCAGGGTAGAGGTCATTTCCCTCTTTATCCTGAATCTTTAAAAGCCATCCCATATGGTTAATTCCGGCAATCAATTCGCGTCGGCCTTCCACTTTATCTTCCATATCAAGAGCTTTCAATAACCGTTCAGAACATATCTGCACACTGTGGCAGAGCCCGATGGTTTTAATCTTTGTATAACGGTTCATATAACCGGTCAGGATTCCCATAGGATTGGTATAGTTTAAAAGGAGTGCATCCGGACAGACTTCTTCCATATCACGGGCAAATTCCTCCATGATAGGAATGGTACGAAGACCGCGCATAATACCGCCAATACCTAACGTGTCGGCGATAGTCTGTCTGAGACCATACTTTTTCGGAATTTCGAAATCAATGACAGTACAAGGTTCGTAGCCGCCTACCTGAATGGCATTCACAGCGAAACGTGCACCGCGGAAAGCTTCTTTTCTGTTTTCTACACCGAGATAAGTTTTGATCGTTGCACGGTTTTCATTGATGTTTCGATTTAATGCTTCAATAATAATACGGGATTCCTCAAGTCTTTGGGCATCAATATCATAAAGAGCAAATTCCGCATGGCACAGAGAAGGAGTACGCATACAGTCTCCGATGACATTGCGGGCAAATATAGTACTGCCGGCACCTAAAAAAGTGATTTTTAACATGATGATTTCCTTTCAAAAATTATAGTATATGACGGTAACAGAACAGCCATGTACAAATGACATGGCTGTGTTTCATTTCATTCTATATTCATTTTAACACTTCTACGGAATCAATTCCATAATATTCAAATAATCTTACCGCCTCTTTGGTAATTATCTCGCCGCTTATGACGATAGGAATAGCAGGCGGACAGGAAACAGAAGGGGAAGCGCTGATATGACCAATTGCTTCTGCAGTAGGGATCGTAGTTCTTCTTCCGAAAACGGCTTCACGAATGGAACATCGTGATATTGCTTTCTCCGGATGAAATATAGGTTTGCTCAAACATGAGCGTGTCGGAACATTGGAAAGTGCTGTCCGAATTCGTTCATAATCCCGCTCTGTTATCTCCGGAGTGAACATCATAACGAGATATTCCGGGTCGGCAAATTCCGATTCTATCTGATATTTTCTCAGTAATTCATTTAACTCTTCGCCCCTGTAACCGGATTTTAAAGTATCAATGACTAATTTGAGCGGTTCGGATGGCTCAATGACAAATCCTCTATCGTGAAGAAAACCTTTTATTGCATCTACTTTTTCAATACAGGTATTTAATTTCTCTCTATATAGATCCATCAAATATCGATTGCACAAATCGAGAGATTGCAGAATCAGATAGGATGGACTTGTAGAAGCAAACACTGCCATAGCATTTCTTGCAAGTTCTGTATAACTTGCAGGAGCTTTTTTACTAATATGAAGATAAGCACCTCCCGTTAATACAGGTAGCGTCTTATGGGCGGAATCGCAGCACATGGCTGCTCCAAGATCAATGGGATGCCTGCTTGGATTTAAAAATTTCGTATAGGCACCATGAGCATTGTCAACAAGAAGGGGCACTCCATATTTAACACAGACTTTTGCAATTTCTTCAATATCCTGTACAAATCCAAGATAATCAGGGGAAGTCAGATAAACGGCAACGGGCATTACAACAGCCTTAGATAAAAGCTGATCCAAAGAAGCGGCAGACACTTTGCAGTTGCACAGACTTTTAAAATCATCCGGATAAAGCCATTCCACATCCAAATCAAGAAGGGCACATCCGTAGATAAAAGACTTGTGAACATTGCGGGCAGCAAGGATAAAAGGACGACGTCTTAAACTGAAAGTACAGGGGATATCCTTATCATTACTGCAGCTATATCCCGAAGAATCCCGGTCAGACATAACAAGAGAAAGCATAGTTTTGATAGCTAAAGAGGAGCCCTCTGTAGAAAAAAAGGTATGGGCAGTGCCGAACAATTCAGAAGCATTCTTCTCACTTTCCTCAATGATGCCGCAGGCATTTGACAGTACATCTGCTCCGGCAATCTCCGTAATGTCATAAGGTTCACAACCTAAAAATGCTTTTCCTTTATGTCCAGGCATATGTAATCTTGATATTTTTTTTTCCCTATATTCATTTACGAAATCATAGATTGGTGTATTCATATTCTTTGTTTAGTTTGATTTATTAGATATTACGTATTACATATTACATATAATTATAGTTTCGTCAATTAGAGTAGATTATGTAGTGTATTGAATTTACACTTCACCAGTTGCTGACCTTCCTTATTTTTTCACGACATTTGGAGAAGGTATAGTTGTTCTTGGCGAAAGAAAAATGCGTACCAGTAAAATCGCGTGTTTGAACTTGTATACAAAAACCTTTATAGAAAACAGAAGTGAGTTTGCGATTTTACGAAAGCTTTCAAAAACTAAAAAAAGTCAGGAGCATTATTCTGAGCCTTAGAACAACTTGCCGACGAAAACTGTAGAGAAAAAATAAGGAAGGTCAGGAACGGTATCGTCTCCAACATACCTGAACATTCACCTATTCTTCTTCGGCCTCAGTCACCTGAATCATAACCGCACATTCAATACGCTTCTTAAACAGCTCGCATCCGTATTTGTAAATGCCGTTAATACTTCCTGTTGCATTGTAAGCATTTGCTGCGCATCCTCCGGAACAATAAAGTTTCGCCCAGCAGTCCTTACAGTCAGGTCTTGCATAAGCATTGCAGGAACGGAATTCATCCTGTACCTCAGGTTTTGTTACTCCGTCCCAGATGTTTCCAAGACTGTAGTCCGGATTTCCAACAAACTGATGACATGGGAATAACTCGCCCCATGGGGTTACTGCCATATATTCTGTACCGGAACCGCAGCCTGTAATACGTTTATATATGCATGGACCGTTTTTTAAATCAAGCATGTAATGATAGAAAGTAAAGCCTCGTCCCTCTTTCTTACGTTTGATCATTTCTTTTGCAAGAATTTCGTATTGTTCAAAAAGTTTTGGAAGATCTTCTTCTGTCAGTGCATATGGATCTTCCGGAGGACATACAACCGGTTCCATGGACAGTTCGGTGAAACCTAAATCAGCCATATGGAATAAGTCGTTGGTGAAATCTATATTGTTATGTGTAAATGTACCGCGTACATAGTAGTCTTTGCCTTCGCGTTTTTCCACGAGACGCTGGAATTTAGGAACGATGATATCATAACTGCCTTCTCCGGCATAGTTTTTACGGAAATGGTCATTGACTTCTTTTCTGCCGTCTAAGCTTAAGACAACGTTTACCATCTCTTTATTTAAGAAGTCCATAACTTCTTCATCTAAAAGAACACCATTCGTTGTAAATGTGAAACGGAAATTTTTATTATGTTCTTTTTCAATGCTTCTTGCGTAAGCAACCAGTTCTTTTACTACATCAAAATTCATCATAGGCTCGCCGCCGAAGAAGTCCACTTCTAAGTTCTTTCTTGTGCCGGAGTTGGCAATTAAGAAATCGAAAGCCTGCTTGCCCACTTCGAAGGTCATAAGAGCTCTGTCACCCTGATACTTGCCCTGGCTTGCGAAGCAGTAGGAACAGTTTAAGTTGCAGGTATGGGCAACGTGGAGGCAGAGTGCTTTGATTACTTTGCTATTATTCTTGTAATCGAAAGCCAGTCCTTCAAATTCATCCGGTGTGAAAAGGGCTCCGTTTTCTTCTAATTCTTTGATGTCTTCTAAACAAAGAAGCAGGTCTTCCCTTGTTACGTCTTCGAAATCTTTGTATTTTTTCAATAATGTTTCAATAATTGTTTCAGGCTCAGCCTGTTTATACATTTCGATTGCATCATAGGCAACTTCATCAACTACATGGACAGAGCCGCTGCATGTGTCGAGGACAATGTTATATCCGTTTAATTTATACTGATGTACCACAATAATCTCCTTATTTATCTAAAGCATAATTTTATAATAATACACACGTGAAAAAAGCTGCCCATAAGGCAGCTTTTCTGCAGTTAATCTTCCCTATTTGTTGTTTTCACACTGCTGGTTTGCAACACCACAGGATGTTTTGCAAGCAGACTGGCAGGATGTCTGGCATTCGCCACAGCCGCCGTTAGCAACAGTTTTTTTGATGTCTTTTGTTTTGATTGTTTTAATTCTGTTCATATAAGGCCTCCGTTAGTTTGATTGTTCCTAGACGAACCTAGTCTACTAGAGAGATTTTATCATTTGCAAGATACCAATGTCAACCAAATAGTATACACAATATGGAAAAACAGTAACAAATGCGATGAAGCTAACATAATTGACGTCAAAAAAAGCAACACTTTATAAAAAGTGTTGCTAATTATGGATAGACATTTCTATTTGGCAATGTAGATAATACCAAATGCACCAGGACCTACATGGGCACCGATCGTTGCTCCTACCTGTAATCTTTTTGCAAATGGAATGCCGGATTTTTCAAGTTTTGATTCTAATTTCTCTGTATTATCTTCCCCGTATGTGTAGATTGTATAGAGTGGAAAGTCCGGATCTGCCGGATTTTCTGCTAATTTATCTGTGATGAAACGGAGTGCCTTGTTTTTGCCAAGACATTTTCCTGCAACAGCTACAGTTCCTTCCTGAGTTACGGTAATAATTGGTTTGATGTTGGCAAGTTCACCGATTGCTGCAGAAGCACGGCTGACACGGCCGCCGCGGCAGAGAAATTCTAATGTATCTACGCCTGCAAAAATACGGATGCGTGATTTTAAATCTTCTAATCCTGCAACGATTTCTTTGGCAGACATTCCCTTATTTCTTAAATCAATGGCATGATCTACAATAAGTTTGATGCCAATAGTGGCACTTAAAGAATCCACAATATAGATAGGATCGTATTCGGCCATATTTTTGCAAAGATGTGCACTCTGGCATGTGCCGCTTAAAGAAGAGGATAAGAGAATGCAGATGACGTCATCACCCTTTTCTTTTGCATCTTCAAAGATGGAAAGGAAATCATCCGGAGATGGCTGAGAAGTCTTAGGAAAGTCTTCCTGGCCTGTAAGGATTTCATAGAACTGGTTTCTCTCTAAAGTTACGCCGTCCTGATAGGTTTCTCCGGCTAAAGATATGTTAAGTGGTACCAATTCAATATTTTTTTCTTTTAATTCTTCTGCTAAAAAATCCGCAGAAGAGTCAACTACGAAACGAATCATAATAGTTCTCCTTTATTAATGAAGCAGTTCATCTGCTGTATCTGAAATAGTATCGAAAATACGGATGGCATCTTTCGCTGTGTCAATTCCGATACGTTCTATAATAGTATCAATTAATTTAATAATATGTTCATGCTGGGTTTTGAAAAGTCCTGCCTGGTCCATGTTTAAGGCAATGTTAATCTGGCGTTTATCCTTTAATGAGCGGATTCGTGTAATAATATTTTTGCTCTCAAGACTGGTCAGAATACGGTTCATCTGGGACTTTAAGATATGTGTTGCTTCGCATAAGTCTGTGGCAGTGATTTCGAGGGGTTTTTCAGCAACAGAATTCTCGTATAACACATGACATACTAAAGATTCGTTGTATGACATATTCGTTACAACCCGGTTATTCACTACTGCAGTGGAAAGCCGTACCCAGGATGAGAGAAGTTTTTCTTGTAATTGGTTCAAAACTGCCTCCTGAAATAATATGGTTTCTTAATTTGTAAGTTTTCACCAACAAAATGGTTTATATAAAAAATTAGTTGTCAAAATCAACGGTTCAACTTGTGAACTGTTCAGGTTGTATACTAACATGGAGATTTGCGGATGTCAATAGGCTGGTATGTACTTCTTTTTGTACATCAGATGTTGGATGATTTTCCGTTCAATTTTTAGAGAAGCAAGCGGTGAATGACTAACACGTATGTGGAATGGAAAGATGGTCGGTTCGTATACCTGTTTTGGGGTGATTGGATTTGAAGATGGTCAGTTTGTATGATAAAATTTTTATAGAAAAACAGCTTTGGACAAGAAGCAAAACAGAAAGGATGGATCGGAATGAAGAAAATGTTGACAAAAAGATTATTTGCATTATTGATCACATTAGCACTGCTGGGGGCACTTACAGCTTGTGGCGGCAAAGAGGTTCCTTCTGATGGGGCGGATAGCAATGCGGAGGAACAGGTCAAAGATGGTCAGACGATTTATCCTTGCACGGTGAAGAGTGCGGACGGAAGTGATGTCACTTTAGAGGCTGAGCCGGAGAAAATCATTTCTGTTTCCCCAACACTTACGGAGATGTTATATGCCCTTGATGCAGGTGATAAGTTAATTGGACGCAGTGATTACTGTGATTATCCTGCAGAAGTATTTGATGTGGAGTCCATGGGAACCATTCAGACCCCTGATATGGAGAAGATCATTTCTTTAGATCCGGATTTGGTTTTAGTATCCGATATGATTGATGGAAACTTTATGGAAAAGCTTACTTCTGTAGGTGTGAATGTTCTTTTTGTTGATGAGATGGGAAGTATGTCTGATGTATATGACATCATGACAATGATGGGAATGGTGCTTAATAAGAACGAAAAAGCAGCTTCCTGTATTGAAGAAATGAAAAACACAATTGCAGAAGTGGAAGAGAAAGTAAAAGATCTGGAAGCACCTAGTGTATATTATGTAGTCGGTTATGGTGAATACGGCGATTACACTGCAGGCGGTGATACATTTGCAGGTGAGATTCTTACGCTGGCCGGTGGAGATAATATCTCTAAGAACAACCATGGATGGAGTATTACATTGGAAGAAATCATTGAGAAGGATCCATATATTATTATTCTACCTACCTATTATGAAGAAGATTTTGTACAGGCGCCTCATTACTGTGACCTGACAGCCGTAAAAGAAGGAAGAGTGTATGCCATTGATAATAACATGGTTGACAGACAGGGATACCGCAATGGAGAAGCGGTCCGCATTTTAGCAGAGATTTTCCATCCGGAGGCATTTAAGTAAAATGAAACAGAGTTTAGTCTGGGTAAAAGTGGCAGGGTTAAGTCTGCTGCTTTTGCTCGTTATGATATTTGCAATTTCAGTTGGATCAGCAGATCTTTCCATGTGGGAAAGCCTGAGACTGGTCCTTTCCAAACTGCCTGGAGCTGGTTCATATATGAATGCAGCCGATCTGGCAGATACCTACGATAAGATTATCTGGCAGGTTCGTATGCCGAGAATTCTCACCTCAGCCATGGTAGGCGGCGCCCTCGCTATTGTTGGAGCAGCTTTTCAGGGAGTTTTTCGTAACTCATTGGCAGACCCTCACATCCTCGGAGTATCTTCCGGTGCTGCCCTTGGAGCAACCTTTGCCATGCTGACAGGAGCATCTGTAAGTTTTTTGGGACTTGGAACCATTGGTGTATTTGCATTTCTTGGTGCCATGGTTACTGTGTTTTTAGTTTACCGTGTTGCCGGGTTTGGAGGGCAGATTTCTACAACTAATATGCTCCTTACTGGTACGGCTATCAGCACTATGCTCAGTTCCATCATATCTTTACTGATGACATTCAACAACAATCAGATTGCAAAAGTTTATATGTGGACTATGGGAAGTTTTTCTTCTGCAACATGGGAAAAAGTACTTTTCCTTTCTGTCTTTGTTGTCACAGGCGCGGCAGTTATGATTTTATATTCCGGTAAGCTGAACATACTGATGATGGGGGAAGAAGATGCCCAGTGTCTTGGCGTAGATGTGGCAAAGACAAAGACTCTTCTTATTATAACAGCATCTTTACTGGTCGCCGCATCTGTATCCGTAAGCGGTATTATCGGTTTTGTAGGACTTATTATCCCCCATTGTGTACGCATGATCTGTGGTTCTGATAATAGAAAATTGATGCCTTATGCCTTTGTAATCGGAGCAATTTTCCTCGTGTTCTGTGATACTATCGCAAGAACGATCGCGGCACCGACGGAGATTCCCGTAGGTATTATTACATCTATCTTTGGAGCTCCTTATTTCGTCATGTTAGTTGTAACGAGAAGACGCAAAGTCTGATGACAGAGAGCTAGGCTTTAAAACAGACGCAATTAGAGAAAAAGGATCCGGTGTAACGGATGATAAGAGAGGTCATGAATTTATGAATCATACAAATGAATTAAAACAGATAGAAGTGAATTCTCTGGTCTGGCAGCCGGATAAAAAGCTGGAGCCTATCTTAAAAGAAGTAAATGCCATGCTCCATTCCGGTGAGTTTTATGGTATTTTGGGACCAAACGGAGCAGGGAAGACATCCATTGTCAGACAGATTCTCCGGCTTCAGAACAGTACCAGCGGTGATGTGAAGATGGATGAAAAGAACGTTAAAGATCTGTCCAGAAAAGAGATGGCGGTTCAGCTTTCTTTTCTTCCACAGGAGATCAAATCTGATGTGGATTTTACTGCGTATGACGTAGTAGCCATGGGAAGAGAACCCCATAGAAAGCGTTTTGCTTCTATTACGGAAGAGGATAAGAGAAAGATTGAAGAAGCTATGCAGTTTACCAACTGCTGGCATCTGAAAGATAAAAGCATCAGTTTTATGAGCGGCGGAGAGCGGCAGCGAGTCATGATTGCCAGAACCATTGCCCAGGATACTCCTTGGATTATTTTAGACGAGCCTGTATCCAATCTGGATGTAAAACATCAGGCTGAACTAATGACAGTATTGGAACGTTTAAGAAAAGAAAAGGGAAAAACCATTGTGGCAATTCTTCATGACCTGAATCTTGCAGCTACATTCTGTACTCAGATTATTTTGATGAAGAAGGGAAGAGTTTATAAGGCCGGAAAGGCAATGGATGTTCTGACAGAGGATACATTGTCCAGGGTATATGAACTGGAGTTTGATTTCCTTGAGAATAAAAAGGGGATGCTTCCTTATATTATGCCGAGATTTGCATAGAGACAGCAGTATGAAAAAGAGGGGTGTTTGCAACGCCCCTCTTTTGTGATAAAATGAATAAATCTAATTAGAATACAAGGAGAATTATTTTATAAATAAATGGAGTATAGGAGAAAATAGCATGGAATTTTGGGATATCTATGATAAAAATAAAGTAAGGACTGGCCGCACCATGAAGCGCAATGACTGGATTTTAAAGGACGACGAATATCACTTAAGCGTACTTGGTGTTGTTAAAAGGCCGGATGGTAAGTTTTTAATTACCAAAAGGGTCATGACAAAACATTGGGCTCCCGGCTGGTGGGAAGTATCCGGTGGTGCTGTTATGGCAGGAGAGGATTCTGCAGATGCAGTTGTTCGTGAAGTGAAGGAAGAAACCGGCATTGATGTATCAAATGCGGAGGGCGGATATGTATTCTCCTATCACAGAGAAAATCCGGGAGAAGGAGATAACTACTTTGTAGATATTTATAAATTCTGTTTAGACTTTGATGAGTCCGATGTGAAAATTCAAGAATCAGAGGCAGATGGTTTCATGCTCGCCACACATGAAGAGATTAAAGAATTTGCAAGACAGGGAATCTTTCTTCATTATGACAGTATCAAGAGAGTGTTTGAAGACTAGGCAGTTTAAAGAGAAAGAAGAATCAAAGACGGAAGATTAAGAGATAAATAATCGAAGATAGAAGGATAGACGATATGAATATTCTGGTAATTGACGGTCAAGGAGGCCAGCTGGGAAGCCAGTTGATTAAAATGATTGTGTCCGAATTGAAGAATCATAAAATCACTGCGATTGGTACCAATGCAGTGGCAACATCAGCTATGTTAAAAGCTGGAGCTCATCAGGCTGCTACCGGAGAGAATCCGGTTATTGTGGCCTGTAAGAAGGCGGATGTGATACTGGGACCGATTGGAATCGTGATTGCAGATTCCATGCTTGGGGAAGTGACATCGAAGATGGCAGTTGCTGTGGGACAGGCAGATGCGGTAAGGATTTTGATTCCTGTGAATCGATGTGAGAATCTGGTGGCAGGAGTGAATGCATCTTCCACAAAAGCTTTATTGGAAGATGTAATGAATAAACTAAAAAGTGTGATTGAGGCATAAATATTTTATTGTGAAAGATATTATAAAAGACAGGTTCTTGTAATTTCCGTCATAGGATGATATACTACATATGTTATCCAGAAGGCTGACAGATAAGACAGAAGTCTTTTCACAATATATAATATGAATGACAATTTTATAAGATAATGATAAGACAAGAATGATACACAAAAATGATACTAAGAAGGTATTCCGTTTCCAGAAGGAGACTGCATATCTTCTTTTTGTTATTTAGAAAGGAATTATATGAAAAAAAGAAATCAGGTACTTCATGTAACACTTTCAGCCATGTTTCTGGCACTGGCTTTCGTTATGCCCTTTTTAACCGGACAGATTCCCCAGATTGGATCCATGCTGTGTCCGATGCACATTCCGGTACTGCTTTGCGGATTTTTCTGCGGAGCACCATGGGGACTGGCGGTAGGTTTTATTGCTCCGCTTTTCCGTTCTTTTACTCTTGGAATGCCTTATTTATTCCCGGCCGCTGTCTGCATGGCTTTTGAGATGGCTGTGTATGGATTCGTATCCGGCTTTCT
>SVDY01000003.1 GCA_015057665.1 Lachnospiraceae bacterium | reverse complement strand
AGCCTTGTGAAACCATCACCGAAACACGCACCTACAGCACCTCCCGGACAAGTACAACCAGCTTCATCCATAGAAGTGATTTTGCCCTTTGCTGCCGCCATTACAAATGGAATTACGCAGTTACGCTTAGCCGGATCAGCTTCCAGTTCACATTCTGCAGTGGTATTTCCAAAGAATATGCCTACAGGTTCTAACTCCAGATGCAGCATTTCAACGAGTTTCTTATCCATTACATTTACCTCCACAAATTCTATTTTGTCTCATCCTTTATGAAAGGTTCTTTCCATAAGCATAAGCTTGTGCCAATACCTCCGGGAATTTTAAAATATCACCTGTTTCATCTGTCCGAAGCGCCTTTACGACACCTTTTAATTCCACTCCATCGAAACAGCCTGCCCATCCTTCCATATCTTTTATCGGAGTATCCACTGCTGCCGGATCATGATCTAAGGCGGATGCCATAAAGTATACGTCTTTTGGTCCTATCTTCTTTCCATACAATGGATTTACTCTATCTAAAAATGTTTTAAGCTGACCGGAAAGAGAATAATAGTAAACCGGCGTTGCAAAGCAAAGTACATCTGCTTCGGCAACTTTTTCTACAAACGGTGTCATATCATCTTTGATGACACATGTTCCGGTTTTTGCGCATGCAAGGCAGCCTTTGCAAAATCCCATGGTAATATCTCTCAAATATAAAATTTCCACTTCGTGGCCTGCATCTTTTGCTCCTCTTGCAAATTCATTTGCAAGGATTTCAGAATTCCCGTTTTTTCGAAATGTACTGGAAACTACAAATACTTTCTTGCTCATCTTTTCCCTCCGGTGTTGTTATCTTAAAAATGATTATTAATTAAGAAAATTATAGCATAAACAGGTAAAAAGAAAACACCTACCGTGGTAGATGTTTCCCGAGATTTGTATTTATTCGATTATTTTTACCTTTGTCCATTTTCTTTCTGTCTTTGCACTATATTGCAATACATAGGTTGCATCCCCTCTGACAATGGCATTTTGAATTTCTGAAATTTCCTTTGTTATCTGTTCTTTATCTGCATACCATCCTAAAAAAGTGGTTGGTTCACCCCAAAAAGAAGGTATTCCATTACTAACCCCAAATAAAAAGTATTGTGGCGAAGATTTACCACCACGCATTTTACCTGAAGATCCTACCTTATAACACGTTGTTATTACATTCTCATGTGGTGATGTAATAGTGATCTGCCCCGTTACACGCCCTTTATGATTGTCAGATTGTTGTGATATTTCTGTCTCCATTAAAGAATCCAATGAAACATTCAATTTCCTGGAAAGCAATAATAACTTCTCTACTTCAGGGTATCCGATTCCCTGTTCCCATTTTGATACTGCCTGACGGCTCACATCAAGAATCTCTGCCAACGCCTCCTGGGATAACTGCTTATCTTTTCTTAATTGTTTCAGATTATCCGCAAAACTCATACGCTTTACCTCCTTTACACAACTAATTATAGATATATGCGTAGAGAAAGCTACCAACCTATATTTGCAATTAAGCAACTTGAAGTTGCAAAACAATACATTTGCAGAAGTTTCCTACGAATTGAGATTTTAAGTTATCTATACTCATTTGGAATGTCGATATGAAATGTCTCACACAATAATTTTACATCATGTACATCATTTTCATCAAACTCATATCCCAGATGGAACATCACTTGACTGTATGGTTCAATGCAGGTAACCTCTATCTCCTCGATTTTTCCTTTCCCCGAAAATGTTTCTGCAGGAAAGCAATCCCCATCATAAAGAATCTCACCATCATCTGTATATTCAAAACAATGCAAATCAATTATTCTTTTTTTCGCATCTTCCCATACAGTATGGTTCATCGTTGTATATTCCATTTTCACCTCATAAAAACCATTGTTTTTAATCAGCTGTATAAAACGATGATACGCATTCTTTTCTACAAATATATCAATATCGTTATGGACTCTTGTTTCATAACCTACAAGTGCATCTACACCCCAGCCGCCATCTAAAAAAACATTGATATGAGCATCTATTGCAAGTTGAAGGATCTGTTTTGCGTCTGCTATACTAACCATCTTATCATCTCCGTAACTTTTACTCTTTCCTCTACCCTAAAAATATCTCCATCCCATTATGAATACTCTGAAAACCATTATCAAAAAATATATTGAAGAACGGTGTCATTTTAGCAAGAACGCCCTCATCCCGTGGCTTTGGCATGCCAAGAAGCATGTCAGCAAATTCCGGTGTAACTCTCCCAACTATAATCTTGCCATACCTCGACCACTGGAAATCACTCATTCTTATACTGCTTTTTCAAAAATCAAATCCATCTCCTGAGTATGTCCTGTTCCACGCTGTTTTGTAGGGATAAATCCAACATATCTCCATCCATTTTCAGCTCTTCTGTTAATGATGGAACGATAATCCTCAATACTGTAGATATTTCCTGAGCCGAAGCCCCAGCCGCCAAAATCGCAACTTACTGTTTCATATTCATATCTGTACATTGCTTATCCTCCTTACACAACTGCTTATTTTTTAATTTTTATAACTTGAAACTTACACTTTTCTATATTCAAACAATCGATACAGCTTTTTGGAAAAACTTCCTGCATACAGTTTTCCGAAAATATACTTCTCAATACCAGTCAACTCATCTATGTATTTTTGCGGTGTCATTTCATGTTCCTTGACATAAACAAACTCACCGTGCTGAAACAACTCAGGATCATCTATACCGTAAACCTCAGTAACACCAACATCATTTATTGGATTTTTGTACTTGGACAGTTTGGCAGCCAAAACAGTATAGCAGTCCATCAAAAACATAATCTGTTCAAAATGCGTACACAGGTTTTCTGTTAATTCGTGTACTTCTTTGGAGGTCAAGTACATACTCACGCCTTCCATAACAACAATAGCACACTTCTTTTCGGGAACACTTGTCAGCCAGTTGCCATCCCTCACATCCCCTATAATCATTCGATAGTTGGCAGGTTCCGAATAATATTGTTTTCTTTCGTGAAGCCTCACATGAATAAATTCACGTGCTTCCATTGCCGCTTTAGGCGGCGGATTCTATGCCGGCGGATACGCCTGAAAATTAGAACGCAGACATGCGCATAAGATATGGAGCCTCCGGCTCCTCTCCCCACTGATCAGGTATTCCTCCGTACACTGCATCATGTGTCTATGCGATCCCTTTCTCCATCATCGTTCTCCTCAGACGGAGCAGGTCTTCATGGACACACCGGCTTCTACGCTTTACGGAAGGGACTTCTGCCTCCAGCAAAGACCCCGCCGTTCCCGGCAGGGATTTTAATATTTCCCGGATCCAGTATCTTGCACCGATATTATAACTGGCCGAAAGATCAGCGTGGTACCTCTTTCCGCCTGCAAAGGTGCACATACTGTGATTCTCCTTATCTCTTGTTACTTTTCCGGAACCGTCATAGGCATATGCACTGGTCCCCCGTGCATTGACACGGGAAATGCGCATCCCGTTCCTGTGGGCCAGATGCTCACAGCGTTTCTGGATGTCTCTTTTCCTCCAGAGATGGAGCTTCTGCTTTCTGCTCCCGCTGATCTTTCCCCCGATCTCAAGATGCTCAAAGACGATCACGTCACAGTCCTGTTCTTTCGCAAATCCCACGACGGCGCTGCTGATCTTCCTCGACAGTTCCTCGTTCTGCCTTACGGCATATCTCCATCTTCTGGCAATCTGGTTCTGCATCCCCGGTGTCCTCTGCGCCCGGCGGATCCTGCCCGTCATACGTCCGATCCGGTCTTTTTCACCCGCAAAGTCGATGAACTTCCTTGCGAGGACAGCACCTTCCCTGTCCATGACACAGCAGACCGCATGGGTATTGAGCCCCAGGTCGACCGCACAGATCTTCTGTTCTTCTTCCGGTCTTTCTGACAAAAGGATATCTTCCGCAAATGCAAAACGCAGGAAATATTTCTTATGCCTTTTCTCGAGCACCGGGGATTCCGTTCTCTTTCCTGCCCTGTGCTTCCTTAGATACTCCATATCCGTATGCAGCAGGCGCACCGGATACCAGAGCCAGTCCTTCCCGCTGTAGAGCTTCATCTCGATGACATCTTCCCTGCTGCCGCTTATCTCTCTCCCGTCCCTCTTTCTGTTGAGGCGGTACATCTCCTTATGATAGAACACCGGCATGGCATGGTTCCTTGCCGTGAGCTTCGGCTTTCCTGTTATCTCGCCCTTTTCCCACATCTTAAGACGGGTATGGTAGGAAGAGACGCTCCCCAGTGCATGGCGCACGGCCGAACGCCGGAGATAGGACGGCATCTTTGGAAATGCCGCGTCAAAAGGATAAGCTGCCCTGTTCTTCTTCGTCTCATGGACCAGATGCTCCGCCAGATTGAACTGCCGGTTCTTGTCCCTGATCCCGGCAAGCAGCTCCCACTCCCGGTCATATACCGGGATCAGCCATGCGACCGCCTTCCGGTAAAGATCCAGCGTGGCACGGATCGGAATATTCTGTTTTCGGATCTCTGCTCCATAACTGGATCTGACTTTCATCGGTCACTTCTCCTTCTGATTTCTTATATAGTGCTCTACCTGTTCACGGCTCCTATCACTGACGTTCACCGCACAATAGGACGGGTTCCACAGATGGCCTCCCCACAGTTCCTTCTTCAGTTCCATCTTTTAGTACCTGATTCCGTTATTTCGTGCACCAGACAATATGGCACTGCAAGGAATAGTCACAGCCCCATTCTTCCGCATTTTCGTACCACTTTCTGGTTGCGGATTCATCAATTTCAACCTGATATCCAAATAAATCGTATTTTTTCATATTCTTAATCTTCTCAAACCCTGTTTTTCTAACAAAAAATCATTCTTTTAATACTCCCTAATTGTATCATTTCTTACAGAGAATTTCTCTTACATTAATCTTACGAATCATACGGATTTTTCTCCATCCAACCATTGTCACACTAATTTTCAACTGCTATAATAAACATCAGATAACACTTCAAATCCCAAACAAACATAAGGAGGCAGCCCATGAAAAATGGATGCGCTTGCGGCGGACATATGAAATCAGAAAATGAAATCGGACCACACGGCTTTCCTATCGAAATATTGGGCCACTACTACTATCGTCAGTCTAACTATATGCCAGTCCGTATCACAATCGTTGAAAAAGGTGAAAAGCCAGGCTTTTACCGTTGTGTAAATGGACATGTTACTGAAACTGAAATCAAAGAAAAATCTTTAGAGTCATTTTTAATCCACATCAACAAAATCACCCTTTAATAATTCATCTTTATGATTTTAATTTCAAAGGCTGCTAGTGGACGCCTTCATAGACGGTTTACAGCTCAAATAATACTCATTTAAAAATAGAGTTCTCTTGTTGTAAAGAGAACTCTATTTCAAACTGCTCTATTTTACCAAACGAATGGTATCAGACGATATTTCACTTTTTGCTTATATTCACCATATCCGCTCAGTTCTTTTTCAAGAAATTCTTCTTCCCCTTTGATTCTTTTGGCAATGATAAATGGATACACAAGGAAAATCAAAAATGAATATACAGACCCCAACACAAGCGGCATCGCTAAAAACAGCAGTAAGGTCGCACTATACATTGGGTGTCTGACGATACCGTATAGTCCTGTGTCTATTACCTTTTGGTTTTCCTGTACCTCAATGGTACGGCTAAGGTATGTATTTTCTCTTAGAACTTCTGCATAAAGAATGTACGCAGCAAGAAATACCACGGTCGCACCAATCACGACAGGTATAGGTAAAGTATACCAGCCAAAGCGGACACCAAGCCCTGCCACGATAAATCCTGCCAAAAACATCAATCCGCTTAATTTCACAACCTGGCTTTGCTCTTTCTGCTTTTCTTTTGCATTCAGCCGGCTTTTTAGCAGACCGGGATTTTTGAGCATCATTACAATTCCCGCAAAGAACATTGGGATAAATAAAATACTCATGAATAACCAGCCGTTAAAAAAGGAAAGAGTGCCTGCAGGCAAAAACAATAACACTCCTACTAAAACAACACCTAACAAAAACTTCGTGATTGCCTGCATGAATAATTTAGCTGTCATACTAATTCACCTCGTCAAATGATTATTTTCTCTTTTCTGTATGCTTCTAATTTCATTTTGAAGTGCAAAACTTATCCAAGTACTGCATCGCAATTTTATCATGCTTCTTGGAAAACATATGTGCTCCCTTTTCTATTTCGTAGTACTCTACATTTCTTATACTATATGCTTTTTGATAGACCCGAACAGCCTCTCTGGCATATTTAACATCAACAATTCTGTCTGCTGTTCCATGGACAAGAAGAACATCATTTTCATACCCCTTAATCTCTTCGTAAGAATCCATATTCAATACTGACTCCACATAACATCTACCAAGTTTCATAGGACCACATTTCACAATATCAGGAAGCTTCTGTGGATCAAACTTTGCAAACATCATTTGCCCGCTTCTCGCATCATCCGGAATGCAAAGTGCCGGGTAAAACAGTACAAGCTTCTTAATCTTATCTTTCAATTTCGCAGCGGCAATCGCTGATACAAAACCGCCCTGACTACATCCCATCAGTACAATATTGCTTTCATCTGTATAAGGCAGCCTACAGACATATTCGATTACCGCCAATAAGTCTTGCACTTCCGTATTTACTGACATCTCCGTTGTTTTTCCATCACTCTTGCCAAGAAAAACACATCCTCCATTAAAGTCAAATGTGTATGCGGCATATCCACGCTCTGCAAAAAACTTGGCATAATGTTTTACTGTCCCCTGATTCGCCATAAATCCATGACTCACAATTGCGATTGGTTGTTTTTCTCCATTTGCCCGATATTCATTTCCTCTAATCGTAAGACCTTCTCGAACACAGGAAAATCTGCTTTTTCGTATTTCCATTACATATCCCTTTTAATTACAATAATTCCTTCATCTTTCTTGCCAAATACAATGGCATGTTAGTTATATAACCATCTTTTCGGTATCCACGTTTTGAAAAACGGACAGCGTATTCCGGCTGGTTCTCAGACACATATTTCTTAAATGTCGGTGCAGATTTATCTTCGCCGCCTTTTGCTTCAACAGGAATAATCGATGTACCATATTGAATAACGAAGTCTATCTCACCACTGCGATCAGAATAATAATGTGGCGCAACATCATATTGACCACAAAGTTGTTGCAGAACAAAATTCTCAGTCAAAGGACCCTTGAATTGATAGTCCGTCTTAAGTAGAATTGCGCTGTTATCAATACCTGCCATATGTTTCAACAATCCTGTGTCGAACACGAACAGTTTGAATTGATCTAATTTTTCAAATGTAGATAAAGGGTGTTCCAATTTCGCAACATTGTACACACGGTTCAACATACCAGCAGACACAAGCCATTCAATTGCTTCTTCAAAATCTCTTGCTCGTCCACCCTCACGAACAGCACCATACATAAACTTCTCGTTGGATTTTGCAAGCTGTGTAACTATACTTCGGAATACCATCAAAATTCTACCACTATTCACCTTGCCGTTATGCTTGGAAAAATCATTTTCATATATTTGAATCAGTTCCTTTTGTATTTGTGCAATTCTTGCCGGGTCCTTATATTTCATCCAGGAAGAAACACACTCCGGCATGCCACCAATTATCAGATAGTTATTATAAGCTTCCATTAAACGATTATGAAATATTTCCTCAATCTTCTGTTCCTTTGTAATGCTCTGATAATAGTTATATAGCATTGGGTCAGTTGCATTTAAAAATTCATCGAAAGTTAGCGGAGTAATCTCAAGAAGGTTTACCATCCCCACTGGATAAGACTTCGGCTGGGCAAGCAACGTACCAAGCAAACTGCCAGCTGCAATCACATGGTATTCATTTGCTTTCTCCTTGAAATATTTCAAGGCATTCAGTGCGGCCGGACATTCCTGAACTTCGTCAAAGATAATAAGTGTCTTTTCCGGTAGAATCTTTTCTCCATCTATCATCGAAAGAAGTTCTACGATACGTTGCGGATTCTTATTAACTTCAAAAATTGATTTCAACTCATCTTCCTCATCAAAGTTAAAATATGCGCATCTCTCATAATAGTTTTTACCGAATTCCTTCATAAGCCAGGTCTTGCCAACCTGACGTGCCCCCCGCAAAACCATAGGTTTACGCTCTTCGTCTTGCTTCCATTGAATAAGATCATTTATCGCATTTCTTTTCATTCGAGAATCACCTCATAAACTCATTTTCATAGCAAAATTAGTATAACACATTTTTTCAAGTTTTATAACGTTATTTCACACATTTTTTCAAGTTTTAAGTGCATATTTAGACACATTTTTTCAATCAAGCAACAAAAATGTATTAATCGGGGCATTAATCAAAACATCCAACAATTTCGATAATAATTTCAAGGTATTCGTATTCGTGTTGTTTCTCCATTTTCCCATCGTGATACAGCCTGGCAGGTTACAAATAATATATCATAAAAACAAAGATTTTCTACTTCTAATCATCGTTTCAACTCTCTCCAGGGGAAATCGTGCCATCTGGTTCCGCTAAGAATGTTCCCATTGGACTCATAACAAAACTGTTTATTTGTCTCGTGCAAACAATAATCTCACCAAATCCTACACACTCTCAGGCACAGTAACCACCTGAAAATGAGCAAAATAATAGCCCAGATTTCTCTGAGCCATAAAAAATCTGTAGTTTCAATATGTCCACATTTGCTGTTGCCTTATGAGAAATGCGACTGGAAAATATACTCTATGAACGATTATTCTTTTTTCAAATACCGAAGATAGAGCACACAATCTGAAACAACTTTTGCTTCTTTCAAAATGTAATCTTCTAAACTACTCTGCTGGAATAATGGCTTGCTGTCCGCATCTGCAATAACAGACGCCTGAACCAGACTTAATTCGTCGATCAAACCCGCTCTTTCAAAGGCACCATTAATTTCACTGCCGCCTTCTAAAAGCAAATGCTGAATAGAGAAATAATTCCACAGTTTTTCCAGTGCAAGTTCCAAATCCATCTCAGATTGTCCCGCAAACAGATAAGAAACTCCGATGCTCTGTAAATATGCCAGATATGCGTCATCCACATCTTCAAGAAGTACCTCTACAATATGGGCTCCGCCATATCCAGGATCTTCATCTTCAATCTTTGAAGTTTTCCATCCGAGTCTTCCTTTTCTATCAAAGGCAACCGCATATCTTAAAGCATGCGAATCTGCAATATAGTCTTCACGATTCAATTTTACAGTTTCAAATGCACTCAAATTCGGATACCAGCCTCCGGTAAAACTTTCTTCCATTGTAACGCGGCCACAGGCAAATGCCTCTGCCGGAATCTCACGATTCAAGCGATAATATTCTTCCGTTGCAGGAACACACTCTTCTCTGCCCAGAAAAGAACCTGTCACTTTCCCATCAATCGATGTTGTCATATGGCAAATTACGTATGGATGCATACTCATTCTTCCTCCGCAAGTTTTCTTCATTTTCCTTCGTTTACTCTGCAAGCTTTTTGCCATCGCTAAAAGCTTGTCCTACTGTAGCACCCATCCCTATATAGGTATGTCCTACCGGATCATAGGCAATTGGTTTTAACTTACCCATGTCAATCATTCCATTCGTCAGAATACTTTCATCTGCATTGACATTTACAATTTCGCCAATAAGGATTTCATCCTCGTAACTCTTTACTCTGCATTCCAATGCCATAGGCAGTTCATCGATCAGCGGGGCATTCACAGATTCACTCTTTGTGGCATGGAAACCTGCTTTTTCAAACTTATCCGGCACGGCATTTCCGGATACGATTCCTACATAATCGCATGGAATTACCGTATCTTCTGTAGCAAAACTCACCGTGAATTCTCCTGTTACTGCAAGATTCTTTGTGGTTTTGTGTTCGGACATACTGATGGTGATTTCATTTACATCTGTAATCATTCCCCATGCTGCATTCATGGCATTTGGTACTCCATTCTCGTCGTATGTTGCTATGATTAATACGGGCATAGGATATACCCATGGTTTTGCTCCAAAATTAATTCTGCTCATTTTTTATCCTCCTTGTTTATCATATTTCAATTGGAACTATGATTGCTTAATCACACGTATTATAATGTCTTTTCATAACAAAGCTCTGTGGCTTCAAAGTCCTTTTTTGTCTTTCCGTTTGCTGTAAAGCCAAGCGATTCATAGAATTGTCTTGCTCTGATATTCTCTTCAAAAACCCACAGCATCACTTTGGAATACCCAGCCTTTTTGATGTCATGCAGCACTGTTTCCATCATTTTTCTGCCGTAACCTTTTCGCCACTGGCTCTGCAAACTATGAATGCAAATAAGTTCTGCGTAATCCGGCAAATCCTTTTCCCTCGTTTCATCCCACCATGCAATGCAGTGAGGATTGTTTCATCGCCTGATTTAACTCGCTCAATTGTGTAATCCATAGATTCTACCTCCGGCAACTTGGGATTGCTTATTCATCTTCTTTATAGTATGCCTGTTCTAACATACCATCTTCATCTAAATAGACTACATCTTCGTTAGAAAAGTTTTCTTCTTCCATCTGTCCTTTTGGAACATTAACAACATTTTCTTCGCCTAATCTATTCACAATCGTAATTATGTATTCTCCGCTTTGTTCATTCTTTTTTATATCTTTAATGGTATAGCCTTTTTCTTCAATTTGATTATTTATCTCTCTATCTTTCGCCGCACCAATAAGAAGCCCTATTACCATACCAAACAACATTCCCATTGAACTACCCATTGCCACATTACCAACTGAAGAGCCTAGAGAAATTCCAAGAGAAACACCAAAGCACATTCCAAGGGTCATTCCCATACTTGTATGCTTATTTGTCTTTTTCATATTTTTAATCCCCAATGCATTATATTTCCGTACATTTTATTCCATAATTCCCGCGGCTGCCAGGTTCAATCTTTCTGCAAATCTTATAAGTCACCTGATCAATGATTACCTTATCATCCCCGAGAAAGGTATATTCCGAATTCGTCTTTGCACAATATTCCGCAATGGCACATTTTGTTTGAACAACTGACGGATAACCGGTTTCTCTGTACGGAACCCAAAATGCTTTTTTAAACAGCTTCATACTATCATCTCCTTAGACCATACCGTATCAAACTATAAAAACGTAAAAAGCCCTTCTTTTAAAACACTTTCATTATAGCATTTCTTTCATAGAATTTCTCTTACGTTAATCTTACGAATCCAAAAACGAATAACAGAAAAGCACATACCATTTCTGATATATGCTCTCACATAATTATTTCATGGAAGAATCTACTTTCTAGCAAGGTCTCTATGTATATAATATTACCGATTATATATTGGAGAAACAACCGGTTTCCCTTCCCGATCTAATAACGGAGTCATTCCTCCAGCATATCCACTGGCATGGAAAACATAATTTACACCAGTCTCTTTATCTACCCAGATTTCCATCACGTTCGCTACTCCCTGTGAATAAATTTTTTCAAATCTATCTTTTCCTTTTCCCATTTTTAAATCCTCCAAATCATTTCAGTGTTTTTTGTTAATACCATTCTATCTGTATTTCCAAAGTAAAAACAGGGTTAAAAAAGCGAAATAGAATCCTCTATTTCTTTTCCTTGATATCACTCCTTTTCCGTGTTTTCATCCCTATGTACCCCTCTGATTTTATTCGCATAATCTTTCCCATGGTTTATGGAAAATTCACCGTGATATAACCCCGGAAGAATCTGCAATCTGCTCTCCTGTAAAGTTTGATGGATTATTTTTGCGGATTTTTGCATTGCTCTATTTTCTTTTTCGCCAACATATATAGATATTTTTGCGCTACAGTTCTTTATAGATTTCTTTAAACTATATAAAGAATTTGCCTGCAAAAAAGCAATCATATCTCTTTTGGATATGGCACAGGTATCTCTAAAATAATAGTCAAACAAATCGGATTTTATTTTGAGTGACTTAAATTGCAGTCTGGCAAACCATTTGCGTTTTATTAACCCATAACAGCTTCCGAAAGCAGGCTTAATGAAAGCGTGTGTTAGTTTTGATGGGCTGACAAGCGCGCTCTCAATTATGGCATATTTGCAGATATCACTTCTTTGAGACAAAATTTCCAGCAGGATCTGTCCGCCTAAAGACAAACCTCCCATCAGTAAAACAGAACCTCCAAAATGCGTATCGATATATTCTATAATCTCCATGGCGTTATTCTCTATTGAGGTAAAAGGCCTATCACTTTCGGCATGACCATCCAGGATTGGCAAGATGATATGGTATTCTTTTTGAAGTGATTTTGCTGCTTCTTCGTAATTCCACCAGGACAGACCACCGCCATGCAAAAGGAAAATGGTGTCATGGTTCTCTTTTCCGTATTCAACATACTTCATTCCTTTTCACCTCATTTCTAACCAGGAACTTATCCTTTACGCTCCGACATGATATCCCGTCACTGTCACTGTTGCCGCCAAATTCCCCAGCTCATCCGTCACATCCACACGATAGCAGGCTGTGCTCCTGCCATCTTTTACACAAACCGCTTTCGCAATCAGCTTTTCACCTTTGGCACTCCCCAGAAATGAAGTATCTGAGTGCAAGGATACGCAGCCCATCTTTTCCCAGTTTGCCGCAACGGCAAAAGTGAAATCTGCCAACATAAAATATACCCCGCCCATGACAACACCCATGGCGTTGCGGTGTGAATCCGTAATAATCAGGCTGCAGACAGCGCTATGATCCCCGATTTCATCTATCACGGCTCCATTTTCGGTTGCGAAACGGTCGCCTTCAAATATTTTTCTTACTTCTTCTAAGGTTTTCTTATTTTTCATCTATACTGCCTCCATACAGTTTCCATCCGTTGTCTCCATGGTAAATAGTATCACATTATTAATACATACGAGCTATATCAGCACCTGCCAAAAATGCCTTTTCCAGTTCCTTTGGAAATTCTTTTTCATGTCGTTCCTTTTTCGCTTCCGGATGAAATTATGAAATCTTTCACACAAGACCTCTCGATCCATCCGCACAAAACTCCGGCAAACAATGCACTTCCTATGGCTGCTTCTTCATTATTCTTTGTCATTTCAATAGGAGAGTGAAATGTATTCCCCAATATTTTTTGCAAAACAGGATTCATTTTTACCGCATTTCCGGATGCAACGATGTGCGTAATGCCTTTTTGCCCCATACTGTCAAAATAGGATTTGAGTTCATTTGACATTCCATAAAGAACACCTATAATCAGATTCCCGGGCGTGAAATTTGTATCATCGATATGGGAAATACTTCCCCGCTCTTTTGGAGAATATCTGGTACCGCTAAACAGGGTTGAAACATGCAGGTGAGACGAATTTATATTTGATTTTTCGGCTATTTTATTCATGATTTCATATTGAGATTCTTTTCTGCCTGTCATTTCATAAACATAGTCGGCAAAAAACTGTTCCAGGATGGCATATGCTTTTCCCCCACACAGAGCAGAACCTGAAACCAGGTATTTTCCAAACAAGTAAGGTCTTATTTCAAGATTGGGAGCCGTCTTCATGTACTGGTCAAAAACGACAGATACCTGACTGCCCGTACCAATATTTACAAGTGCTGTGCTTTTCTCATCCTTTACGCTCCCGAAAAAGCTCGCCTGATTATCGCCGATTGCTACCGCCACCGGAATGTTCCTGTAGTATCCGGCAATGTCTGAGCTTTTGGCTATCTCCGGCAATATGATATGAGTAAGATTTAATTTTCCAACTGCCTCTATGTCAAATTGATTGTTTTTTATATCGCACAGCCCGAAGGAGGCCGCATTGGATATATGAATCAACGGAGCTTCTCTATCGGTCAGAACCATTGCTATATAGTCCATGATACTGCAAAAGCTTGTAGCTTCCTTCGGTTCCAGATGGTTTTCATGATTGTAAAACATGGTGGCAAAAGCATATCCTGAATTACATACATAACCTGTTCTTTCCTCTATTTCCTGACAATATGTCTTTTCCCCTACAGTCAAACGATTTCCTCGCCCATCCTGCCAGTTATAGAAAGGCGAAATTGCCTTCCCATCTGCAGAAACATATACAAAACCATGCATCTGCCCGGTCAGGCCGATTCCCTTGATATCCGGATAAACTGCCACCAAATTATTTATAAGACTTACCGCTTTTTCTGTAATCCATTCTGCATCATATTCAGAAAAATCTCTTTCCGTTTTTATTCTTGAATTGTTAGGAACAGTGTGTGTTTCAACGATTTTCCTTTTGTCACAATCTATAATCACTGCACTTATGTTGGTAGTTCCAATATCCACTCCCAGAAGATAATTACCCATATATTTTACTCCACATAATGAATACGATCTTGCTCAAATCTATCCTGCTGTGCTCTCTCTTCTGCCGGATAACCATAAGGGAATATGGCAAATGCTCTCAGGGAATCCGGAAGATTAAGAATATCTTCTACCGCCTTCATTCTTTCTTCTATCGGCGCAATTCCCAGCCATACGCCGCCAAGACCCTGGGCATCTGTTTCTAACCAAGAATTTTCCATAGCAATGGAAAGATCAATATGAGCATAAGCTGGTATCTTACAATCTTTTCTATATACCGATACAATTGCAGCCGGCGCATCTTTTGTCATTCCTGCATAAGGGCTGACTTCAGACAGTTTTTTAAGAATTTCCTTATTAGTTACAACATAAAATTCCCATGGCTGCTGATTCGCTGCAGAAGGTGCCTGCATAGCGGCTCTTAAGATTGCCATTGTTTTTTCCTTTTCTACTGGTCTGTCCTGATATTTTCTAATGCTTACTCTTGAAAAAATGTTATTCATATTTTAAACTCCTTTTTCATCTCTCATTACCGAGTTATCTTTTTATTATCACAATTCTACACTCACCAGATTATTCCAGGTCCGAACTTTCTGTATATCCTATCCGACCATCATCTCTTTCATGATCTGATACACATTACTTGCTACTCCGGATTTTTTCTCATGCATAATATCATGACGTACACCCGGATATAATTTCAGCGTTACATTTGTAAATCCGGCTTTTTTCATGGATTTTTCCACCTGACGAACGCCCTTCCCTGCTCCTCCAACGGGATCATCCTCTCCGGAGATTAATAATATCGGCATGTTCTTGTTCCATTTTTGATATGCATTCTTATTTGCAGCACGCTTCATAGAAGCCAATAACTGCCAGAATAATCCTGCCGAAATGTCTTCTTTACAAAGACTATCCCCGATATATTTATCTAATTCTGTCTTATCGGAACACAGCCAGTCTGCCTTCGTTCTATTTGGACTGAATTTTTTATTATATGTTCCAAAAGAAAGATTTCTCACCAAATCAGTCGTATTATCATGACCGGATTTCTTCATTTCACCTTTGACAATAGCCATGATTACAGAAAGTACAAAGGCCGGTTGCTGACCGGTTCCCATGATGATTGATCCGGCGAAATCATGATTATCGTATGTATTAAAGTACTCCCGCACCAGGAATGAGCCCAGAGAAAATCCGAACAGATAATGCTTTGCGTCTGTAAATGTCTCTTTTAAAGAAAGATGCATTTGATGAATATCTTTCAGCGTCAATTCCCATCCATCTTCTCCAAATGAAGCACATGCCATACCTTTGCCATTGACGCCATGCCCTCTCAAATCAAAGCCTGCAACCGCAACTCCCTCTTGCGTTAAAAACTTTGCCAATTCTCCATATCTTCCCATATGTTCCGTCATTCCATGCACAACCTGAAGCACATATTTTACTTCACCCTTTGGACGCCATATATATGCCTGACATTCATCTTCTGTTGTGTCTTTATATTGATAAAATCCCTGTATCATCCTAATCCTCCAATCTTCCTTTCACACACTAGATAGCCGTATCCGCTTTGACTGCTTTTTCTGTTTCATATGGTCATTCTATCAATCAAATCAACCTTTGCCTGTCGTCCCATCACATCATAATGTCTTCTCCACATAGAAACAGAATCAAGTGGAATAGCTTGTCCGCATATTGTAATCCATTCAATCTGCGCATTCTCTTCTAATCCTATCTCGTAATCTACACCATCTTTGGTGACAGTGTAGTTCCCCATTATATCAACTTCTACCCCATCCACAATAAAGATATAGAAATGCTCTGATTTGTAATGGTTGCCATCTAACTTCTGAAGTTCCCCCAGTTCCTTCATAAGTTCTTTTGCTTTCGGTGCATCCTCTTCATATATCAGGAGATCAATATCGTTAAACGTTTCAATATATCCTTTCAGATAAAGTAACAGGGATGCTCCTACTGCCCACTTGATATCTGCCGAGTTAAACACATCTGTTATTTTCAATAATACTTTAAGTTTTTGTTCTATTGTTTTCATTATTTGATGGCCTCATTTAGTTTAATCACGAATTCTTTACTATTATCTCTTCTAACTTATCTTAGCATATCTTAATAAAAAAAGACAATGAACACATCACTGTGTCCCTGTCTTTTAACCAGCCGATTACCTTCTTTCTCAGAGTACGGTCGTAATCGGATGTTAGTAATACGTCAGTATAGTTTGCCATAATTATATCTTCTCGGCTTTTCTTACTCCATACGAGCTATATCTGCACCTGCCAAAAAAGCCTTTTCCAATTCCTTTGGAAATACTTTTTCATGTCGTTCCTTTTTCACTTCCGGATGAAACATGGTCCAATCATACTTACTGTAATCATCGACCTGCAAAGTATCGCCACACACCATAACTGTCGTTGGGCCAACCATTCCACTTAATGAATTCTTATAATTCTCAAGCATTTTATCATAACCTATCTGGCTATAGAACTCTTCGGAACAATTGCTTGTCATAATAAAAAGAACCGGTATTCTGCGATTATTGTAACTTCTTGGCTCCAATTTATAGGTTAAAGACTGAAAAATCAATCTCTCATACAAAGAACGGAAAGCCGCACTGACATCACCCAGATAATTCGGAGTTCCTATAATCAATCCATCTGCAGTTCTGATAGCATCCAGTACAGGGGTAAGACCATCCTTACAGACACAGACACCTTGATGTTGTGGAAGTTTACATCCAAAACAGGAAATACATCCTGTAAATTTCTCTAATTTGTAAAGGTCGAATACTTCTATTTGAGCACCTTCTGAGGTTGCTCCCTCTGCTGCCTTACGTACTAATAAACTTGTGTTCCATGTAGTGCGAGGACTTGCATTAATTGCTACTATTTTCTTCATAAAAGTCTCCTTTTCTCCATTTTCCTGTAATCGCCGGTCCATCTACGTCCTGATTATATACATAGACAAAAGCCTCCATGCTTACCTGTTCATTCCTAATCTGAACCTTTTTCCTAAGATACAAGGTCCCCTCATCTTCATACTCATCCATATCTTTGATACAGGCATCATCTACCATGTAAGCTTCTCCTGTCACATAGGCTCCCGGTACTTCTTTGATTCCCGGATAATAGGACACCTGATAAAGCGCATAATCTTGCAGCGTGAATTCCCCTATATACTCATATTGATCGAGCATATGTGCGGCTCGTTCTCCACGCATCAAAGTCCCATATACAAACACAGCATGTTTTCTTTTTTCCATAATATATTACCTCGAATTTTTTCTACTTTCGACATATCAAATGGACATAATCCAGTTCTAGCCAAACAGCTTTTTTGCTGTCTCCTCTAATCGTCTTCGTTCTTCCACATCGTCATAGGAAACCTCTTTATTATCGATTCCTCTCATCACATCCATGGAATATAATCCGTCTTTGTTACAATAGAAAAGAATTCTCCTCACACCATTTATTTTAAAACGTGCTTCTGCATTTCCTTCCGGATACAGCTTCGTCATCTGAATTCTGTCCGTAGACACGGCAGCAATAAAAGAAATGTAATGCTGCTTCGTCATATGGTGTTCCACGCGGACGTAATATTCATCCTCCACTCTTTCGATAAAGACCATATGTTTCTCATCCGTCTCCTCTGCCTGACATGGCATAAGCATCACACCATGGCATTGAATCACAGCTTCTCCCATACTATGGATCACATTCCCACAGACCGGACACACATAAAACTTGGAACGCAACATGTTGGCTGATACATTAACATTTTTGACTGCATTTCCGGAAATAAGTTCCGTAACTGAAACTCCGAAAATTTTCCCTATCGGTTCCAGCAAAGAAATGTCCGGATATCCTTTTCCCGTCTCCCACTTTGAAATGGTCTTATCAGATACTCCTATTTTATCTGCAAGTTCTGCCTGTGTAAAATGATGTTTTTCCCGTAATTCTTTGATGACTGCTCCTGTTACATACTGATTCATCGTTATGTACCTCCTATAAGGATATCATAAACAAAGAGAGGCACATTTCCTACCTACGAAAAGTAGAGACCACGCATGGTCTCCTTTATTTCTTATCTTTATTTTTTCGTTTTCTCACTGCAACAAGAATGAGAATGATTCCGACGATATAAGTCGGCCAGTAAATTACGGAATACAACAGTATCCAGTCAAAAAAGTTCCAGGACTCAACTGACATACTATAAAGAGCCATAAATACCGGTATGATAAAAGGGAGAAATCCCACGTAAAACAAATAGTTCCATATTTTTTTCACCTATCGTTCCTCCCTTCCAATCTGTCTTTTTACATCAATTCATACTGCATCATTTCGTACTTCAATTTACTTCCTGTGGAGATCGCTTCCGGTAAGAGCGCTCTTGCCACCAGTTTCAAATCACCGCTTTCATCATCCATTTTTCTTAAATGGGCATAATCTCCGTCAATCAATTCCACTACATAATAAATTGTTTCAAATAACATCAGTTTCTTCTCCTTTTTCGTTCCACTTTATAAAATCATCGTAAAACTATTTAAACCGGATTTCAACAATTTTTTATTTTAACTTCTGGCCATTCCATCCACGCTTAGCACAACGCCCGTGATGTAAGATGCTTCATCGGATGCGAGGAATACAAACGCATTGGCAATGTCTTCCGGCTGACCTAACCTGCGAAGCGGAATTTTAGCAATCATAGGATCGATGATTTCTTTTGGCACGGCTTTCATCATGTCTGTCTCTGTAATGCCAGGTGCCACTGCATTAACACGAATACCTTTTGGTCCAAGTTCTCTCGCTAATGAAACGGTCAGACCATTTACTGCGAACTTCGATGCCGGATATGCGAAACCGCTTGGCTGTCCGGAGATGCTGACCATGGAGGATGTGGAAAGAATGACTCCTCTTTCATTGGCTACCATACATTCAGCAGCTACTCTTGTCGCATTGAATACGCCTTTTACGTTAAGATCCATTACTTTATCAAAGGTCTCCTCTGTATAATCCATGAGCGGTGTACTTTCAGAGATGCCCGCATTATTTACGAGAATCTCGATGCATCCGTATTTTTCTGTCACTTCACGAAAGGCTTTTCGAACAGATTCCATACTTGCAAGATTTGGGCTGATGCCCGCGACTATAGAATCCGGATATTTTTCTTTCAGTTTGGCAACTGCTTTGTCTGCAGATTCCTGCGAACTTGCTGTGAGAATGACTTTCGCACCTTCTTTTAAGAATTTATCTGCAGTAGCATAGCCGATTCCCCGGCTTCCACCTGTAATGATTGTAACTTTATCTTTTAATCTCATACTGAATACCTCCTTGATGTCCTTTTTGTAAATAAAATCTTTCTTTTTATTATGGTTTGATTATATTAAAATAAGCATACGAGTTCTGTGATAAAATCACATTCAGCATCCTGTTTTCATCTTATCATACAGTTATAATTCTTTCACCCATGAAGCAATATAGGTCATATCTCCCGGAACTGGAAATTCCGGCATAATTCTTTCAAAACGACCTTCGATTCCTTTTTCCAATACAGCAATATGGAAATGATTCATTGCAATTCCAACATCGATTCTCTGCATATCGATATGTCCTTCTTCCACCTGCATAGAATGTTTTTCAAAGAAATGCACTGCGCTTTCTGTCACAACGGCTCTCCATGGTTGCTTATTGACTGCCGATGGGGCAAGTCTCACCATCTCTAATGGAAAACAGTATTCTCTGGCTTCTTCCCTCGCAAGCGGTTTGTCAAAATTATCTTTGAAAAAAAGGGAGTTCCAATCCATTCTGCCATCTGCCTTGATGGATTTTCGCATAATCTGCTCAGTAAAACTTTTCTTCTTAGCAGGATAGCCAAGAGGAGATAAGATCGGAAATATTTCTTCTTCTCCAATCTCCATAGCAGAGGCAAATGCGCTCCGATTAAATGTACCTCCAAGCCAGCAAGTGCCAAGGCCAATGCTTGTTGCATAAAGTACTAACTGCTCAAATTCATATCCCAAAGCTTCAAGAGCATGTTCGTCTTTTGGAATGGTGACGCCTACATACAAATTTGCACCTTTGATAATTCCATAAGTTCCTAATTTTTCTCCATTTGGAGCCAGATTTTTTTCGATAAACTGTAATTTCATCTTAGGTCCCAATGGATTATGCAGACTTTTTGCATAAGCGAGGATTTTTTCCTTTATTTCCTTTTCAACTGGTCTTTTATCAAATGTCCTAACGCTGTATCTGGTTTTCACAGCTTCTTCTACAGAAAATGTTTCTTTCAAATCTTCAAATTTCATGGCTCGTTTCTTCCTAAAAATAATATGTTAACTTGTTTCTATGTTTTCTCCACGTTACACCGCCTTATTATTAAATGGACACGCTGATTTCAGGCACTGATTATTCCGATCAGAATGAGTGCAGACAACCTTATCTAGATCCATCTGAATTCCCAATTTTTCTTCGGTAAATTTCACTGCCTCTGTAATTGCCAGATAAGAATCTCTCTTACAGCAACGCGGTCCGCCGTTTTCCCCTATCTTAGCAAGCGCCCGCGAAGTCATCTGATTGGACATTCCCCATGCTTCCTTGGCAAGAGGAGATGCTTTCGTAAGAATAGACATGTAAATGCCGGTGCTGATTCCTGCACCACAGGCCCCCCAGAATCCACATACCCCGCCAGGCACTTCTTTGCCACGGCTATACATTTCGGAAAGAGCTTTTGGCAGATCAAGTTCTCCTCCTGCATGTTTAAATGCGGTCAAGAGCGCTGCGCCTACCAAGACATGATGCTCCGGTCCGTGCATGTGGCAAAAATCCATGGACATCATTTTTTCTATGATTTCTATTGGATTCTTGCTTGTTTCATGTAAGCAGAGAGAGATAATACAATCCATTCCGCTTGTGTGGCATTCGGTACATACATAGTGACCATTCACACAGCGTGTCTTACTCTTTTCTGTTTTATGACATATCGCACATTCCATTAATTCATCTTCTTGAAGATACTCTAATGGAGCTTTGCAGATTAAGCATTCTTCTTTCCTATATCGTTCTTCAATCTCCATCATACAAACACACCTCCTCAAACTAATCTTTATCATAACATACTTTAATAGAAAACGGGATACTTGACTGTTATTGACACTTCTCCCTTATTTGTCTTATACTTTTTTTAACAGGGAGGAATGACTATGTATTTTAAAGATTATTTTTCTATTTGGGATAAGCTGACACCGGCCCAGCAGGATCGAATATCTGACCACGTTTCCAGCCGTAGTATTAAAAAAGGAACCATCATACATAACGGAAGTCTGGATTGTACCGGTCTGCTTCTGCTAAAATCAGGCCAGTTAAGAGCCTATATTCTGTCCGATGAAGGACGAGAAATTACCATATATCGTCTATTTGACCGGGATATCTGCCTGTTCTCTGCTTCCTGTATTATGCGTTCCATCCAGTTTGACATTACCATCGAAGCAGAAAAGGATACGGAATTCTGGCTGATTCCACCGGATCTTTATAAAGAACTTATGGAGGAATCCGCTGCTGTTTCCAACTATACGAATGAAATCATGGCCGCTCGCTTTTCTGAAGTTATGTGGCTCATGGAACAGATTATGTGGAAAAGCATGGACAAACGCATTGCCTCCTTTTTGCTTACAGAAGCTTCTATTGAAGGAACCAATACTCTTAAAATTACCCACGAAATGATTGCCAACCATCTGGGAACTCACAGAGAAGTAGTTACCAGAATGCTTCGTTATTTCCAGAGTGAAGAACTGATTAAATTAACAAGAGGCACTGTGGAGATTATAGATGCAAAACAGCTTCAGGTATTGGAAAATTAATATTTTACCCAAGAAACATATAGCCCATTATCCCGAATAGGAACACCTATATCTATTCAGGATAATGGGCTTTTCTTTTAAATCAGATCCATTCCGCACGCTGTTGCCCTTTGTGCAAATTCTGCATCATTTACTACTGTATCGTAGAATCGGAAGCCGCCGGAAAAGTTATATGCTTCATAACCGCTGCCTTCTAAAATTCTGGTTGCTACATAGCTTCTATGTCCGCTCTGACAGATGACGTAGACTGATTTTCCCATTTCAATTTCATTCATACGCCTTCTCAGCTCATCCACCGGGATGTTGATGAAACCACTTACATGACCTTTGTTAAACTCTTCCTCTGTTCGAGTATCTAAAAGAGTTACGCTTCCGTCTTTTGGAAGTTTCTCTAAGTCTTCCAGATGCCACTGTTTGAGTATTCCTTTGGAAATGTTGTCTATCATATATCCTGCAATATTAACAGGGTCTTTTGCGGAAGAATAAGGAGGAGCATAGGCCAAATCCAGTTCTTTTAATTCGGTTGCTTTCATTCCCGCGTGGATTGCAGTTGCAAGTACATCGATTCGTTTATCCACGCCTTCGTACCCTACAATCTGGGCACCTAATAATCTGTATGTCTCTTTTTCAAATAAAACTTTCATGGTCATCGTTTTCCCTCCAGGGTAATATCCTGCATGACTCATCGGGGAAAGGATGACTTTATCTATATTTAAACCTGCTTTTTTCGCAGTCTTTTCATTAATTCCGGTAGTTGCAGCTGTCATATCGAATATTTTTATGACAGAACTTCCCTGGGAGCCGGAATATCGGCTGTCGCCGCCGCAAATATTATCCGCTGCAATACGGCCTTGTTTGTTCGCCGGTCCTGCCAGGGAAATTAATGCATCTTCTCCTGTCACGTAATGTTTCACCTGTACCGCATCCCCTACCGCATAAATGTCAGGAATCGATGTTTCCATTTTGTCATTTACAAGGATGCTTCCTTTGATTCCCAGTTCCATTCCGGCTTCTTTGGCAAGAATTGTATCCGGTGCAACGCCAATTGCGAGGATGACCATATCTCCATGAAGAGGTGCGGCCTCTTTTAATAACACATCGACGCCTCCGTTCTTTTCCTCAAATCCTTCTACAGTCTCGCCAAGTACTAATTTGACTCCGTGTTCCCCCATTTCTTTTTGAATAAATGCAGCCATCTCCGGATCAAATGGATTCATCAATTGTTTTGGACGCTGCACGATGGTAACATCCATTCCCAGTTCTTTTAAATTCTCGGCAAGTTCTATTCCAATGAAACCGCCTCCGGTCAGAACAACCGATTTCGGGTTATTTTCTCTAATATATTCTTTGATACGGAATGTATCTTCTACTGTCCTTAATGTAAATAATTTATCCATTCCTACACCAGGAACTCTCGGCTGGACCGGCTTTGCTCCCGGAGAAAGGAGTAATTTATCATAACTTTCTTCAAATGCTTCTCCCGTTTTTAAATTTTTCACGGATACCGTCTTTCTGTCAGGATGAATCGCCGTTACCTCATGATGAACTTTCATCTGTACACCGAATCTCCTATTAAAACTTTCTGGAGTCTGCAATGTCAGTTCCTTAGAATCGGTAATTACATCCCCAATATAATATGGAAGACCACAGTTGGCGTAGGAGATATATCCGGAACGCTCAAATACGATAATCTCGGCACTTTCATCTAATCTTCGAATCCGGGCCGCAGCGGTCGCTCCGCCTGCCACTCCTCCTACAATAACAACCTTCATTCTATCTCTCCTCCTTTTCTATATAAGAAGCGATTCCTCCTATGTTTTTTGCATTTGCATATCCCATCTGCTGAAGCTCCATCACAGCTCGTCCGCTTCTCGCCCCGGACTGACAATATACGTAGAGTGGAGTTTTCTTATTTTTAATAATATTAGCTGCCTGTCTGATGTTTTGAAGAGGAATGTTCCTGCTTCCGGCAATATGCCCTACTTTATATTCCTGCGGTGTACGGACGTCTAACAAAATTCCTCCCTTTGATTCTCTATACTCTTTTACTCCCTGGTTAATGTCAGGACCTTTGAAAAAATCGAATAAACCCATATATGTACCTCCTTGATATATTTGAATTTGATTTTGTTTTCTTATGGGCTAAGTATATCGAATTATTCTTTCCTGTTCTGTGATAAAATCACATATTCTCCGTCAGATTTATCGACGAATGAAAAGAGGCCGCCGCCCCAACTAATAATTAGTTAGGGCGACAGCCTTTTTATGCTTATCTCATTCTATTTAACCAACTTCATTCACATAATGAATAACATCTTTTTATCCTCCCCACAATTTTGATTTATTCTCCATTTAACTGCTTTAATATCTTAATCGTATCATAGCGCTCGCCGCACCTTGTGCATTTCCAATCACAATTACTTTTCTTTGCCTTTTTGTGAAAGAAGTCCAATCTGTCGCCACACAATGGACAGGGCTGTGGTTCTTCCCGCCACATGCTTTTTAAAAATCTAACCGCATCATCTCTGCAGTCCATTTTATATTTTCGTAAAACTTCTTTTTCCATGAACACTATTTTCCTTCTTTAAACGTTCTTCCAGAGATTTCCGCCTTCTCTATATCTTACTCACATCAATCCCTCTTCTGGCCATGCGTCCATACACTTTTGTCATGTCTCTGTACCGTCCGCATCTTAGCTCCTCCCGATAAGATTCCATCTCATTATTGTCCGTATTCGCTGCCAGTTCTTTCTCAATATCATAAGGCACACTGACCAGTTCATAAGATATCTTCTCATCCCATTCTCTGACCCCATAGATGCCGCTTATGATTGCATAGTTTGCAACGGCCGTATTTCTCACATCTCCATCCTTCTCCTCATTTCTGTAGATATCAATGGAATTCCCCACAGCTCCTGTATTTACAATAACTCTGTTATAAAGTTTCTGCATATAAGGCATATGAATATGTCCATAGACAACAACGTCTGCTTTTGCATCGGATACAGAATGTACTCCCGGAAGGAACAGGGAATAGAGGTGTTCCAGGGTGTCGATATTACCTACAAAGCCGTCGATTTTCTCCGGATGGGCATGAAATAGCCGTACTAATCTTCCGCTTAAGTAAAATTCATGGCAGGATGGCAAGCCTTCTATGTAACGGATTGTCTCCTGGGATATTTTACTCTTTGTCCAGCGGATACGGTCTGCTTCCACCTTTTCTTTCGTGGACAAGTCTTGTTCCCTTGCAAAGTATTCATCGCAGTTTCCTTTGATGACAACGCTGCATTTTTCTTTTACTAATGCAATGCATTCTTCCATGTGTGTTCCCTTGGCAATGATGTCTCCAAGGCAGATAATGTGCTCGATTCCTCTTTCTTTTATATCAGCAAGAACAGCTTGTAATGCGTTAAGATTGCCATGAATATCGGAAATGATTGCGATCTGTTCTTTCTTTTCCATGTTATGTCACCTTCCCTTATTCTTCCCCAAGAATCTCTCTATAGATTCTCAAATCTTCATCTTTGAATACATTAAAGATGACCTTCTTTATTCTATCATCCTGAGCAAGGTATTCCCTTACCACAGCCGTTGCAATCTTGGCCGCAAGCTTCTGCGGGAAGCGGAAAACTCCTGTTGAGAGACAGCAAAAGGCGATGGACTCTACCCCATTCTCAGCCGCAAGCTTTAAACATTCTTTATAACAGCTTGCCAGTAATTCCTCATCCTCTTTTCTCACATCCCACTGAATGATCGGCCCTACTGTATGAAGAATATACTTCGCCGGAAGGTTGTAGCCTGATGTAATCTTGGCTTTCCCCGTCTCTTCCTCGTGGCCCTGGGCGGTCATGATTTCGTGCATCTTCAAACGAAGCTGAATGCCCGCATATGTGTGAATGAAATTGTCGATACAGGCATGCATCGGGGAAAAGCAGCCAAGCATCTGGGAGTTACAAGCATTTACAATTGCATCGCATTTTAAAGTTGTGATATCTCCCTGCCAGATAAAAAGCCTGCTGTCTTTCTTCACTGGTTTCAAATCCGCTGTATCCGTAATACCTCTTTCTCGGTTTCTCTCTTTTAAATACTCATCCTGTATTTTTAAAAATTCTTCGCTTACCGACATTGGCATTCTTACATTCATAAGTGAACGGAGTAAATCCCGCTGACGCTGGGTGTCAGAAGGCATTTTCTGCCTGATGAATCGTTTGTCTTCTTTTAATAAAGCATCGATTAGATATCGTCTTCGTTCATCCTGATTCATATTTTTCTCCTTGTCAAATCTAATTCTCTGTCACAGGGTCCCCTTGTCACGCAGCTTTTTACAATACCCGTTCTTTCAGATCAATCACCGCCTGGGCAAGATCTCCGCCGATGCCAACCGCTCTCACCCCGAAGCTCTGCGGTACAAAATGCTGTGTCATATTTAGGCGGATCAGATGATAGGAATCGTTTTCTCTCATCATTTTCTCAAATGGGAAACGGATGATGACCGGAGTATTAAATCCTACTCCAAGCTCTAAGAGGACCACATTTTTCCCTTTCATCTGCTCTAAAAATTCCACATAACGGTCTGCTGCCTCATGCCATTCTTCGTCTTCCACAAAATACTGATCCGATCTTAAATGCATGGCCATCTTACCACCGCAGACAGGACAGTGAGGAACCAGTTCGGAAGGAATCAGACAGTCTTTTCTTGCCTCATCCATCTTATAAAAGAGTTCCTCCCCTTCATATACCTTCGGATGGCATCCTTTTTCGCACTGGATTTCGCCATAATCGCCTTGGGTAGCAAAAATCCTCTTCTCATCAAAGCCTGATTTATAAAACTGATGATCCACGTTTGTAGTCAGTACGAAATATTCCTTGTCTTTTACCATCTCATAAAGGTCCTGATAGAGGGAAAATGCCGGCGGGTAGAACCGGTTCATCAAAGCATGTTTGGACCAGTATCCCCATTTTGCTTCCTCTGATGGAAATGGATAAAAGCCGGCCGCATACATATCCGGCATATATTCGCTTCCGTATTTCTCGATAAATTCTGCAAAGTTCTCTGTAAAACGTGGACCGCTGTATAAAAGACCTGCTGCCGCAGAGGCACCGGCTCCCGCTCCGATCAGCACCATATCTGCCTTTTTTATCATCTCTGCTGCATATTTCATTTTTTCTTCATAAGGATTGCTCTGGATCATATAGTCCTTGGCCGGGATACTGTACAAAAACTTAGTCCAGTCCACATGATGATTCTTTTTATTTAAACTCATTGTTTTTCTCCTATCACTATAAGAATAAAGGTTTCGCTTGCGAAACACTCGCCTGCGGCGAGTCGCAAAGCGACATATTTCTACTCCGTCGCAGTGCGATCCTTACGGAGCATTTATTGTTCTATAGAAACGAAGTTTCTTATAGAACAACAAAAGCAGACCTAAGCCTGCTTTTATTATAACACCTATATATAATATTTTCTATATTTCTGCGTGAGCCGCAAATGTTCCTGCAACCTTCAGTTCATTGCACACTTCCCCAAGTTCCTCTAACATATTTCTTCCGTGGTCGTGATCTACCGTTCCGTCAAGCTCAATATAGAAATAATACTGCCAGGAATGTTTCTTAAGGGGCCTGCTTCTAAGAGCGGTCATGTTATAGCCATACTTTCCAATGATGCTGATGGCATTGGCAAGAGAGCCTGCTTCATGATTTACTGTCAGCATTAAGACAGACCGGTTAAAAGAAGGGGAGTTTGCACTGACTTTGGAAAGGACAGCAAATCGGGTGGTATTCTCGCCGCTTTTATTAATGTTGGCTTCCAGCACTTTCAAACCGTAGAGTTCTGCCGTCTCCACACTGGCGATTGCCCCCATGGTTTTATCATTGGCCTGGGCAACCCGCTTGGCAGCGATGGCTGTGTTTCCTGCTTCTTCTGTGTCGAATCCGCGAAGCTTCAGGTAATCGTGGCATTGACCGAGAGCCTGTGGATGGCTGGTTACTTTTTTAATGTCATCAATGGATGCCCCCGGAACTCCAAGAAGATTCTGATGAATTTCCAGTTCATAGATTCCATTGATGAAAAGAGGTCCGGAGAAGATAAGATCGATGGTCTGTCCCACTTCACCGGCGTAGCTGTTCTCGATAGGAAGGACAGCTACGTCATTTTCTCCTCTGACAACAGAATCGTAAGCGGACTTAAAGTCTCTGCAGGAAATCCGCATGCTTTCCGGGAAGATTCTACCCGCTGCAATGTGGGCAAAAGCACCTTCAACCCCGCTGTATGCCACTTTCAGTCCATGCTGCATCCGGTACTGGTAAGCCCGGGAGACGGACATGACATTTTTCAGGAAATCAATATAATATCCTTTCAACCCTTCCTCTTCGATAAGGGCTGTGTTTTTTTCGATGACCACTTGTTCTCTTTTTTCGTCTAAAATCGGCAGTCCAAATTCCTTTTTGTGTTCGAAGACCAGCTCTGCAGCCCTCATTCGTTTCACAAAGAGCTCGGCCATCTGAGCATCTACTTCATTTATGATTTGTCTTGCTTCCTCTAATTTATTTGCCATGGTTTGTTTCCTTTCGCCTTCTCATTACAGTCTATCCGCAGTATCTTACAGTTTATCTGCAATATCAAGAACTAACTGCTCTGTCTTTTCCCATCCAAGACATGGATCTGTGATGGATTTTCCAAAGATATGCTCTTCCGGTTTCTGAGCGCCGTCTTCTAAATAGCTTTCAATCATAAGACCTTTTACTAGGCGTTTGATAGTGTCGTTCTGGTTGCGGCTGTGAATAACATCCTTGGCAATACGAATCTGCTCCAGATATTTTTTGCCGGAGTTGTTGTGGTTGGTATCTACCAGAACGGATGGATTCACCAGATCGGATTTGGCATATAATTCGTCTACTCTTAACAGATCTTCATAATGATAATTGGAAATGTTGCGTCCGGCAAAATCAAGATAGCCGCGAAGAATGGCATGGGCATATGGATTTCCTTCACTTGTGACTTCCCATCCACGGTAGAGGAAAGTGTGGCTTGACTGGGCTGCCCGAATAGAATTCATCATAACCATCATGTCTCCGCCTGTCGGATTCTTCATGCCGACTGGTGCGCTGATGCCGCTGGCGGTCAGTCTGTGCTGCTGATTCTCAACGGAACGGGCACCGACTGCAACATAGGATAATAAATCAGAAAGATAACGATAGTTTTCAGGATAGAGCATTTCGTCTGCACTTGTGAAATCATAATCTCGAAGAGCCTCAAGATGGAGTTCACGGATGGATACGATTCCTTTGTACATATCCTCTTTTGCCTCCGGATCCGGCTGATGGAGCATTCCCTTATATCCCTGCCCCGTTGTTCTTGGTTTATTGGTATAGATTCTTGGAACAATCAATATTTTGTCAGAAACCTTATCGCTGAGTCTTTTTAATCTGGACAGATATTCAAGAACCGGTTCCTTATGTTCCGCAGAACAAGGTCCGATAATTAAGAGAAATTTGTCGGATCTGCCTTCAAAGATAGCTCTGATTTCTTCGTCCCTCTCTGCTTTTATCTTTGTCATTCTTTCTGTTAATGGAAATTCTTTTTTTACTTCCTGTGGGATAGGGAGTTTTCTGTGGAAATGCATCTGCATACTTGTGTACCTCGTTTCTCAATAAAAAAGCCCGTCTTCATTGCTGCATTTTAAATGCATAACGAATACGGACTGTCCATACCATATGATTCTTGGTGTTATTCTATACACCGAATATCACGAAAAGCGGGCAGCCCTTGACAAAAAAGTAAAAGTAAAAATAAAAGAATTCTTTCATTGTCATAGCGGGTTCCTCCTTCGTGAATTTGTTTGAATAATACACCTATTTTTTCAATTTGTCAATACACTTTAGCACTTTTATGTGATGACTCTTCGATGTTTTTTATTTTATCACCTGATCCAACACAAAATCCAATGTATTGCGATACACTTCTTCTTTGTTTCGTTCAAAATAAATCTCGTGTCTGTCTTCCGGATAAACATCCAGTTTTATCTTTTCCATGCCCAATATCTTGTACTGTTCTTCTAACTGATATAAACCCTTGCCCATGTCACATACCGGATCGCAGGCTCCGCCGTGAATATAGATTGGAAGAGAAAGGTCAATCTTTCCAAGTTTATCTTTATCACCCATAGTTGCCATACCAGTCATGACATTTTTAAAGAAACTGGCACTGCATACGCCGCCGCAATATGGATCCTCCAGATACTTATCCACTTCCTCCGGAATCTGATTAAGCCAGTCAAACTCTGTCCGCGGATTTTTATTTTGCCAGGTCATCGTAACGCTCCGGATGCTCAATCATGCCATGAGAACTGACAACAATGGCTTTCGGAGAATCCACCTCCCACTGCAGATAATAGACCGATTTACCTGATGTATTTTTAAAACTGCTTCTGTTCACTTTGGCAGGACTCCTTTCCCATTTTCTATTTTCTATTTTCTAGGTATATTTCTGTTCCTATTATACCAAAAGATTCCCCTTTTCACAAAGGAAAAGGGGAATCTTCTTAGTTTACATCGTGAACAATATATGGTCAATTATCCAAGAATTTCTTTTACCAGTTCAGCTACTTTTTCACCTAAAATCTTGTGCTGATCAGCCTGAAGGTGAAGTCCGTCTTCTGCACTGCTGTGAATGATTGTTCCGGCATCAAAGTACGCAACGCCGCGACCTTTTGCTACACCTTCAAAGAAAGGAGCCATCTGTTTGGATTTCTCTACGTTGCCGCCGAACATTGTTGCAAATACACCATCTTCTACCGGGCCTAATGGTGGAGGGCAAAGGAGAAGCACTTTTGGTCCTGCTGCTGTGAATGCGCCTGCCTGATGAAGTGTTTTATCAACGATAATCGCAACACCGTTAGCAATGTCCTGTGCAGATACTGTGTAGCGAACCTTTAAGTCATTTGTTCCAACCATGATGATTACTAAATCAAGTGGAGCATGACTGTCAAGGCATGGAATAATCTGATCTTTACCACAACGATATTCTTCGATTGGGTCATCCCATACACTGGTTCTTCCGTTTAATCCTTCCGGAATGACAACATAATCGTCGCCTAATTCTTTCTGAAGAACACCAGCCCATCTTGTTTCATCATCCCATCTTTCCAGTGGTTTTACCAGGTCATTGCATGGATTCCATCCCCAGGTATTAGAGTCACCGAAAATCATAATACGTTTCTTCATAAAGTGTACCTCCTTTATATAATAAGTGAAAAGCCATTCTTCTATCACTGGCTTTCTTGCTATTTTTAGGTTAACAAAAGAGGTCACTTATGTCAATCATTTTTATATATTTTGCACAATTTTATTTTTAAACTTATTTCTATTTTGTATATTATTACAACAATTTGCAATTTTCTCATTTGCCAAACTGCAACCTAATAGCTGTATGCCCGGACATTCTGTCTCTTTTCTTTCAGGCACCCATTTTCATATCTGCGCCGTTATGGACTACCAAAATGTCATCCACCGGTACCTGAAATAAAGCTGCCAACACGATTAAGTTATCAATGGATGGCATGGTCACTCCATGCTGCCATTTATAGATTGCCTGTGGTGTAGCAAAGCCAAATATATTCTGGAGCTGTTTTACAGAATAGCCATGCTGCACGCGCAAGCGCATAATGTTTTGTCCTGTTTTTTCCATGTCTATGATTGGATAAGTAAACATAATATCCTCCTGTTCCGGTTCCCCGAGCCATGAGGATATATATCCCGCGTCAAGTCCTGCAAGCGTGACTTAAATCCGACATGGCTCAGTTGGCCTTAAAATTATATATTGGTTTCATTACTTCAATTACATCAACAGATTCTCTGATCACATCAATAATATCTTCCAAAGATTTGTACGCCATAGGAGCTTCATCCAGAGTCGCTTCATTTACAGCTGTTGTATAAACACCTGCCATAGCTTCTCTGTAAGCATCCATATTCAGCTCGTTCTTTGCTTTAGATCTGGACATGATTCGTCCGGCACCGTGAGGCGCAGAATAATTCCACTCCGGATTACCTTTGCCAATGGCGAGAACGCTTCCGTCACGCATGTTGATTGGAATCAGCACCTTTTCACCGGCATGGGCTGCAATAGCACCCTTTCTGAGAATCATTTCCTTTGTATCAATGTAGTTATGAATGGTATGGAAAGCTTCTCCGCCGGTCATACCTGTACGGGAAAGAATGATTTCCGCAATCTTTTCTCTGTTTCGTCTTGCAAAACGCTGGCAGATCTCCACGTCATGCAGATAATCTTCAAAATACTGTCCATACAGAAAACAAAGGTCTTCCGGCATGGTCGTCTCTCGTTTATTCCAGGAAATCTTCTCCAGGGCTTCCTGAATCTCTGCTCTGCGGCCCTGCTCTTTGTAAGAGCGGATGATCTCGTCTCTCTGCTGAAAATAAGTCTCTTTCCCTTTATTCAAATCAATGGCTAACTGCTGGTAAATCTCCGCCACCTGTTTGCCAAGATTTCTGCTTCCCGTATGGATTACGAGATAATTGGTTCCATCTAAAGCACGGTCCACTTCAATAAAATGATTGCCGCCTCCAAGAGTTCCAAGGCTTCTTTCCAGCCATTTAGTATTTTTTAGACTTCTATAGCATCGAAGCTTCGTAAGATCAAATCTCTCCTGTCTTCCTTCCCAAATGTTCATTCCGGAAGGAATAAAATGAACCGCCTCGTCTATTTTTTCAAAATTAAGTTCTCCTTTTCCCAGATTCACAGTATACATACCGCATCCAATGTCAACTCCCACAATATTAGGCACAACTTTGTCAGTCACAGTCATAGTTGTACCAATTGTACAACCCTTTCCTGCATGCACGTCAGGCATAATACGAATTCTGCTGTCTTTCGTAAACTCATAATCACACATTCTGCGAATCTGCTCGATGGCTTCCTCTTCCACTACTTTTGCGTAGCAGATTGCTGTGTTTATCTTACCTTTAATTTCAAACATATGCTTCCTCCTTTCCATCTGATATTTCAAAAAGTGTCTCGCTTATGCAAGAACAAAGTGTTTCGCTCACGAAACACTCGCCTTCGGCGGGTCGCAAAGCGACATCCTTCTACTCCGCCGAAGTGCGATCCTTGCGGAGCATTTTTTGTTCTATGGAAACGAAGTTTCCTATAGAACAAAAAAACCGCTTATCCTATATACACATACAAGACAAGCGGTCACAACCCTATTCCAGTTTCGGAATCGATTCACACTAACTTTCTATTCTCCGGATTTCCTTCGAATCATATGATTTCGCTTTTCTTTCAATGTGTACACGGAAATGAAGCCCTGTTTTAAATCCAGCGCTTTGTCGAGTTCTTCACTATTCAGAAGTGCAAAAATCATTGTTGTGTTCATCTAAATTCCTTCCTTTCTTTGGACGCAGATGGTCCGCTTTTTCTTACTTAGTACTACTATAACAGATAAAAACATTCTTGTCATTATACTTGTAGTATAAAAATTCCTCTAAGATAAATTGTTTTAAAAGATTCCTTTATTATATTTTATCATGGCATAAAAACTCACACCAAGACCAGCGATAAGAGAAACAATCATAATTCCCGTACCGATTGTTTCCAGCATAACATTCCCGAGACTGTCCGCCATATAAGCCAAAATGCCAAACAAGATCAACGAGCATCCTATCAGAATCGTTCCCCATCCAACTAATCTGCCAAATGGCAGGCGGTTCGCTTCACTTACCCTTTGTCTGTGGTACCAATGAAGGGTGGAGATATTACCTTTGGTATTAGCAATCCCCATTACTACAATAATAAGACCGACAACGATAGGGAGTATGTATTTTTCCATCCTTATGTCCTCCTTGTCATTTCTTAATAAATGTCAATGTAAAACTCAAATGCTGCGCTCTCCCCTGCTACATGGACAGAAAATGTACCTGTCAAATCTTCAAACCGATATGTTTCATTAAATGCATCGAGGGGAATCTCTTTTATAATTTCATCCTGATTGATGATGGCCAGTTTAAAGTTTCCTTTTTTTACATTCAGATGTCCAATATAAACTTCCACATCCGATTTGCTAATAAAATTGGTCAGATAAATCTGATCTACCCCGTTATGATTAGTAGCAGAGTATTCAGCGCTTTTCAGCATGCCAAGATTGCTTTCTTTATAAGTTAAGCCGGAAGATCCGGTGCTAAGATTTATAATGTCTTCATCTGTGATTGTCTGAAGAGTAAAATCATCCTCACCATTGGTATCTTCATACTCCTCACATCCGGCAAGTGTAAGGCATAAGAGCAGCATAAGCAGAAGTGTTACTATTTTTTTCATTTCGGTCACCTCTTATTTTCATATAAAAAAACGTTTCTGTGTATCCTTATAATATTTCTTTGATATCAGTCAGCTTCCCAATCACGTAGTCCACATTTTCCGGCTTGCTCTCCAACTTTCTGCCTCTTGTGTAAAAGCAGGTCTGCATCCCATAACCTTTGCCGCCGGCCATATCAGAGGTAAGAGAATCTCCGATAATCATAGTCTCTTCCGGCTTTAATTCCGTCACGCCCGCCTGATGCAGTTCTTCAAAAGCATATTCAAAAAATTGTCTGGACGGTTTTTCCGCTCCTACTTTCTCAGAAATAAAGAAATGCTTAAGATATGGAGACATATCAGCATTTTGGAGCCTCTTCATCTGCATCTTATAGGGCCCGTTACTGGCTGCACACAGAATGTATTTATCAGACAGATATTGAAGGAATTCCCTGGCTCCCGGTTCCGGAATAGTGCTCATACTCATCTGTTCTTTGAAGTACGTTTCAAATGTATTGCCATCAAAGTCAACGCCCAGTTCCTCAAAGATCATCTTCCATCGGATTTCTCCAATCTGCTCCTGAGTCAGTTCCCCCTTCTCAAGTCTTCCCCACAATTCATCATTGGTTCTTATAAATGTGTAAAACATACTCTCTTCGTAAGGCTTTAACCTGAACTTTTCAAATCCGGATTTTAACACTTCTTTGACAAATTCAAAAAAACTTAAAAGAGTATTGTCCACATCGATAAATACTACTTTTATCATGATTTATTTCCACTCATTAAAGCAAACTACTTCATCAAAAGGTTTTCTGATTTTCTTTCTTGGTTCTTTCTCTTCTTTTGCATATCCAACTGCAAGGCCAAGGCGGACAGTCTGTCCCTCTGGAATACCAAACAAATCTTCCATCTTTTTCTGATCAACCATTCCAAGAATACATGTGGAAAGACCAAGTTCCATGGCCTGATAACACATGTTAAGGCTTGCCATTCCAATATCGCCCTGTGCAAAACGCTGAGAATCATTGTATACTGCAAGTACTCCCGGCATTACGTTGGCCTTTTGCTCAACAAATGCAATAAATGCAGGACAGTTTTCTCTCCAAGGTGCACCTGTTACACCTCCTTCTAATAAAAGGGCATCACAGAATTTAGCCTTTGCTTCCGGTTCATCAATCACGATAAATTTCCATGGCTGTGAATTGCATCCGCTTGGTGTGAGGCGTCCTGCTTCACAGATTTTGATTAAGTCTTCTCTTGCTACCGGTTTGTCTGCATAGGCTCTGCAGCTTTCCCTTTTTAATAACATTTCTTCAAATTTCATCATTTTTCCTCCTGCATGATAGAATTTTATTTGTCACGGTACTTCCGTCCCCATTTACTTTCCATTCAGCCTTGTTTTTTCCTTAGCTTGTTTTATACTGGTGTTCCTACTTCAATTAAATTGCCATCTAAATCATAGAATCTTACAACCTTCTGTCCCCAGCTGTGTGTCATAAGTTTGTTGACATACTCCACATCCGGATATAAATCTTCTAATTTCTCAATAAATGCTTCCATATTTGATTCTTCAAAATATAACTCACTGGAATTGCTCTTAGGAGTAATCTCCTGATTTAAAAATCCTTTCCAGATTTCTGCATCCTGAAGCACAAGTCCTTCTGTCATAATTACGTTACCGTCCTGATCAAGGAGCACATCAAGTCCAAAAAGCTCATGATAGAACTTGACTGATTCTTCTATATTATTTACAACGATTAAGATATTTCTTAATTTCAATTCCGGTCCAACTCCTTTCTGTTTCCAAACGTATGTCAGATGTGGGATTGACTTCCGCCACTGATACAATTTTGTTACTCGCCGCTTAATGCCCTACACATTTGAAGCGGGAGTCATCCCTTATTTAATATAATAACATAGAAACAGATAAAATAATAGAGCGACATTGCACCACTCTATTGTTTAAATTTATTGTTTTGGTACACTCAAAATTTTAGTATTCAGGTACCCGTCATCTCCAAAAAAACGACCTGAAAACCGCCTTTTTCAGGAATGCAAATCTACCCGGAACAAAATATCCATACAGTACCCGCCTTTTTGGTCCTTTTCTGGGTACCTCGCTCCAACTCTTCCGCCTGTACCCACCACGTCACTTCCTGTCCTCCATTCTCGCCCTTTTCTTGGTACCTCGCTCCAACTCTTCCGCCTGTACCCACCAACCCTCCATATCGTCCCCTGAACGGAATCACCGGAAGCGCCTGAAAACGCATTCCGGGATTGTAAGCGGTATACAACAAAGAAGAGAAGCCCCAGGGCTTCTCTTCTTTCTATAAATGTGTATAACTTGCCAAGAAACTCTTCGTTCTCTCTTCCGTTGGATTCTCAAATACTTCCTCCGGTGTTCCCTGTTCTACAATCAAACCATCATCCATAAAGATTACCTTACCTGCCACCTCTTTTGCAAAAGCCATCTCATGGGTAACAATGACCATGGTGGTGTTCTGATCTGCCAGTTCCTTGATTACTTTTAATACCTCTCCTGTCAGTTCCGGATCAAGGGCGGATGTTGGTTCATCAAAACAAAGGATATCCGGCTGTAGGGCAAGGGCTCTTGCAATGGCAACTCGCTGGCACTGGCCGCCGGAGAGCTGGTGTGGATAATTATTCATTCTGTCTCCAAGCCCCATCTGACGAAGCAGCTTCTCTGCTTCTCTTTGAATCTCCTGATGAATTTCTTTTCTTCTTGTTTTATAATCTGGCTGTTCCTTAGCCAGAAGCTCCTTGGCCAGCATCACATTGCCAAGGGCGGTATACTGTGGAAACAGGTTGAAATTCTGAAATACAAGACCGAAATGCAGTCTTTTTTTGCGGATTTCTGATTCTAACTGAGTCTTTGGATTGGCGGAATCAAAGAGAATTTCATCATTTACACTGATGACTCCCACATCCGGTGTCTCTAAAAAATTGAGACACCGGAGCAGAGTTGTCTTCCCGCTTCCGGAAGAACCGATGATAGATACCACCTCTCCCGGTTCCAAAGAGAAATTAATGTCTTTTAATACTTCTGTTCTGCCAAATGTTTTATGTATATTTTTCACTTCTAAAATTGACATATGCATTTCCCCCTATCTGAAATAGTCCAGTTTCTTCTCAATCTGTCCAAGAATCAGTGTCATGATTCCGTTAAAGATCAAATAGTAAATTCCTGTAAAGAATAATGGCCAGATTGCTCCGGAGATTCCATTGGAACCTTTCATGAAAGCCTGACCTGCCCAGATAATTTCCTGAAGAGCAATAATTCTTGCAAGGGAGGTGTCTTTTACAAGTGTAATAACCTCATTGGACATTGGAGGAACAATTCTCTTAATCATCTGAAGAAGAGTTACTTTAAAGAAAATCTGGCTTTTTGTCATGCCAAGAACCAGACCTGCTTCCTGCTGTCCGATTGGCACGCTTTGAATACCGCCGCGGTAAATCTCGGAAAAATAACAGGAATAATTAAAGATAAACATAATTGCAGAAGCGAGAAATCTTCCTTCTTCTCCACTTCCCCAGATAGGATTTTTAAATACAAGCCCCGGCATATAATAGATAATTAAAAGCTGAATCATAAGCGGTGTTCCTCGAATGATCCATACAATAATTCTTGTAAAATAGCTTAAAGGTTTGAACTTTGACATGGAGCCAAAGGCAATCACCAAGCCCAGAGGAAATGCACCAAGCAATGTTACAAAAAACAGCTTTAATGTCTGAAGGAATCCTACATTTAAAGCTTTTATTACAATGGGAAGCTGTTCTAAAAATAATTCCATATAAAAAACCTCTCTCGTTGTTGCTGCCACAATCCCGGAATCATCAGAGGATGAATTCCGTGATTGCATATGGTCGCCAAAGTCTTAAGCAAGCTTAGATTTTGGCTCGTCGTTGTCACAAAAAGCAGAGAGCGTAAACCGCTCCCTGCTTTTCACTTATTTTTAAGGAGAATACGCTCGCCGTATTCTTTCTACTGTGCAATAATTGCTGCCTGAACGCCATAAGTTTCGGCACATTCCATCATGGAACCATCTGCATAAGCTGTTTTGAAGAATTCGTTAAGAGCTGCTGTAATATCAGAATCTTTTCTGAAACCAACACCAAATACTTCTCCTTCTTCTGAATTTAAACTTACTGTAAATGTTAAATCATCATAGCTTGTTCCTTCGCCAACCATAGCACCTGCCATTAAAGAGTCTACCACTGCCGCATCGGATGTTCCCGCAGCAACTTCCATTAATGCTGTTGCCTGATCTTTTACTGGAGTTGTTGCAAGGTTTAATGCTTCTACTTCATCTTCCCCAACGCTGCCGGACTCTACTGCAAATGTAAGATCAGCAAGACTTTCGATTGTCTGATACTGAGCAGCCTTGTCAGCAGGTACGATTACCATCTGAGAGTTGTTACAATATGGATTGGATGTGCTCATGCCGGCTTTTACTTCATCAGAAAGTGTCATACCATTCCATACACAGTCAATGGCTTTACTTTCTAATTCTAAAATCTTGTTATCCCAATCGATTTCAGTAAATTCCACTTCTACACCAAGGCTTTCTGCAAATGCTCTTGCCATATCTGCATCAAAACCAATCCAGTTGCCGTCTGCATCTTTATAATCCATCGGTGCATAATCGGTAATACCAACTACTAACTTTCCTTTCTCTTTTACATATTCCAGATCAGTCTTAGGAGATGCACTGTCATCTTTGTTGTCTGTACCGCCGCATGCAGCAAGAGAGAATACCATAATCATTGTCATTAAAACTGCGAATAATTTCTTCATAACGTCTATTCCTTTCTTTGTCTTCGTCTTAATGTCTTTTGACTTTATCATTCTACCACGTTACCGCGCTAAAGTCAACAAGTGAACTAACTTTGTTAACGTCCCTTTCTTCATTTGACCAGCAATCACCGGAAGCGCCAGAAGGCGCATTCCGGGATTGTAAGCGGTCGCCAAGGTCTCGAGCAAGCTCGGACTTTGGCTCGTCGCTGACACAAAAAAGGAACTTTCCAATCGAATCGAAAAGTTCCCCTTCTCCGGTTACCGGTGATTTCCTGTATTTAGTTTAATGGTGCCGGTTCTGTCCAGTATGCCTGATTATAAAGATCTGTAAAGCGATAACATAAATTCGCCGCATCTGCATCCACATACACATCACTGATCTCTAATTCGCCGTCAACAATAAGCTGGTCACCTAACATATAGCTGTCAAGGTATTCTCCATCATAGCTGTAGTAATCGCAGATAAAGTCAATCACGTCGCCGTCCTGTACAGTGCCCATGGTCTTTGCAACTGTGGCTGTCTCGCCTTCAACATAAACTCTTCGCACACCAACAACACTTCCATACGGATCCGCATCTGTAAATTCAAGAATCAACTCTGCCCGTTCTCCATTATAAAGGACAGGTACACGTCCCATAATGCTGTAATTTACACCGTCATCTACAGTAGCTTCATGATAATATGCCACCGGCTGTTCATTGATTGCGAGCCATGTACATTCTTCCGGCACAAGAAGGTTGCCTTTGTTATCAAAATCATAGACATTATCAAGTCCAAGATCTACAAAACCTTCACCATCATCGTAGAACATGTTTGCATGAAGCTCCTGCACCATCTCCCACTGTTCCTTTGGCAGGACAATAGCAGGACCGTTCTTCGTATCTTCCCATGTGAGAAGACTTCCGTCGAAAGAGTTTTCCGCAATATATTCTGCTGTCTCCGTCTCAGAAAGTGCCCTTCCGTTAAAGAAATCAATGTTATTTCCGGAAAGTCCGGAAATACTGCTGACATTGCCGCCAAGGAAGGATCCAAGAATCTGTTCAATCATCTCTGCATTGCCATAAGAACTGCTGCCGCCACCGAACATATCCATAAGAGATGGAACCGGAGTGGTGGTGCCTCCGCTGGCTGCCTGACCGCTCATTTCCATACTTGCAAAAGCTTTAATGCATCTTGCATATTCTCCGTCCATTCCAATCTGTTCGTAAGTATCCACAGCATCGTCCACTAAAGATGCCTTACGGTATGGAAAATAAATGGAAAGACCATAGGAATTGGTCATATTGGAGGAAGTACGGTTGTATTTCACTGCACCAAGAAGAGCTTTTGCCAAAGCATCTCCTTCCTTTGTATCCATATTTTTTGCCAGGTGAACCAAATCAACCTGATCAATCTTACTTGTTGCACCGAATTCTCTTGCGTCGCTTCTTGCATTTGATACCTGGGCATATTCTTTGTTGCGAATTAAATTATATGTACTGTTTGAAAAGTCCACGAAAGCATCCGGAATGGTGGCTTCTAATTCTGCCAGATCAACAATAGAAAGGGTGGTAGACTGTCCCGGACATTTTCTTCCACACATATCCACGAAATCATCAATAATATTCTTACCGATCTCAAGCGTCGGCATAGATGTATTCCTGGAAAGTTCAGTTAACCAATCTGTATAATACCAGCCAATTCCCGGCTCTGTCTCTTCACTGGCAATAAGATAATCCGCATGCTCTGTAAGCATAAGCGCATTCTCTGTCGTCGCCATAAGACATGCATCAAAACCAACAAAATCAAACTTTACCTTTGCCGCTGTAAGGGCTTTATCAATCTCTCCAAGACTCATAGAACCGCTCTGGGCAAATTTTTCATCATAACCGAATCCACTTACAGAACCGCCGCCATGATCCCAGAAGATAAGGGAGTTGCGGTCTGCAGGAAAGTTCTGCGTACAGTATTTGATAAAAGATACCAGAGTATTCGGATCTGTCATGGCTTTGCTTCCAAGGTCTTTCTCCAAACACACAATTCCGTCATTCTTCACCTGCCAGATCTGATTGGTCTTACTGCTCACTGCACTGTTCTGCCATGCTTTACAGCCGCCTGTATACACAATAAGGTTCACTTTATCAGAAAGTTCTGCACCTATCATCTCCTGAAGATCAGATGTTGCCATCTTGCTTCTGGATTCTAAGTCCGTTCCGCAAAGGTAGACCATAAGAGTCACTTCATCCCTGCCATTTCCACGAATCTCAGTATATTTATCTCGTGCACTGCTGTCTACGGATGTGTCAAGAGAACCTGCATTGCTTCCATTGTCCCATCCGCTAGAAATGCTTCCTCCTCCAAGGCTTCCTAAAAGCGTAGTCAAATCCCCATACTGATCATTCTGATTGCTGTTCTCAGATAAAATAAGATCTCCCAGTCCGCCTCCGGTGAAAAGGCCTTCCCCGGACCCGCCTCCGGAAAACAGGCTTCCGATTCCTCCACCGCCTGCCACAAGCAGGAAGACAATCAAAATGAGAATCTTAGAACATCCTCCACCGGAACGGGTCATTCTCGGACCGCTTCCTGTGCCATTGGAACCTCCCGGACTGTTGGAGCTCCCGGAATTTCCAAAGCCGCCTCCCGCAGATTTTCTTCCCGGGCGGCCGCTATAGCCTCCGGATGAACCTACCGGACCGGTACCAAGGCCGGATCCGCGGCGTTTTACGCCTTTCCCTGAACCGGTCACATTTTTCTGCCGGCCGCGTGGTCTGTTTACTGCCATATTTGTTTCCTCTCTTTCTTTCACATTCGTCATTTGTCCCGGTTTCCGATAGAAAAACCGATTTTTCTTATAACATTCACAGAATCATTCACATGATTATTCACATTTATTGAGCCATTCTTTTAATAATTCCACATATCTGTCTGTATCCTCCACAAAACAGGAATGTCTACAATCGGAGAAAAGTTCCCACTGGGAATTCGGAATGTGGTCATACATATATTTGGCGATTGCGGGAGTACAAAGATCGTTGCCTCCGCTGATAACAAGAGCAGGCTCTTTGATATACTTTAACTGACTTGTCACATCGTAGTCTTTCAAAGTTCCAAGAGGGGTGAACTCATTTGGTCCCCATCCCACAAGATAGGATTCCCTTCCTGTTCTTCTTGGACGCCTGAGACATTCCGGATCCTCTTCGGACGCAGGTCCGCCACAATGGCGGAGCATATACTCTGCCTCTGCTTCCTGATAGACCGGATCACTATAATCTCCCGTTCTGGTTGCCCGTTCAATTGCTTCCTGCATATGCTCTGGCAGAAAACGGATCATTCTTGCCTGTTCCTTTCCCCACATCCAGGATGCCGGAAGAGTACTGGACAAAATCATGCTCTTAATTCCTTTCGGTTTATAATTACAGATATAATCAAGAAGAAGCATGCCGCCCCATGACTGTCCGAGAAGATGGCATTCTTCAATTCCTAAATACTTTCTTAAAGCGATCAGTTCTTCTGCCCATACTTTTCCATTCCACAGATCCGGTCGATTGTCCACATAGGATTCGCCGCAACCGATCTGGTCATACATAATGAGCTGACGTCCGTCTTCTTCAGCCAGCCGGTCAAGAACTTCGAAGTAATTATGGGTAGATCCCGGTCCTCCGTGGAGTAAAACAAGAGGGGCCTTAGTGCCCGTATTCTCTCCGACGATACGGTAATAAGTCTGATAGCCCAGGAACGGCATATAGCCTTCTATTATCTTCATAGGTATCTCTCCATTTCTTAATTTATTATTCTATGGTACAACAGTTCAAACCGTTTCCTATCCATTCCACGGTATAAAACAAAGAGGCTCATCAACAAGCTTCCCACAACAAAAACGAAAATCCATCCTTCTCTGAAAGTATACAAAACAATAATTCTTCCCACAATAGTATTCCCAAAAGAAGAAACTGTGGAAGTACAGATGTTGTGAATGGATATGATTCGCCCTCGATGGGATGCCGGAACCCTTTTGGATAAGTAAGGATGGGCTCCCAGAGTGTTCAGCACCTCTCCAATGGTAAATATCACCATGGATACAATATAAAATCCAATTCCGTCATAATAAAAATAATAAGAGCAAAGGGCTGCAATCTGCAATAAAACTCCCCATATAATCCGGTCCAAATCACACCATCTCAGTGTCCACTGGGTGAGGATCGGAGTACAGCTAATGACAACAAGACCGTTCACACTGGTCAGCATTCCAAAGAACACGGCACCTTGCTCCAAAAAAATCTCATCCATCTGAATAGGCAGAAGATAATTGAACTGATTGTAAAGGGTAATGGAAATGCAGCAGATCAAGGTATAAAAAATCAGTATGCTCCGCCCTTTCAGAATCTTAAACAGACTTCCCTCTTCTCTATTCTCGTATGTATTGTGATTAACTGCCGCTTCCACGTTCTTTGGAATAAAGAAGAAAATCAGCACGGTGGAAGAAAACACAGCCATACCGCAGATGAGAAATGACAGCCACAGATAATTCTGAAACAAAAGTCCACCCAGGGTCGGCGCAAACACAACCCCTAGATTCGCTGCCAGATACTGAAGAGAATAGGCCTTCTCTCTGTCATGGTCACTGGTCATCTCCGCAATCAACGCATCATAGGCCGGCCATTCCATATGCTGGAACAAGGATCCGATAAAATAAATCCACAGACTTCCTGTCGTAAGAGGAAGCACCGCTGTTGTACAATATAATACCACTGATATGAAATCAAAAATCAAAATCAGGTTCCTCTTATTATACCTGTCTGTCAATCGGCCGCCAATATAATTAAACGGAATCTGAAACACGCCAAAAAGAAGAAACCACAAGGCTACTTCTTCTGCATTAAATCCTAGTTTGCTCTTTAAAATAAGGGTAAGCATGGGCCAGACAAGTCCGCCCATAGATGTTACAAGCCGTCCGAAACAGATGATATAAATCTCCTTCCTGAGACCACCATACATTCCAAATATGCGTTTCATCTGTTCCTCCTATTCATATAAACCTATAATACCTCTAATGTATTCTCTGTATTCCGCCTGTACATCAGAGGGCTCTGCAATCTTCATCTTACCGCCGATTCCAGTGACCCAGCCAAAAAACTGCGGACTGATGGTCACCATCACTTTCGCTTTAAAATGTTCTGGTCCTTCGGGAATCATCCAGATATCCTGACCAAACCGGTCAATAACAACCCCTGCCAGTTCATTCCTGCATAAAAGAGTCACTTCCCTGTCCTTACCGCCAAACATACCAAAAGTCTTCTTGGCAAAAGCCGTCAGGTTCACCGCTTCAAATGCATCTTCTCCCTTTCGTTCCGTTTCAAGAATCTGCATCTTTTGCATCTTATCCACCCGGTAATGTTTAATCTTACCCGCCTCCTCATCATAGGCAATCAGGTAATAATTCTCATTGTCCCAGGTCAGTCTCCATGGGCTTACTACATAAAACGCTCCATTCTTCTTCGGCCGGAGTTCTGCTTTTGTTGTCCATTCGGCATATTGAAATGTAATCTGCCTGTTGCCGGCCATGGCTGAATGAATATTGTCTACGTTATAATAAATTGTCTCGTTCTTCGTCTTCGGACGATTATAAAGAAGCACTTCTCTGGAAAGCTGCTCCGCTTCCTGCCTGCTGCAAAGGGTCTCCAGCTTGCGGATCAACTCCCTCGTCTTCTTCTCTGTAATAAACTTGGAAGACTGGACCGCATCCACCAGCAGCTTAAGTTCTGCCAATTCAAAATCACGGCTGTCCACATAATATCCCGGATTCTTACCCTTCAACTGTGTTATGCTTAAACCAAATCTCTCCAGTACATCAATGTCGCCATAGACCGTGCGGCGGTCTGCTTCCATGTTGTATTTTACTTTTAATCTGCCAATCAGCTCTGATGCATTCAGAATGTGGGATTCGTCTGTCTCTTCTAATAAAATCTGCATCAGATATAGTGTTCGTAACTTCTGGTCGTTCGCTGCCATAATCTACATCCTTCATCTGAAAGTATAGTAAGTCAAAGCCTGCTCCTGCTTTTATCTGTTGTTATTATACTCTCTTAAGAATCGGATTGCAAATTATGGTAACTATGAAAAACAATCTTTCATAGAAAAAAAGTATGAAAACACAAATCTTACATAGGCACAAACAGCATAAAAACTTTTAATCTTCCATATACTCTCTGTAATCGGATTCGCTTGCAAATAATAAATAGCTTCCATTCACATATCCCATATAACCGTTAGCAATTACATAACCTTTCATACTGTACCTCCTGTATTAAAAACCATATCTGAAATAGTATCTCAAACATTATTTCAAATAGTATCTCAAACATTATTACGCCTTCCTGTTTTCTATGGTTTTAGTATAACAAGATAGCTGTACAAAAATTTGCACAACCAACTCCGAATAAGAGACTCAAAATACTCTGGACAGATTCTTTCATCCCCAGTATAATTTTTCAATAGAAAACAAAATCCAATTAGATTAGGAGAATACTATTTTGCATTTAACATACGAAGATATTCGAAAAAACGACGAAATCAAAACTTATATTAAAAAAGCGGACGAATCTTTAAGTGCCATGGGTTTTACGGAACACAGCTTTGCCCATGTGACAAGAGTAGCCCAGATTGCCAGCGAGATTCTTGATGAGCTTGATTACTCTGACAGAGACCAGGAACTGGCGAGCATTGCCGGTTATCTTCACGACATCGGAAATGTTGTAAACCGCAATGATCACGGCCACACGGGTGCAGTTATGGCATTCCGCATTTTAGACAAACTTAATATGGATCCGGAAGAGACCGCCACAATCATTACTGCCATCGGAAATCACGATGAAAAATCCGCCTTTCCTGTCAACTCTGTTGCGGCAGCCCTCATGATTGCAGACAAAAGCGACGTACGTTTTACGCGGGTAAGAAATACAGATATCGCTTCCTTTGACATTCACGACAGAGTGAACTATGCAGTAAAAGAAAGTAAAGTCAGTGTTATCGACAAGAAGATTATTGAACTTCGACTGAAGCTTGACACCACCGTCTGTTCCGTTATGGATTACTTTGAAATCTTTTTAGGACGAATGGTACTCTGCAGAAAAGCAGCTGAGAAGCTGAACTGCCAATTCAAACTCACGATCAATGGACAGAAAGTAATCTAAAAGAGAATCTAACCTCTGTCCACGAAATGGGGATATTAAAAATGGGCTGCCTCTGATCTCTCAGATGCAGCCCATCTCTATTTTTCTATTCTATTTTCCCAATCAGTTTTTCTGTTAACAGCACCCGTCAATGCCGCAGCTCATTCCAACAGCATTTTCACCCTGCGTCTTGTGAAGAAGGATCCCCATCATTTCTTCCACACTATAATCGGAAAGCGTCACCTTCTTTCCATCAATATAGATAGCCGGAATTCCTTTTGGTTTCAGCTTGTTTCTTGCATAGTAGGAAAGGTTTTCCTGAAGAATTCTGTATTTTCCGGTTTCAAGTGCTTCCCTGTACTCTGCTCCATTAAGTCCCACGCTTTCTGCCAGTGAGACTAACACATCAATATCTCCTATGTCTTTTTCGTCGATAAAATAGGCATTGTACATTAAGTCGTTATAGGCTTCTGCCTTTCCCTTGCTTGCAGCAAAATGCAGTCCTTCATAGGCAAGTCTTGTATATGGACGAGGCACAACATTTGGAGGAAGCTTCATATCAATACCCAGCTTTTTGCAAGGTTCTACAAGAACCTGATACTTTGCTTTTCTCACTTCGTCATGATAAGTATCCACTCTTGGTTCCGGTTCCATAGTAAGCTCCATGGGATGGAAGGTAATATTGGCATCTATATTAGTTGCAATCAACGCTTTCTTTAATGCCTCTTTTGCCACCAGACAGTATGGACATACATAATCTGTTACAAAGACAATATCTATCATCGTTTTCATCCTTTCTAAAATCAATTATATCAGATGGGAAATGAATCCCTCTCCAAATCTCGCAAGCGGAACTTGAGCTTTTCTGCTTTTCATCCCTATTCCACTTTGATTGCCCATCTCATTTTAGTGGAGCGGGCTCTTGGATTCAAAGTGCATTCCTCTGCAGACGGACGGATTACATCACTTGCCACTTCACTGTATTCCCCTGCTTTTTTCCATTCTTTAAAGGATTTCTTTACCAGCCTGTCTTCACCGGAATGGAAAGTAAGAATTGCCACTCTTCCGCCTGGTGCAAGCACGCCCGGAAGTTTCTCCAAAAAAGAATATAATACTTCATATTCATTATTTACATCAATGCGGAGCGCCTGGAAAGTTCTGGCACAGGCCTTTTTCACCGCTTCTTTCCGGTCTTTATTTGGAATGAAAACAAGAGCTTCCTCAATGGTTTCTTTCAACTCAATCGTAGTGTCGATTTTTCCGCCCCGTTTAATTTTATTATAAATCTTCTCTGCAATTTCTTGTGCATATGGTTCATCAGAATTATCGATGAGCATCCCTATGATTTCTTCCAAATCCATCTCCTTCAGACGCTGGGCCGCACTGACTCCCTTCTGAGGGTTCAGCCTAAGATCTAAAGGGCCTTCCACTTTATAAGAAAATCCCCGCTCCGGATTGTCAATCTGCATGGAAGATACACCCAGATCAGCCAGAATAAAATCAAATTTCTTTCCTTCTTCTTCCGCCACCTGGTCAATGTTCATAAAATTGGTAAGCTTTACCGTAAGAATGTCATCTCCGAACCCCTGGCTGTTCAAACGTTCTTTTGTTTTGGCAGATTCAATAGGATCCACGTCAAGCCCATATACATGACCTCTGCCTTCTAAACATTTCATCATCTCTTTCGTATGTCCGCCGTAACCAAGGGTTGCATCCAGGCCGATCTGTCCCGGTTTGATCTGAAGAAAATCAAGAATTTCTTTTACCATAATGGAAATGTGCATGCCGGCAGGTGTACTGCCCTTTTTGATCACCTTATCAATAGTGTCAGCATATTTTTCCGGATTATGTTCTTTGTATTTCTGGCTGAATTTCTTTGGATGGGTGCCGGAGTAACGTTCACGCCGTTTGTGAACCACAGGCTGTCCGTCCGGATTCATAGCATTATTTGTCTGGTTGTTGTCCATTTATTCTCTTTCTCCCTCATTTTCTGTTATTGTCTCGGTTCCATGCAGTTCTTTTAAGATATCCAGCAGTTTCTGGATTTCTTTTTCCCGGTTATCCCACCAGTCCATGGACCAGATTCGATGAAGATTCCATCCAAGACCAGTGAGTACATTTACCTGCCCAACTTCACGGTCTTTTGTATTGACAGAAGAACGATAGGAATCACCGTCCAACATAATGCCAAGAAGATATTCTTCCGGTTTTTCCGGATGAATAACCGCAATATCCATCTTAAACTTGGAATGACCCACATCTTTTTGGAATTCATATCCTGCTTCTGTCAGTTTTTTGCAGATATATTCTACAATTCCCTGTTTCTTTCCCGCCTGATCTTGGCGGTATTCATTCTGAAGAGAGCCTTTCTGGGCATATTCCAGGAAATGTTTCAATGCTTCCACACCTCTGGAACGGGTGCGTCTTAAATCAATCATATCTCCTGTCATTGTGGAGAACACTACCATCTCTTCTTTTGCTCTTGTGACAGCTACATTTAATCGCTTCCAGCCTCCGTCTTTGTTGATCGGACCGAAATTAAGAGACAGCTTTCCTTCTTTATCAGGACCGAAGGCTACAGAAAACAGAATGACATCTCTCTCGTCTCCCTGTACATTTTCCAGATTTTTCACAAAAAGCGGTTCCTCTCCTGTATTGGCCCAGTTGTCAAAATTGGTATCTTTGTGGAATTCGTCCAATAACAGGTCTTCGATCAAAGTCTGCTGGCTGATATTAAAGGTAACAACGCCAAGGGACAGATTTTTTAATACAGGATCCTGATATCTTCTCTTGATTTCTGCCACAATAGCCTTGGCTTCTGCTGTATTCACCCGTCCTTTGCCGCGGTCAAAAAATCCTTTTACTTTGACCATATTCACACGTTTCTCCCTGTCGTTGACAGATGGGAAGGTCTGCATGGAATTCTCATAAAACTCCTGATTGCTAAAGGCGATCAGGCTTTCATGACGGCTTCGGTAATGCCATTTCAGATGTGCCCCCGGCATGCCAAGTGCCAGACAGTCATCAAGGATGCTGTCCAGATCTTCTATCTCAAGGTTATCCTCATCCACGCTGTTGCCGGCAAAAAAACTGGTAGGAGGCATCTGATTCGGATCTCCTACAATGACCGCGTTCTTTCCTCTCGCCAGCACGCCTACCGCCTTACAGGTCGGAAGCTGAGAAGCCTCGTCAAAGATTACAATATCGAAAAGATCATTATCGGCAGACAGATACTGGGCCACGGAAATCGGACTCATGAGCATGCACGGACATAATTTTGGCAAAATATGAGGAATCTGATCAAACAGGTTACGGATAGACAGACCTCTGCCGTTACTGCTGATGGCACGTCTTAAAATATTCAGTTCCTTGCTGAATACAACAGATTCATTGTCTTTTGGAAGCTGATCTGTCAGCCTGCAGTACATCTCCTCCTTGGTCAGTTCCATAAATTCTTCATCCAGCTTTTTAAACTGAAGAATGCGTTCATTGAATCCTGTGCCGGTAAAACTGTTCAGTGCCGGTTCCTGTTCAATGACATAGAGCGCAATGGCTTTATAGATCGAGCGCAGATATACATCCATCAACTGGTCATGCTCCACACCGTCCGAATATGCCTCGCATACAATGGTAAGCCCTGCCTTCCTGCATTCTTCTTCAAACTGGCGGTAAATAATAAAGTCCTTTAATTCCTCTTCACGTTCTAAAAGTTTTTCGCAGGCTGCCAGTCTGACAGCCATCCAATTGTCATCTTTATCATTAAACTCAAGATTCAGCATCTGGAATACAGTTTCCTGTACACTTATGAGACTGTTATAGCTTTCATTCACTTTTTCCGCCTTTATTACACATTCCGCAAAACGTCCATCCGCTTTCATCTCTTCAATTCTGTCAATAAAACCGGATACCAGTTCTATCTGTCCGGTGATCTGCTCTTGATACAATTTCAAAGAAGCAGTATCCGGATAATCGGCAAGCAGGTTCTTCCACTCTTTTGGAAGAGATTCCTCCGCCTGTGCCAGTTCTTCCTTTTCTTTTTGGTAAAAAGTAATATCCGTAAGAAGAACAGGAATCTGTTCCGTCACAATCGGAAACTGTGCATAAGCCTTAAGTTCTGTTACCAATGCATTGAGGGCTCTCCTCTTGCCAAAGAACCTGCCAATGGCTTCCGTATAACGGCTCTGGAATCCACTCATATCCATACGGAGGAAATTCTCATTCCAGTTCCGTTTTAAAGCTTTCTCTTTCTCCTCACATGTCTCTTTCTTTTCAAGAAAAGCATATGGAACTTTGAATTCCTCTTCCAGAGATTCCGCCTTTAATAAAAATACCGGAATATTTTCCACATCAATGACAGCCATGGCATACTGGTTAATATAATCCCAATCTTCCCTGTCATATGGTGCAACAATTCCCATAAACGATGCAAACGGAAGGCCTGCCTCATTTAATCGGGCCAGGGTATCTCTGTATTCTGTCACTTTTGCCCTGTAGTCAAACTTCAGGCTCTGACTGTACACAGTCTGACGGACCGGTGTCAGCGGATGATTGCACGGATGTCCGATGGCACGCCCTGCCGCCAGCAGCTGTTCCAGCAGATGTTTCTGTTCCTCTAAGCCGCTCTGAGTAAGAGAAGCTGCATATTCTTCTTCAAATACAAGCTGGGTTTCATGTTCCGGAATCAATTCGTAGAGATCAATCAGTTCACGAAGACTTTTGCCAAAAGCTCTCTTTTCATGAAGTTTCCGGACATAGACATCAAGATTCTGACGCATTCTGCGCATATCTTCTATCTTGGCATCATAATCCGTTTCGTTTTCCTGCACCTGAATCTCCAAACATCTTTTCAACTGATCTAATACATTTCTTTTTACTGCTTTGTTAGAGTGGATTTCCAGACAAAAATCTTCTATTCCAAGACCGGCAAGACGTTTCTGTACAACTTCCAGAGCTGCCATCTTTTCTGCCACAAAGAGAACTGTTTTCCCCTTTGTCAGGGCATTGGAAATCATGGCTGTGATCGTCTGAGATTTGCCCGTTCCCGGAGGTCCGTGCAGAACAAAACTTACATCATTTGCTGCCATATTAATGGCCTGCAGCTGGGAAGAATCTGCAGTAATCGGAAGATATGCTTCTTCCGTCTTCGTTCCCTCCGGAATGGTACAATCCCACTCCACTGCACCGGCAATCAGACTTTGTACGATTTTGTTTCTCGTAAGTATATCCGGCCGGTTGTGGATATCATTCCACATGACGAACTGGGCAAAGGAGAAATTGCCGATAAATCCGGATTCGATTACATCCCACATCTTCTCTTCCATAATTCCGTGGCGGATTACAGCAAAAATCTTCTTCATATCAAGACCATGTTCGTCCATCGGAATCGGATTCAGTCCCTGAATACGGATATTATAATTCTGTTTTAAAAATTCTAATAAAGTAATATTTATCTGGGCTTCTTCGTCTCTCATTCTGAGGACATAACCCTTTCTTGCAGATTTTCTTACAATCTCAACAGGAATAAGCACAATAGGTGCATAACGCGGCAGCGTAGATTTCATCTCTTCAAACCAGCGGAGGAGCCCCAGCGCAAGATAAAGAGTGCTGGCACCGTTTTCCTCCATAGATGTCTTTGCCGTACGATAAAGTTTCGTCAGTGTCTTATTCAGCTCTTCTTCTGTATATATGGTATGTAATCTTTTATGTCTGCACTCGGAAGCAATCAGCTCTCCATAAGGACCAAGATCATTGGTTGTCTCCAGGGTGAATTCTTTCTTTCCATCCTGATCCCATTCTTTCGGGCGGGGAAGCACCTGGAATTCCTCGCCTTCCATAAGAGCGTCTTCCAAATCTCCCACATAGGAAGACAGCAAAGGTACAACGGATTTGGTCAGACGCATATTAATAAGCATATTTCGAAGGCTCAGATCAAGCAGTCTCCGCTCCCACTGAACCTGTTTGGATGGAGTCTCCTTTTCATAAGTAATCTGATATTCATATGTATCGCCGATGTCTTCCGGCTTCTTCGTCATCTCCCAGAAATGACGCTCCTCATGAACAAGTTCATATCCATTCTCTGTTCTGATTCGAAGCGGAAGCGGACGGACACCGCTTTTTCTTGCCCTTGCCACATCGAGGGCAAAGATAAATTCTTTGTATTTGCCAAGCTGCTTCTCACCATGTTTTACCGCATCATCAAAATTATAATTCCTGCCGGCACACATCATGGTCGTTTCCACCACGAGAATCTCATGAATCCCCTTTGACATTCTCTTCTCAAGCTGTGACGGATCATCTTCTACGGAATCCAGAAAGGCCTGATCCATCAGCCATACCCCTGCAAAGATATGCCCGTGCATCATAACAAGCAACGGATTCAGCCCCATGGCTTCCAGACAGGCAGCATAAAGAAGAGTCAGATCAAGACATGTGCCAAGACGCTGTTCCATTACTTCATCGGCCAGGCGGACTCTCTGTCCCAGATTCTCAAAACTTGCCGGAGGTACTGCATACACAATATTCTTCTCCTGGATTGCTGCAAATACTGCTGCCGCCATCTTTTTTACTCTGTCCGGATGATTACTCTGATATCCATCAAGAGATGGATTTCCCGTCCATTTTTCAAGCCATTCAGACGCAGACTTTATCAGTTCAGCTACGACCGGATGGTTTGGCATGACAAATGCTCCCAAAAGTTCCGGATAATATCCGGCTCCCGGCCATTCATCATAAGCCAGGACCGTCATATCTTTTCTGCACGCAGATAAAAGTTCCTCCCTCTGATAAATGGCTGCTTTCAGTCCAAACTGAATTCTCTCTGTCAGACCGGCCAGACTGGAACCCTGAATGGAAATCTTCGGACTGCGTATACACAAATCCTCCCCTGCACGAATCAATAGAATCTGTTCTTCATAAGGAACAATCATATCTTCCTCTCCGCTTATTCTAAGGGTCAGGTTCTCCAGATCCTGTCCTGCCAGATTTCGTACTCTGATGGCTGAGATAACCGGTATGCCATTCTGATGCAAAGCATAATTCAATACATCACTGGCTTCTATTGTAATTTGCATTTTCTTTTCCTGTTCCATGGGCCGATTCCTCTCTTCCTTCTTTTGCGTTCTTTTTCACAATTATAACATACCCCCATATTATTAGAATAGCATCAATTCATTTCTCTCTTATATTTGTATAACAATTTTCGACATCTTTCGACAGAACTATTTTTGTTCTATTCGCTGTTTTATTTATAATTTTGCAAATATTATAACATTTTATATATTTTTATAAACTCAATACAATATATTCTCCGCTTCTTATCAGATTTTTAAAAAATATTTTTCATTTTTTCTAAAAATACTATTGACAATTGCAAATAAATGAGATATTATATGTACATAGAAACGAAGAGAAAACTTCAAAAAACAGGAGGACGGACCAATCAAATACTTAATTTAATCCGGACCACTTAATAGAAAGAGAGGTTATATAGTGAAACTTAAAGAAATTCATTAAAAGCGCCATTTAATTTGTAAAGAAAGATTAAATGGCGCTAAAACTTTTTCTATCTATTTTTGTTCACAGCTGATCACAGCTGTTTTTCTTTTGTCTTTTACCCAATCATAGTTCCTTCTTTTTGTGCAAGATACAGGAACAATCGGGTATTTTCTTTTTTTGTAATCTGTTTCTTGCTAAGAAGTTCCAACAGATATTTAAGGATCTCCGGATCTACTGCTATGCCTTCTTTAATTCCGGATTCTACTTCATTTAAGAAAGCATATTCTTCTTTTGTGTAATACTCCTTATGGCTTTCCCCTGCACTCAGTTCTTTTAAAAAGAGCATATAATAATCTTCCACTTTTCTAAAAGAATAGGCTTCCTTTACAGAAACATTGTACTCCATCCCTTTCTTCTTCATGGAAGCGCGGAAGAGCAGCATATGATAGGCATCCAGTTCTTTTTCAAACATGAAATCTTCCACACACACTACGTCGGCAAATGTCTTTGCCTCTGCCTGCTTTCTTAAAGAATCTGAATACTGGGAGATTGCGTCAGCAGCAGTTCCTGAAATCTGATATCTTGTGTACAGTTCCATAAACGGTACATGAAGATATTCACAAAGAAGCGCCAAAGTAATCTTTTGAACGCCATCCTGCACCGGAATCTCCACTTCCCCAACCTGATTGGACAAGGCCAGATAAAAATCTCTTTTGGACAAAAGATTATTCATAGAGGCCTCAATCTTTTCTGACTTCACATCATAATTTACTTCCTCTAAAAGTTCCTGAATATATTTCACATCTTCCATGAGATAATCTGCAATCTCTCTTACTGACATCCAGGCATATCCGGTATCAAAAACAGGTTGTCCGTCTTTTCCCTGATTGATGACAAGAACCTCTTCTCCTTTTCTGTGCTGGGATGCAAGCCAAAATGCCAGATTCTCATTATCTGTTACCTTCGCAGCATTTCGATAGGACTGAATATCAATAAGCCCAATCCCAGGATGATCATTTGCAGCAGATGCCGCTACGTCATAAACCATCTCCGGAACATCCCGGCCGATAAAATTTTTTAAGTCTTCTATAATTTGTTCTTTGCTTTTTTTTACTTCCATTCCTAACTTTCCATAATTCCTTCGTAAAAAAGATATGCACCTCCTGTTTGAGAAGCGCATATCTTTTCTATTATTTCTACAAATTATATATAGTATCTCGGTTGCTGAAACAATCTATACTTTAGCATTTCCAGCCGGCATTGCGACGGCCTTATGTTTTGCATCCGGTTCTACTTTTCCCTTGTCTTTTGGTCCTCCAGCTGTCTTCCATGCATGCATAGCTAAAGATACAGCGATGACACCGTAAGAGATAAACATACGGATATATTCGGAGATAGCAGAGTCACCAACGATCTTAGTCGCTGCTAAAGGTGCAACTACGAATAATGTGTGGAATAAGATAACACCAATAACGGCATGTTTATTACTTGCTTTCTGAACAGTAGCACCACCAACAAGAATCGCTGCAATCGCATAGAGGCCTACGTTTGTCTGCTGCTGAACTGTATTGAATGTACCAAGGTTCTGAAGGAATACTAACTGACCCCATGCAGCAAGTACTGTAGAGATACATGTAGCAATGATACGGGTTTTATCAACATTAATACCTGCAGATGTAGCTACCGCACGGCTCTGACCAACAGTACGCATGTTCTGACCAAGACGGGTATTTGTCATCCAGTTATTGAACATACAGAATAAGACGATAATACCATAAGTACAAGCAGAAATCTTGATAGACTGATAGATGTCTCTGACAGGGCCAATACCTGTTCCTGCTGTAAGAGCGATACCGCCAATGGCAAGAGCAATCATGCTTCCTATACCTGTTTCTCCCTTTTTACGTTTTACGATAATTTTAACAACCGCAAAAACGACAAGTGCAATACCTCCAAATAAAGCAACGTCTGTGAAGATCAGTCTTGTTCCTCCAAAAAGAAGATTCACCATAGGGATCATACGTCCTGCAAAACCGAATGCAACTAACACAGCACCCATTACCATATTTGTAAGATTCTTTTTGCCATTTGTCTGTGTGCCGACTTTTTTGTTGTGAAGCATATTTACTAAGCCCATGACGATCATAATCGCACCAAGGATAATACATACCGTAAGGAAACTGATATCATCGATGGAATACTTTAAGTTTCCTGTTAAGTCGAAAGCGTTACGAAGACCAAAACCACGGTCTAATAAGTTAGGATCATCAAATGGAATTACACCACCGATGATATAAAGGGTATAAAGACGATATACACCGTCTGCGAAGAAACCAAGTACAAGACCGGCGATCATTTCTGCGCCTTTTGTCTTGTTGTAGAGTAAACCTAAAAGCCATCCAAAGAAGATTGCAATCGGTGTACTCATAAGTACACAAAGAAGCATACCTGTGATTCCTGTAAATCCCCAATGCACAATCCAGAATACAGATACCTGAGCAGCAATGGCACCTACTACGATACCAAAGTTCATACCAAGGCCGGCAAAACACGGAATAATCAGCGCAAGTACGAGACATGTATTACGTCCGAAACGGGTGAAAACTTCACCTACAATATATGCTACAGATGTGTCAGCAATTATAATACATGCAAGACACAAAATAACAAACATAAAAATAACTTTGTTTTCAAAGATAATACGTTTGAGGTTATCGAGAGCATTTGTTTTCTTTGTATTCATATCTTACTCTGTACCTCCTTTTGTTTTTACAAGTGCGTAAAGGATTACACCATTTTGGATAATCTGACGCATAGTATCGGAAATATCTGTACCTGCCAGTAAATGGTTGGATACCGGAGGAGTAAAGATGATAAGACCCTGATAAAGGAATGTTCCGATAATTACATGGATAATAGAAGCTTTTCCTGTTGTGGCACCACCGATTAAGATAGACGCAACGCAAATAAAGCCCATGGAAAGAGGTGCTGTATATGCCTGAAGATATCCGAATGCCTGAGTATATACTACAATGCCGATGGCACCAAGGATAGTGGACATTGCCACACCTTTTACACGCATCTTGTCTACGTCAATACCGCTGGCTCTTGCAAATGTAGGATTGGAACCTACGGCTGCGATAGCAAGACCTGTCTTACTCTTGAAATAGAAATGTACTACGAGACAGCATGCAAGTACAAATAAGATAATACCTGTTGGAATATAAATTCCTGCAATTTCAAAACCAAGTGCCTCTGTTAAAAGGTAACCAAAGCTTCCTTCCATAGCTACAGAGTTACGGACACCAACACCGCCGAGAGGCCAGATAATCTCACCACTGGAGAATGGCGCTCTGAACCAGAGGATACACATAAGATAAATGATAGAGTATCCAATATAGGTAGTAACTGTCATCTCTGAACCTTTTACAAGGTTTAATACTTTACCGTAGCCGATACCTACGAACCAAGCACATACGATAGATACGATAACTGCAAATGCAAATGCACCCCATGCACCAAAGCCAGGAAGAATTGCATCTACTCTCTGCATCACTTCGAATTCGATGGAAAGAAGTGTTCCAAGAAGGCCGCATACAATACCTAAGCTGACACCGAAGTTTGGACCGATACCACATTTGATTGTTGGAACCATGGCCAGTACAAGAACGCCCCACATACCCCAGTATTTGAGAGTAGAGGAGAAATAAGATTTAACATCAATGCCGTTCACATAAGCTGTGATAACGATGGCAAGGAAGAAACAGGATACGATCAAGCGTGGAATACCAATTGCATCAATAATTTTTTTGAATTTTTCCATTATTCCTTTCCTCCTTCCTTCACGCCGGACATTGCCATACCGTATTCTTCGTCAGATGCATCCGGTGGGAAAATACCGGTAAGTTTACCATCAGATACGATAGCGATACGGTCACATAAGCTTCTTAATTCGTTTAATTCGGAACTTACCATAATAATGGTCATTCCCTGTTCGCGGTTCATCTTCGCAAGCAGTTCAAGTACCAGTTTCTTCGCACCGATATCAATACCACGGGTTGGTTCGGATACGATTAAAAGTTTCGGATTCATTGTAATGGCACGTGCAAGACATACTTTCTGCTGATTACCACCGGATAAACGGCCTGCATACTGATCAGGTCCTGTACAACGGATATCTAACTGTTTGATCATGTCTTCTGCATGAGCACGGGCTGCTTTCTCATCGAATAATCGGATTGGTCCGAATTTCTTTAAGAATTTGTTATCAATCTGCATTGCAGTAAATGTAATATTGTTCTGAATAGATTCTTCTAAAAGAAGACCAACGCCTCGACGGTCTTCGGATACGAATGCGATGTGTTTCATAAGTGCCGCACCAAGTTTTGTTGTGTCGATCACTTCGCCTTCGAATTCAACAGTACCTTCACTCTTATATAAGCCAAGAATACCGTTTGGAATACCAACTTTACCCTGGCCGGCAAGACCGCCGATACCAAGGATTTCTCCACGTCTTACTTCCAAGTTCACACCGTTTACTTTTTCACCCGGCATGTCTACATAATAATCTTTTAAGCGGAGCATGACATTATCTTCCTTAATGGAACGGCTGTCATCTTCCACGTCGTCTACTAATTTTTCTACTTCACGTCCAACCATAAGACCTGCAATCTTTGCGGCTGTTGTGTCTTTGGTTTCCAGATAATCTACAAAATAACCATCACGAAGGATGGTCATGCTGTTGGTTACCTGAATTACTTCATCAATACGGTGAGTAATGAATACGATTGCAATGCCTTTAGATGCAATAAGCTGCATTGTTTCAAGAAGTCTCTGAGCTTCTGTCTCAGTTAATACAGCAGTTGGTTCATCAAAAATAAGTAGTTTCATGCCTGTCTTGTCGATTTCTCTTGCGATTTCGATAAACTGCATATAACCTACAGGCATGCCTCCTACCATCTCCTGCTCCCCAATATTAAGACCAATGGTGTCAAGAGCTTTTCTTGCATCTGCTGCCATGGCCGGTTTGTCCAGTTTTTCCATAGATGGTCCGAACAGAGAACTTGCGATAGTTGGGTTTGTGATCTCACGTCCAAGCTTAATATTTTCCACAACAGTGAATCCAGGAATAAGCATAAATTCCTGATGTACCATACCGATACCAAGTTCCATGGCTTTCTGAGGATTATCGATATTTACTTCTTTTCCATCGAATTCGATGGTTCCTTCAAAACCGCCGGTACTGTGGATGACAGGCATACCGAATAAGATGTTCATCAGTGTGGATTTACCCGCACCATTTTCACCCATCAGCGCATGAATCTCGCCCGGTTTAACTTTGAGCTGAGCATCTTTTAATACTTTGTTGCCGAAGTATTCTTTAGAGATATTGCTCATCTTTAATACATAATTCGCTTCCATTTGTTTACCTCAATATACGTGTTAATGCGCCCACCGATTTCTCAATGGACGCATCAACAAATTAATCATAACTTAACGTGGTAATTGTTATGTAATTTTTAGAAATCATAGAATGGGCAAAGGATCATGAAGAAGTTGTCTAATGTTCCTACTGCGTCATCAGAGTATTTTGTGATAGTTGTTTCGTCGCCAGCGATTGCTTTCATTTCGTTAAGTAATGCTGTTTCATCACAACGTTCTGTGATTTCGCCTTCGATCCATTTTACTGCGTAGTTGTAACCAGCTTCAATCATCATCATGTTGATAGCTACAGCCCATGTGGACATACGGCCTTCGTTGCCATATTCTTTAACTTTAGCTGCGATCTGGTCTAACATGTACTGTACATCGCCTTCGTGACCTTCAACAGAAATGTTGAATGCAGATGGATATCCATGGTATGGAGATGGGCAGCACTGCTGTGGATAAATAGCGCCGAGTTCAGCACACTGCTGAATTAATGGAACCTGCATAGAGCAGTTTGTACAGAAGAAAGCTGTATCTTTGCCATACTGGTCAACGTAAACTTTAATGTTTTCTGTTACCCAAGCCTGAGCGCCTGTAACACCAGCATCACCTGTTGGGTCTGGAGCAGTTGCTTCTACGTACTCGATGTTAAGATCTGCACAACGCTGTTTGAAGAGAGCCTGACGAGCGGAGATTGTAGCGTATCCTAAATGACGTTCGAAGGAAACGTGTACGAATGTTTTAGCGCCCTGTTTAGCTGCCTGATCGATGATTGTTGTACCCATGGAGATTTCGTCTACTAAGAGACAGATATCAGCTGCTTCAGCGATAACGCCTGGGTCTTCAGCACAAACACCAGCGATGAAGAGGATGTCATCACGTGTTTCTTTTACTTTGTTGATCGCTGCTGTAGCACCTGGAACAGCCTGTACGAAAACGATTGCTTTTACGTCTGGGTCTGCTGCCATGTTTGTAACTGTAGCGATTGTCTGTTCTGTTTCTGTTGAGAAGTTGTCAGGATATGTAGCTGTAACTACGATATCAGGATAAGCTTTTTTAAGGTTCTGAGCTGCCTGATATTCTTCTTCACCCTGAGATACTGTACCTGTGATGATACCGATTTTATAAGCTGCTTTTTCGTCGCCAGCCGGAGCGTCTGCGTCATCACCTGCAGGTGCGGAGCTTGAGCATGCTGCTAAACTAAAAATCATGCAGAATGCTAATAATAAAGAGATGAATTTTTTCATAGGTTTTATCCTCCTTTAATTTCCCGGCTCTTCTTTTACCACGTTATCACACTAAAGCCGGGGCGTATGAGCACATTATACCGTTAAAGTGTTAAATTGGCAAGTGAAAAAGAGCAGGAAACTAAGATACTTTCCTGCTCTTTATGATTCTTTTTTGCACTCTCCCTAATTGTCAAACAGTTATTACAGATACTTTACTGCCTATTTGTTCCACATTTCTGCTTTTTGTGACAATTATTTTATTCTCAATCTTCTCTTTTAACTCTGCAACATGGGAAATAATTCCTACCATACGGTTTCCGTCTGCAAGGCTGGTAAGAGCTTTCATGGCCTGACTTAAAGATTCATCATCAAGGGAACCAAAGCCTTCATCGATAAACATAGCGTCTAACTGAATCCCCCCGGCACTTGCCTGAATCTCATCTGACAGTCCTAAAGCAAGGGAAAGCGAGGCTTTGAAACCTTCTCCTCCCGACAGGGTTTTTACACTTCTTATTGTTCCGTTATAGTGGTCCACAACATCCAGCTCCAATCCTGCCTTTTCCCTTCGGTTTCCTCCATCCTCCTGACGCTTTAATTCGTATTGACCGCCGCTCATGGTAAGAAGGCGCAGATTCGCTCTTCTTAGAATACGGTCCAGAAATGTCATCTGGATATATGTCTCCAGTTCTACTTTTTGTTTCCCAGCAAGTGTTCCCCCTGCCGTATCAGCAAGATTTTTCAACCAGATATAACGATGTTCCGCTCTCTCTACTTCCACTTTTCTTTTTACCACATGATCAAGAATTCCCTGATTGGTTTTGTTATCTGCATACAGCCGTCTTGTCACAGAAGAAAGTTCTTTCTCTCTTTGCTCTAACAAATTCTTCCTTACCTGTATATCTTCCATAGCCGGACCATTGTTTTCAGGAAGTTGATCACTTAGTGTCTGCACGGTCGCCGTCAGAGATTCTTTTTCTTTTATCCATTGCTGGCGTTTCTGGAATGCTTTTTCAATCTTTGCTTCCAGTTCTTTTTTTCTCTGCATCTTAGCTTTCATTTCGCTGCGCAGTTCTTCCGCTTTTTCTGCCTGCGCATTTCCTCCCAGGTTTTGAAGGATTTCACCCATCTGTCCTTTTATAACAGCCAGTTCTTTTTCCTTAGACAGGCATTTTGTCTGACATAGTTCCTGTTTCTTCATCAGTTCCGGAATGAGCTTATTCAGATCAGCCAGTTCTTTTTCTTCCTGTCTCAGCTTCCTGCATTCTGTGGCAAGGCCGTCTCTGAATTCCTTTCTCTCATTCCAGTATTCTGTAAGAAGCCGTCTCCATGCACCGGTTTTCACTTTTTTATCTTCTATCTCTTCTCCCGGTCCAAAGGATGGAAGCACCGTCGTTTTGCCACTTCCGGCAAAAAAATCTTCCATTTCTTCCTGAATCAGAGCAGATGCTTCCTCCATCTGCTTTCTTTTATTCTGAACATCAGAACTCAGTCTTCCTGCCTCTTCTTCCAGAATTGTAAGTTTCTCTTTTTCCGCTTTTAAGTCTTTTTCATCCGGCACAGAGTCAGACGCAGGCGCAGGCGCAGGATGCGTTGTAGAACCGCACACGGGACAAGGCTGCCCTTCCCTTAGACGGAGCGCAAGCACACCTGCCTGTGCATCTAAAAAGAACTGCTCTTTCTCCTGATAACGGGTTCTGGCCTCATCTCTTCTCTTAACCGCATCTATATATGTTATGGCAGCAGTCAGAACATCTTCCATCATCTGTTCCAGTCTCTTTAAAGACAGTACATAACGATTCAACTGAGACCGTTCCTGTTCGATCTGTTCCAGTCTTCGATTACAGTTCGCAAGATTTAGCGGGACATTTCCAAGTTCTTCCTGTCTTTTCTTCTTCATAAGATAAGTTTCTTCCTGCCCCTTTTGTTCCTCTTTTAAAGCAGCAAGTTCCTTTTGATGATGTAGATACCGTTTTTTTACCAGCATGTAGTTATCCAAAAGCCTCATCCGTTCTTCCATCTGACGGATTGTCAAGTCAACCTCTGTGAGGTCCTGCTTCCATCCTTCCGACTCATTCGATTCATCCAGAACACGGCTTTCCTGCCCCAGCACTTCTTCCAGGCGGTTTCTGTTTTTTTCAAGATTGCTGCGAATCTGTTTTTCCTGCTGTGCTTTAGAGAAAAGCTGAATCTCCTGTTCCATCTGAATTCTGATATCACTGGTTTCTTCTGCCACGCGGAGAAGTTCTTCTTCCCCATCCGCAATCACACAATTTAATATTTCCAGAGCTCTCTCTACCTGCCCCTGATAATTTACCTCTTTCAGTTTCTCATACTCTTCCCGGTATTTTGAAGATGCAGGCATCAGGATTCCGTCCAGATATTGAATGATGCTGCCTTTCATTCTGTCGTATTCCTTAAAGGCGGACCGTTCCGCTTCCCTTAACTTCACCTGAAGTTCCCGGTATATGCCGGTTCGGAAAATCTTTCTAAAGATTTCACTTCTTTGTGCAGTTCCCGCAAGAAGAAGTTTCTGAAAATCCCCCTGGGCAATCATGGCAATCTGGGTAAACTGATTATAATCAAGCCCAAGAAGGTCCGTAACTGCCTTGGTTACTTCCTTCGTCTTCGTAACCGGGGGTCTGTTATCCGGATAAATCAGTTCTGCTTCCGCCTTCTGGCTGGTATAACCTTCCCCTCTCTCCTTTTTTCTTAAATACTCCGGATTTCGTTTCACAGAATATTTTTTTCCTTTATATAAGAAGGTCAGCTTAACATAGGTCGGCACGTCTTCTTTTGCATATTTGCTTCGAAACATTGCCGCATCTCTTACATCGCCGCTGGCCTCTCCATAGAGAGCAAAGGTAATTGCATCGAATATTGTTGTCTTTCCTGCGCCAGTATCTCCTGTAATCAGAAAAAGGCCCTGTTTCCCAATGCGTTCAAAATCAATCTCGGTCATCTCTGCATAAGGTCCAAAGCCGCTTATTATCAACTGTAATGGTTTCATCGGTCATCCTTTCTGTCAGCACATTTGTTTACATCGTGCCGGCAATCCTTTTTATCTTTTTCCCTCAAGCATTACTCCAACAACCGTTCCAGCAATTCTTCCACATATTTCCTCTGCTCTTCTGCCATTTCCTGATTGTTCTGCTTCTGATAAAAGTCCTCAAATAATTCTTTCTCGGATTTTTGCTCCGGCTCATCTTCTACATAGAGTTCCTGTTCCTTTTGCGTCCTCAAGTTATCATAAACAAGCTGCATCAGATTCGGATAAACCACCCTGAGTTTCTGTAAACCGTCTGGAATATCTTCTTCATCTGTCAATGTAACATGAACATAATCTTCCCTGTTTCCTTTCTGATAAAAAGCCGGACTCATAAGTTCCATATAAGTCCCCCTGATTTTTCTCATCTCTCGAAGAGGACTTAGTGGAATGGTTCTGATCTTAATTCTTCCTTTTTCGAATAGTTCTGCAACAGTTACAGATTTGGTCTGTCCTGCTTCTGAGAAAGAATATTTAAGCGGCGTTCCGCAATATCTTACAGTATCCCGTCCTGCTGCCTGCGGGCTGTGAATATGCCCGAGAGCCACATAATCAAAATCATCAAAAACTTTCGTACTGATCTGGTCAAGGCCTCCCACATTGATTTCTTCCGATTCACAAAGGGAAGCTCCTGTAACAAATTGATGGGCAACGAGAATATTTCTTCGTTCTGTATCTATCTCCATACGGCCGATTACGGTCTTAACTGCATTCTCATACCCTTCTATCTTTTCGTCTTTTAACGCCTGTCTGACGGTTACCGGCTTCATAAACGGTAAAAGCCATAGGTCAGCCTGACCATATTGATCTGTCAGCACAACCTTTTTTATTTCACCATCATAAACCGGAGATACATATACCTTGCTGCTGCTCATAAGGTCTGCACCAAAAGCCAGCCTTTCTGCAGAGTCATGATTTCCGCTGATGACAGCCACGGTCTGATTCAAATCGGAAAGTCTGGTTAGAAACCAGTCAAAAAGCCGTACTGCCTCGGCCGGAGGAATGGATTTGTCATACAGATCTCCTGCAAGAATCACTCCGTCCGGCTTTTCCTTTTCTACTATTTTTAATATCTGTTCCAGAATATATCTCTGATCCTCCATCAGAGAAAAACCATAAAGTCTTTTTCCAAGATGAAGGTCTGATAAATGTATCAGTTTCATGCTTTTGATTCCTCTGACCCTGTATCAGCTCCCATTGCTTCATCCATCATCTTCACCAACTCCAGTGCACTTCTGAAATATTCTGTTTTCTGTTCTTCCACCCAGGTTACACTTCCCTGCCAGGTAGAATTCTGCTGGTTCATAATCTTTACAATGAATGTGCCTTTGCTGTTTTCTTTATTCATGCTCATATCCATGCTCCTCTTTTTCTTTTTTCTGCTCCTGATTCACCGCCTGATCCAAAAGGCGCACGAATTCCAATGCGCTCGAAAAGAACATTTTCTGTTCCTTCTCTTTCCAGAAAAAATCTCCCTGCCAGGTAGACCGCTGACGGAATTTTACACATGTTATAAATGTACCTATTCTGCCGGAATGGGCAAGCAGTTCCTCCCAGGAAACCTGCTTATCCTCTCTCTTTCTTCTGGGATAGATCTCATTTTCTTTTTCCCAGAAACTCCGTATACGGGTAGAAGCCTGCGGAAACATCAGATAATCGAAGAGTTTCTCCATAGTTCTTATCAATTCTACTACACTTGAGAAGCTTTCCGGTTTTTCACTGTAATAATGATACACTTCCCCCTGTATTTCTCCGTGTTCCAAACCGTTGATACAGATATTGACCAGATTCGGAGCAGATATATTTACCGCTTTTTGATTTACTTGATTCATATACCCTCTCCTCTTTATTCTTCTTCATCCAGCAGTGAACTGATACTGCACTCAATATATTTCTTCCAGGACTTATGTTCTATGGTAAACTGATTTACAATGCGGTCAATGGCAATCTGACTGTTTTCACGATTGGTTCCAACCAGCATAACAAGGAACTGCGCACGATTATACTTTGTAAATGCATCCGATTTTCTTAAAGAGTTTTGGATCGCACTATACAATTCTCCAGCCATCTCGTCCAGTTTATCAGAAACTTTCATCGGACGGCCCTCACTGTCCACAATCGAGCACACAAGAAGGCATACAGACTGCCCGCTTCGTTCCATTCCTCGTTTCACAATGCGGTATGCATCCTGAAAGCCCGGGAAGGAACAAAAGAGCGCTCCCCGTTCTTCCATCTCATCATTTAAACCTTCTTTAATTTCAGATATTACCTTTGGTCTGCTGCCGATATTTTCATTCATGGCCGCAAAACGGTCCTTCATCTTCTGAGATGGTGCAATGCCAAGTTCTTCTACGAACAATCTGGCTGCCGCCTCGTATTCTTTGATTGCATCCTGATATCGATTAAGCCCCATATAACAGTCAATCTTTACAATCTGCCACTCATCAAACGGATAAATTTTGCATGCTGCATCTGCATATTTCAACGCCTGCACATATTTCTTCTCTTCCATAAGCATATCGCAAAGCTGGCTGAGAGCGTTCGTGTACATATTTTTAAACTGTAATGCTTCTGTAAGAACCCATTCCATGTCAGCGGCTCTTTGCAGAAAATCCCCCCGGTAAAGACTACATGCCTCTGAAAGAATCGCTATCTTACGCTCACGGCTCTCTTCTTCTTCAGCCTCCCTGATCAGCTCACGGAACAGATCAGTGTCAACCTGAGTCTCCATAGGACTGTCCCAGTAATAGTTGCCGCCTTTATAATAAATATAATCATGTTCCGGAAGTCCTGCATCCAATAACATTTTTTTTAATCTGTGAATCGTTACTCTCAGATTATTGGCCGCATCGGAAAGATCGTCTTCTCCATAAAGACTCTCAAGGAGAATATTCCGATTGATTCCCCTTTTACCATAATAAAAGAGAATCAGCAAAAGACGCATTCCTTTTGTCACACTGTTTCTTCCATACAATACAATGTTGCTGCCATATGTGATTTTTTCTTTTCCAAACAACCGTACATTCAGTACTGGCAATGTTTCTCCCATAATACGACGGTTTCCTTTCTAAAAATTACTTAGTCCTTCCTGGATATCTTTCTTCATCAGATAATGAATCACATCTTTTACCTGATGGATATGCCAGATGTCTCTGTTTGGAATCTCAATATCAAACTGCTCCTCAAAAACGCAAACAAGATTCATGATATCAAAAGAACTAAGTCCCAGATCTTTTACAAAATCCGTATCATACATGATACCATCTTTCCCTGTAATTTCTTTAATACTATTTTGTACAAATTCAAATAATTTATCTTCCATCTTTTTTCCCCGCTGATGCTGTCTGTCTTTTTTGACATAAGCTTTTGTCTATGATAAATGTCTCTTGATCTTTTTTAATGCTGTCTTTGAAAATTCCTGTTCCCTGATATTAATCAGACGAATCTGCTGATACATTGGAAGCTGATGATTGATTACATCGATTTCTTTTTGCAATGCTTCCAGAATCTCATAATTTGTCATCCCTTCTGTTTTTGTCTGGTTCGGATAAATGCTTGCTGCCACCTGTACATCGTCCGCTGATACACCGGTCTCCGCACCGTACACCATAACATCCTGCACAAGCGGAATTTTCTTAACCATTTCTTCCAGTTTCTCAGGAGATACTTTCTTACCGCTTTTAAATACAATCAGATTCTTTTTTCTTCCTGTAATAAAAAGAAATCCATCTTTATCAAACCCGCCAAGATCCCCGGTACAGAACCAGCCGTCTTTCATCACCTGAGCTGTCAGTTCCGGATTTTTGTAATATCCTTTCATGACATTTTTACCACGTACAAGAATCTCCCCATCTTCTATCTTCACTTCTGCATGGGGCGCTACCAGACCAACCGAACTGAACCGGTTTGCATCATTTCGGTTCGCACTGACCAGCGGAGCACATTCCGTTATTCCGTATCCCTGCAGAACGGTTACACCCATTAATTCAAATTCTTCCATAATCTCAGTTTCCGGACTGGCTCCTCCACATAAAACCAGATTCACCGCACCGAAGCATTTCTCTCTGATTTCTTCTACTTTCTTTGTTGGTTTTTTTATTCCCATGGACATGAGAAATTTTCTTCTGGCAAGATGTTTCTTATATTCTTCCATTTTACCATTTTGTTCTGCTTCCAGCCAGAATTTATTCCGGATCATCTCAAGCATTAACGGTACGGTATATAATGAATCTGCCCCGGAAAGTCTCATATCTCTGAATACAGTTCTCAGATTCCCGTTAATATACATATGTGCCCCTACAATGAGCGAATCAAGCACAGAACAGGTCCATCCATATGTGTGATAAAAAGGAAGGCTTGTAAATACAATCGGTCCATTTTTAATAAGAGCCTTCGTATCCGCCGCATTTGTCAAAACTGCTGACTGCTTATGCATAACCGCTTTTGATGCACTGGTTGTTCCGGAGGTAAAAACGATAATTCCAACGTCCTCTCCGCTCACTTCTTTTCTCTTGTTTTCGTCCGCTCCGCCATTTGCACGGATTGCTGCTCCTTCTTCTATCAGAGCGTCCATGTTCATCCCATATCCCTTACTGCCGTTTAAGAGAATCATCTTTTTTTCATCTCCGTCATACATACGGCAGATATCCTCATAGGGTTTAGAATAAAATACAACGTCTGTATCCGCCATTTTCAGCATCTCTACAATAGTCTCATCAGACTGTTCTGTATCAATAAACACCGCCACGCCTCCGCAGTAATTAATTGCCAGACATGCAATGATCCATTCATAACTGTTCTCACCGACGATGGCAATATGTCTGCCGGCAAGTCCCATATCAACCAGCTTTTCCTGAAGATTTCTTACGTCTTCTCTCATCTGGCGATAAGTAACTCCCTTCTCTTCCTGTTTTCTTGTGTACCAGGAAACTGCCGGAGCGTCTCCATAACGGTCCCCAAGGTCTTCCACCATGTCACAAAAACGTTCATAATACTTTACTTTATATAATGGATATGATTTCATCTTTTCTCCCCTTATCCTTTGCAGGCACAATAAAGTTCCTGAAATTTATCCTTTCCTATCTCTTCCATCATTCCTAGAAGTAAATCCACAATACCTGCATCAAACTGTGTATTTTTGCCCTTTATCAATTCTGAGACTGTCTTCTCAATCCCAAGACCATCTCTATATACACGCTTTGACATCATTGCATCAAAAGAATCCGCAACTGCTGTGATTCTGGCACCGAGACTGATTTCTTCTCCTGCCAGATGATCCGGATACCCGGAACCGTCATATCTTTCATGATGATTCCTTACAACAGACAGCATCTCTTTAAAAGGTGCATAGGCTTTCAAGATACGTTCTCCTTCCACCGGATGACGGGCAATTACCTGAAATTCTTCTTTTGTCAATGGTCCATTTTTTAATAGAACGCTGTCCGGCACGCCTACTTTTCCTATATCATGGAACAGACCTGCAATACGAATCTGATCCACCTCTTTTTCTGTCATTCCCATTTTTTCAGCAAGTGCCGCGGCAAGGGCAGATACCCTTGCTGAATGACCTTCCGTCTCTTTATCCCTTGTTTCTACCACATGGCGGAGCGTCTCGATTGTCTGCATATAGGCATTCTCCAGCTCCTTTTGATAATCCCGGATGGTACGCATCTGCTTGATTGACTTGACACAGGATTCCACCAGAAGCTCCAGCTGATCGAACCGGTCATCCTTCTCATAATATCCCTGAATATCCAGCTGGCGGATTGTTTTAATCGGAGGTGCCATGCTTTTGTGCCCTGTCAACAGGATAATAAAGAGATCTGTATTAAATTTTCGAATTTCCTCCACTACCTGATCGCCGCAGATCGGACTCATCAAAAAGTCCAGCAGCAAAATATCATAGTTCCCTTTTCGGATTCTCTCAATCGCTGTATTCGGATCATTTTCCACATCTACTGCATAGCCTGAACGCTGAAAATATGCCTGAATCGTACTAGTAATAATCGGGTCATCGTCCAGCGTCAGGATCGATATACGATTTTGCGCTACTTGTTTATTCCTTCTCATGTTTAACTTTCCCCACTCTATTCCTCTTTTATCTCATGTTCACCAGGCGAAGCGGAATGGCAATACCAAAGATACTTCCTCCGCCATCTCTGTCTTCCATCCAGAGATGGCCTTCAAACTTGCCTTTAATAACAATATTGGAAATGTATAATCCAAGACCGGTACCAAGTGTTCCTTTGCTTGTCACCATGCTTTTAAAGAGTTTTGTCCGTACATGCGGGCTTACTCCTTTTCCTCTGTCTTTCACGGCTATCTGAAGGTATTCCTCATCATGATAGATATCAACATCAATCGTACCTCCGCCGTTTTGCTTCTGCGCATATATCGCATTGGAAATCAGATTGTTCACTGCCTGAATCAGATTATTCACATCTCCCTGCAGTGCAACCTCTTTCTCTATCTTATTGTGAACCTGCATCTTACAGCCGCCATTTAATAATTCATGGCGCATAAGAAGTGTACTTCTTTTTACCATCTCATCCAATGTAAATGTGGACTTTTCATCCATGCTGATGTTGGCCGCCTGTCCTTTGATCGCTGTAATAATGTCAGACATATATGAGGTGGAATCCTTCATTTTCTGATGCCATTCCCTCATCTCTCCATAGATTTCTTTATAATCTTCTTCCACAACCTGAGGATCTGACAGACTCTCCTCACATTCATCCACAAGGTTATCAACTGCCGCAATGCAACCGGAAATACTCATAATCGGTGTTTTCAGGTTATGGGCAATTCCGCCGATCATCTGTCCTAAAAACGCCATACGTTCCTGTTCCATCATGCGTTCCTGGTTATCGTGAAGCTTTTGCATACTCTCGCGCAGCTGTGTAATGTCTTTAAACAACACGGAGAAACCTGTAATCTTACCGTATATTTCAAGAGGTGACACATCAACAACAAAGTATTTCATCTTAAGATCATTGCCGGTTCCCACCGCAACAGTCTGTTCATAGGAAATCTGCGTCCCGCCCTGACGGCTCGATTCGATGGCTGTCAGAATATTATAAACAGGGCTCTTTCTGTTGGCTTCATCGTGCAGCACACTTTCCTTGATGTTTCGATTGACTATAATCTTATGTTCTGCCCCGATTAGTTTTTCAAAACGCTGATTATAATCAAGAATAAGTCCTTTTTCACTCAGCACAAGATAACCGTCTGAAATTGCTTCCAGAATATGCTTTGTCGCAATGGGCGTAATATCAAGCATGTGAAGCTGGTATATGGCAATTCCATTACAAATAGCGGTCACCATAAAACTCATGGGCGTAGCGGAAATCGGAACCTCTTTTCCGCTGAATGTGGCAAACATACTGACACACAGAGGAACCAGTCCGCCGATTACGAATAAAATGCTCTGTTTCCAATAAAGAGGCGTCTTATTCTTAACGGCGAAACGCAGTACATAGATAATACCTGTTATCTGGAATATGTAGTTACTGATTCCACTTACAAATACATATGGTCCAAAAACAATTTCACTTCTCACCACGGAAAAATGAATATATTGGAGATGATGAAGCGGATTGGTCCATGCAACCAGTGTCGTTATGACCGGTACAATAAAAATATACGCCATCCACTTTGGCATCTTCTCATAGCCGTTTACAAAGCTTGCGGCAATACACAGATACAAGGGAGCACAGAGCGCGCCTCCCGGCTGCATCACACAGTCCAGGAAAAACATGACTGCCGTATTGCTCGAATCCAGAAGACCGATCAGCATTACCGGAATAATCCAGCTTACAATGGCCCATCCGTACCACATAAAGAGTTTATGCAACAGCTTTTTCTGAAGTTCTCCTCCGAACATCCTCATTGTGAACATGATAATTGCAACCACGGCGGCCGCAAAAACAGTCATGGCAAATTCTGATACCATTTTTTAACCTCTAAAATCTTTCAATAATTGTTCCGGTCCGGGAAGTTCCATCCGGAAGCCGAGTTTTTCAAGTTGTTCCACGGTGATCTGATTCGTCACCTCAATTTCAGTTCCTGTACCCATTCTCATCTCCATAAGAAACGGAAGAAGTTCTTTTGGCATTTCGGCCATTTTGCTGTTCATAATCCGATTCATTTCTTCTGCGGAAACCAGTTTTATGTTCTTATCCACTGCGTTTAGGACATCTATCATCTTCGGAGGAAGGTGGCTCATAATATGATACACAATCTGTTCCCCTTCCCGCAGCTTAAGTACTTCTCTGGCTGCCAGATCAATAGGCATTAAATCTACCGGAATATTCTCCATCTCTTTTGGAAGTGCGCCTAACATACAGAGTCCTCTCAGATGAAGATAGAAAGAATTTGTCTTCGGATTTCTCTGGAATCTGCCGTCAACAGCCCGGCCGGCCAGCCGGCCAAGGCGGAAAATCTTTGCTTCAATCCCTTCCTTTACCGCATCAAAAACCAGTTTTTCAGCAAGATATTTGCTCTTCACATAGATATTGCTCTCCCAGTCCTGACCGATATCAAAATCCAGTTCTGTAAAAACTGTCTTTCCTTCTTCTTTTTCATTCTTTAGCCGGTCACCGGCCACACTGCAGGTAGACATATGATAAAAGACTGCGCCGGATGCTTTCGCAAGTTCCAGGGCGTGTTTCGTGCCATCCACATTGGTCTTAAAATAATCCTGTTCGTCAGGAGCATAATGACGGACATCAGCAGCACAATGATAAATCTCACCGGCTGCACCGCAGATTTCTTTGTAGTCCCAATCATCCATGCCCAGATTTTCTTCTCTGATATTGCCTTTGACGACCCGTACTCTGTTCCACACATTCTCCGTGTAATCTTCCCCAAAATACCATGTCAGACATTCTTTTAAGCGGTTTTCACTGCCGCCTCTTAAAAGACAGATTACCTGTCTGTTCTGATCAAGCAGTTCTTTTATCAGATGCACCCCGAAAAAGCCCGTTGCACCTGTTACAAATGCAGCCTTTTCTTCTGTCTCTTCCTTCTGCTTTTTATCACATCCGGAGATATTCGTCTGTTCCACACTTCTAAATCTTTCCTGATGCTTTTCATCATTTACATGCACTTCTGACGGTTTCTTTTCACTTAATAATAACTCTTCCTGCATGGCTGCCGTTGGATTCTCGTAGAACTGGCTGATGGTCATCTCGTAATGATCATTGAAATAATGGCTCAGCACATGGAGTGCGTCCATGGAGGTTCCTCCAAGTTCAAAAAAGGATACATCCATATCGGACACCGGATGACTTAACACCTTATTCCATACGGAGAGAATATAATTGGAACCGGTTTTTTCTTTTAAGACAGGTTCCTCTCCTGCTGCCATTGTTTTAAGAAGCTGCATATCTATCTTATTCGTGGCCGTCATCGGCATCTGCTCCACTTCTCTTAACCCGGACGGAATCATATAGACCGGCAGTATTTTCTTTAAATACTTCTTAATTGCCTCTTTTCTTTCCGCCTGACTGCTGCCCTTCTTTCCTTCATAAAAAGCACACAGTTCCATGGAACCGTCTTCTTTTCTGACCGGAACAACAGCCGCCTGGACAGCATATCCGGATTCCAGTATTGTACCGGTGATTTCGGAAAGCTCCACTCTCTGGCCATTTAATTTGACCTGGGCATCTTTGCGGCCAATGTAATCAAATCTTCCGTCTGTGCGCAGACGAACAAGATCGCCGCTTCGATACATCTTCTCACCAGGGAAATAAATGTCTTCTATAAAAGAAACTTCATTCAGTTCCGGACGGGAAATATAGCCTTCTGCCAGGCATTCTCCCGCTATATACAATTCACCGCAGCCTGTCGGAATAACCGGGCGGAGATCTTCATCCAGAACATAAGTCCTTGTATTTTGAAGCGGTCTTCCTATCGTAATATGCTCCCCTGACACAAGGGGCTCCATGGTTGTAAAGACGGTCGCCTCCGTCGGTCCATACATATTCATGAGAATCCCATCACTATGCTGATAGAACTTCTCCATAAGGGTCTTTGTCACCACTTCGCCGCCAAGAAGCACGATACCGATATGCTTCGCCGCTTTGCAGAATACCTCGTTGCCAAGACACATCTGAAGTCTTGACGGAGTCATTTCAAAAATACCTGTATGGTAAGTTGACACAAGATCTGCCAGCTTCCACGGAAGCATCATCTCCTCTTCATCCGCCAGAACCACACATCTGCCAAGTGCAAGAGCAATAACGGTCTCCACTACGAAACAGTCAAAGACGGAATTCGTAGAACACAAGACTCTTCCCTCAACCGGCTCCAGCAACGTCTTCATCTGAGAATAAAGATTGGAAATGGAGCGGTGCTTTAACATTACACCTTTTGGTTTCCCTGTGGATCCGGAGGTGAACAGTACATTCACCAGATAATCATCTCCGATTGGACGGTCTTCATATTCTTCGCTCTTTCCTTCCGGCAGTTTATATGCTTTGCAGGCTGTGAGTTTCTCCAGATATTCCGCCGGCATTTTCTCACGGGCAGATTCATCATAGAATATCATTCCCGCTTTGGTTATCTCTGTCATGTAGGTAAGTCTCGCTTCCGGGAAGGAAGGGAGCATAAATACATAAGCACATCCTGCCTTTAACACACCATACATAGCTGCAATCATCTCAGGGGTCCGGCTTAAACAAAGGGCAACCGGTGTTCCCGGTTCCACGCCTTTCTCTTCGATAAATCCTGCAATTGCCCCGGCCCGTCTTTCCAGCCAGTCAAAGCTGTATTCTTTTTTATGATAGATGATTGCTGTCTCTTCTCTTTTGCTAAGAGAAGTATTCTTAAGAATGCTATGTATCGGAAGTTCCTCAAAAGGAACCACCGTCTCATTTGGCGTCTTCACATATTTCTTGTCATCTTCCGGCATCATTACCGTAAGATTCTTTAATCTTTGTTCCTCATTCTCAGTTAATTGTCCCAGAATCTGTTCCATACATCTTGCATAAAAATGAATGGTGTCTTCTTCAAACAGACTGTCTGCATAAGAGAACCTCAATTTAAAATCCTCCCCTGCTTTGGATAATTCAAGAATCAGATCCATTTTGACACATCCTGTCGAAATCGGACAATACCTCATCGGTTTTCCATCAAAAACAAAGGCACTTTCATCTACCGGACTCTGGGTCATCATCACCTGATAGAGGGCATTTTGCTGTCCCCTAGGCAGATGAAGTTCTTGGATGATTTCCTCAAGGGAAACCTGCTGATAATCAATCATTCCCGTAACCGTGTTTCCCACAGTCTCTATCCATTCTCTCACCGTTTTGTTCTTATCCGGCAAGAGTCTTAACGGCAGTGTATTGATAAACGGACCCATAATCTCCCTGCTCTGTGCCTCTAATCTTCCTGCTGCCGGAGCGCCAATAACAAAATCATCCTTTCCTGATATTTCAGAAAGAAGGATCCCGTAAGCAGCAAGAAACAGTACAAACTCTGATATTCCCTTTGTCCTGCAAAATGCCGTGCAGGCAAGACTTCTGTCTCTCTTAAGCTGATACTCATAATCAGCGCCTTTATAATCGAATTTTGCTGACGCAGAATAATCGCCCGGCAGTTTCAATGTCTCCGGCAAGTCCGCAAGCTGTTCTTTCCAATATGCCAGCTGCTGCGTTTTAACAGATTCCTTGCGTTTTAAGATGGAATTGGAAAGGTAATCATAATAATTCCAGGTTACCTGAACCGGTTTCTGCTGATATGCCAGATTCAATCGTTCCAGAAGAATCGGCGTACTCATACCGTCTCCCACGATATGATGGCTGTCTAAGAACAGATACCATCCTTCTTCCGCCTGCCAGACCGCTCCGCGAAGAAGCGGTCCTTGTGCCAAATCAAAGGGTCTTAGGAACAGCCCTGCTGCTTCCCTGAAATTCTCCGCCTTTAATTCTTCTAATTCAAATGCGGTATTTTCTTCCACATAGGCACGGATACCGTCCAAACTCTGACGATAAGAAGTTCGAAGAATCGGCTCTGTCTCTAACAATGTTTCAAATGCCTTTTGAAGCTGCTCCTTATCCGGCTCTTCGGCCAGCAGGAAAGCCCCCGGCATATTATAGGAAAGTCCGGTTGGATCCAGCATGGTCTGAATGTACATTCCCTGCTGTACCGGCGACATAGGCTGTGCTTCCTCTCTCACCGGATTCTTTACCCAGATCTGCCTGCCCGTCTCAAAGCCGGTTCTGCCGCCTCTGCCCATGCTGCTCTCCAGATAGGCAGCAAGCATCAGGGCAGTCCTGCATGCATACAAATCCCCAACACGGATTCTGCATCCTGTCAGTTCCTCGATGCGGATCAAACATTCCATGGCATTTAAGGAATTACCTCCGCAGAGGAAATAATCATCCTGTGCATATATGTCTTCTGTTTTTAACACTTCACGGAACACTTGTAATACTTTATGTTCAGTATCCGTAAGACTGTCCTCTTTTTTCTCTTTCTTTCTGTCTGGAAGCGGCAGTCTGTGTATATCCGCCTTTCCATTGGCACTTACCGGAATCTCGTCAAGATACATGATAAAGGCCGGAACCATATATTTGGGAAGATATGCCGCAACATAGACGAGCAGAAGCATTTCATCAATCGGTTCTTCCGCGCAATAATAAGCGCCAAGTACCTGCTGCCCATTCACTTCACGTACAGTTGCAAATGCAGACGTAACCCCTTTGTAAGATTCGATACAGGAACTTACTTCCTGCAGTTCCACACGCAGGCCTCTAAGTTTAATCTGGTCATCCTGACGGCCGGTAAGGACAAGTTCTCCATCCGGTGTCCAATATCCAATATCTCCGGTATCATATATTCGTTCGCCTACCACGAAAGGACTTTCTCTAAAAGCCTTCTCTGTCAGTTCCGGCGCATTCCGATATCCTCTGCCCACACACCGGCCTCCGATGTATACCCGTCCGCTGCTCTCCACCGGCACCGGATTCATCCACTGATCCAGAATATAAATTCTGCAGTTGCCCATTGGACGCCCTGCCGTAATTCTTCCCGAACGGGACAATTCTTTAAAACTTACCGCCACCGTCGCCTCTGACGGTCCGTACTGATTATATATTCTTGCATGGGTATATTTTCTCAGTTTTCTTAACAGTTCCTGTGGAAAAGCTTCTCCTCCGCATATAATCGTCTCCAGCCTGCGGGCTGCGGATTGGAACGTTTCTTCCAGCATAAATGCAGCCAGACGGGACGGAGTCATTACAATATTTCCTACTCTGTATCCTTCAATCAAAAAAGCCAGTCGGGATGGAGATTCCAAATCTTCCGTTTTCGGGAACAGAATCGTCTTTCCATTCATAAGGGCAACCATACTCTCCAGCATAAAGGCATCAAATCCCGTATTACATACAGAAAGAACTGCTCCGTCTCCATAGATATCTGTCATTTCCTGGGCCAGATTCAGCAGATTGTCGTGGCTGATTTCCACTCCCTTTGGCTCGCCTGTGCTTCCTGATGTATAGACCACATAAGCCAGCCTCTCAGAGAGAGGATTCATCGGATTCAAAAGAAGTTCCCTCCTGGCAAAGCCATGCTCCTCTGCCCGTGCGCATATCTCTTCTTCCAGTATAATTTCTACCTCTTCATGACCAATTCGGTCCGCATTCTCTCTGTTTGTAATGAGTACTTTTGCTCCGCTTCGTTTTATAATCTTTTTGATTCTCTGTGCGGGAAGTTCTTCTGACAACACTACATAAGCACCGCCTGCCTGCAGACATCCAATCATCGCCGCCAGCAGATTTTCTTCCCTTGGAAGAAGAATCGCTGCCAGATCGTTCTCTCCGACCTTCCGCTCTGCCAATCTTTCACCCAGTATGCTGCCTTTACACAATAACTCCCGATAAGATATGCGTCTGTCACCACAGATAACAGCCGTGCGGTTCAGATGATCCCGGTTTTTTTCCACTAATACATCATAAACCGGCATCTGAGGAACGCTTCGCTCTGTCCGGTTAAAAGTATAAAGCACCTGTTCTTTCTGTTCTGAGCACAAGATGGAAAGTCTGCACATAGGACGGTTTGGATTATCCAATGCCTCGGTCATAATTTCACATAGATTATGATGGAGTCTTGCAATCTCTCCTTCACTAAAGAACTGAACCAGATAATCGTAATCGATGGCATACTGGCGGTTCTTAAACAAACTCGTCATATGTATGGTCAGCTGTTCTGCCTGATAACCGCAGTAATGCCATTTACCGGTAAATGTCACAGCAGGATTTTGATTTTCCACAAACTGCCCATCCTGATAAGACAGGGCCACATGAAACAGACGGCCGTCTCCACCCGCCATCTGGCGAATCTTATGATACGGATACCTCTGGTGTTTCAAGAGTTTGTACCATCTGTCACGCAGATTGTCATTAAACTCATCAAATGTCCATTCCTCATTTATCTCATTATAAAAAGGCAGTGTTGTAACAAACATGCCTGTTGTCTGTTTCCACTTATAATTGGTACGATTTAAAATCGGTACGCCGATTGCGAAATGCTCCGCTGTTCCAGTACGTCTTAAATACAAAGCAAGGGCCATGTAAAATACAGCAAATGGCGAAACTCTCCTTGTTTCACAATAACGGTAGATTGCCTGATTCAGTCTTTCCGGAAGTGAAAAACTTATTCTTTTTCCTACCGGACTGATCTGCGCACTGCTTACTGTTTTTAATAATGCCGGTTCCCCGCCCTCTTTTAAAACTTCTCTCCAATACTCCTCGTCTTTCGCATAAGTTTTGGAGCCAAGATATTTCTGTTCCTCTTTTACATACTCTTCATAAGCCGGAGCCGTTTTCAGCACGATGTTCTTATCTGCCAGCAGTTCCAGATATGTCGTACAAATCTTATTACACAGTTGAATCGTTGACCACCCGTCACCGATGATATGATGCAGTTTGAGAAGAAATCCGCCTTTTCCTTCTTCGTTCCGAAACAGATCAAACTGATAGAGCGGTCCAAAAAGGTCTATGGGCTTCGTTGCAGCCGCCTTTTCCCACCGTTCAAATCCTTCCACAGATGCATGTGTAAAATCGTAGATTGGAAAATCCTCACGTCGGTATTCTGTACGATACTGTACCATCTCTCCTTCTTTTTCTTCCAGACGCATATGAATCGATGTATCTTTTTCCAGGACACAGTGAAGACTCTGTTTTAGGATTTCAAAGTCCACGTCTCCCTCCATATGAATCGTTGCACATATATTGCTTATTGAAGTGCCTGGAAATACTTTTTCAAGATCTAATATGTTTTTCTGGCTCAATGACAATGGAAAATATTCCATATGCTTGTCTCCTCTCTATTCCAAATAACCCCTCAAAAGGTTCATATCATAACCTTCATACTGCATCGCATCTTTCCCTCGTGCTTTACCACAGTTTTCCTCTTCATAGAAGATGTATTGCTGTCTTCCTGCCTCTTTAGCCTGATAAAGAGCCTGATCCGCACAACAAAACAGAGTAAAATAGGAATCTCCATGATCGGGCGAAAAACCGACACCGATAGAGCAGGTCGGCGCAATATCAGAGAACTGCTCTTCCTCAAATACCGTCTTTAAGATTTCATTCAACTGCTGACAGCGTTTCTTTACAATCTCTTTGTCCGTAACATCTTTCATCAACACCAGGAATTCATCTCCGCCAATTCTCCCTACGATATCATTGGAACGGAACAGCTTTCGGATCACTTTTGCTGCTTGGATCAAAACTGCGTCTCCAAACATATGGCCTTTCTGATCATTGACTTTCTTAAAGTCATCCAAATCTATGATCAACAGGGCACATCTTCCATCCGGTCCTGTTTCCTCAAAATATTCTTCTGCAAGCTTTCTCGTTGTAGTTGCATTATAAATACTGGTAAGAGAATCTTTGCCAAGCTGCTCATGAAGTGCCTGTTCCTCTTCTTTCTCCTTGTCATATTGTTTTTTTGACCAGGTGATATCCACCAGTACGCCATGAATATATTCCTGACCGTCCTCTTCTTTTATCAGACATCCACGGTTCATGATCCACATCTTTCTGCCGTCTTTGCGGCATGCCTGAAAGATCAATTCTGCCTGTCCTTTCTTGTCGATCTGGCGGCACAATTCCTCATGCCATTCCTCTCTAGATTCTTCCACAATCATATTCAAAAAACTGTTTTCACCAAACAGTTCCGTCTCTTCTTCGGAATATCCAAGCATATAGGCACATTCAGCCAGTCCGGTTTTCATCGTAAGACAGGAGTCGTATCTACAACAGTATTCACTTGAAAATGAAGCTGTCATTCTCTTTTTTCCTAAATCCATTGGAAGACCTCCTTGACATTTATTCTATCTTTTATCTGGTAAGCTTTTTATTACTATTAACAAAAATGTAACATATTAAATCTAATTTTGCAATATTAATGATTTGCAAAACATTATTTCTTTCCCATCCATCATATTTTCCTTGAAAATATCTGACGCAAGTTGACATAACCCGGATTTTAGATATATAATAAAACAACAATACTTTTATTGAAAAGTGAAGATTATTTAACATCCCGAAAAATATAAGAACGGAGTACATGCATGAATCACAGAAACAACAGACGATCCGAAGCCACAAAAAACAAAATCAAACAAACTCTTATTGATATGCTCCATAATCAGGACATCAACAAAATTACGGTTCAGGCTCTTTGTGAAAAGCAGCTATCAACCGTTCTACTTTTTATAATCATTACGAGTCCCCTATGGCAGTTCTCTCCAATATCGAATACGAATTTATCACCAGACTCACTGCTCATATGGACGGAGCTATCTGCCTTAACGACAATATCGAAACTCTTACAATCATGATTGCACGAATCCTGGAATTCATCCAAACGAACCAAAATATCTGTTTTCTGTTAAAGACACCAAGTGTTTATCCCGTGTTCCGAAAAAATGTATTCCGCGAAATCTTCAGGACATCATTGATGATGCATCCTGTTTTCGAAAAATACAACGAAGATATACTCCCATATGCTCAGACATTCATTCTTTACGGCTGTGGTCATGTTATTGATGCGTGGTTAAACGAAGGCTGCGCAGAATCCCCACAGGTAATTGCAGGGCTACTTGCAGACTTTATTACAAGATTATAATCTTATAGAAGAACAAAAACGGTGTTTGGAATCCCAAACACCGTTTTTCTATTCTTAATAAGTGAAATATTACTTATCTTATTCATAGATACCATTTACTGTAACTGTAAATACCGCATCTTTTCCATTTAATTCTTCATTTCCATAATTATCAGGGAATGTTACATTCACTTCCACTGTATCACCAGGGTGAGAACCGATTAACTGTTCTTCAAAGTCATCGATGTAAGATCCGGAGCCAATGGTAAGATCCGCACCTGCACCGTTAGTATTACCGCCTTCGAACTCTACACCGTCAACAGAACCTACATAATCAATATTAACTGTATCACCGTCTTCTACTGTAAGAGCTGTGTCTTTTAACAGTTCTTTCTTCTCAGCGAAGTATACTTTCTCCCACGCTTCTACGTTCACATCTTCATCGAAGTTCCATGCATCTTCCAATTCTTTTGTCCATTCTTCATAGGTTTCAACGAATAAGTCGTATTCGCGCTGAGCGATAATGTTCTTTTTCTCTGTTTCTGTTGCTTCTTCATCTGTATAAGCCACAAGTTTGGCAACGATATAGCTGCTGTCTGTCTTAATCACTTCCGGTGCAATGTCACCATCCTTTAAAGAGGCCATAATTGCTTCAAATTCTTCGCCTGCTAAGGATTCGCCTGCGCCATATGTCTCATTGGCAGTAGATGTAAGTTCTAATGTCTCGGCGAGTTTCTCAATTGTTGTAGTTCCTGCCTGAATCTGAGCTAAAGCATCCTGAGCTTTCGCAAGCTGTTCTGCTTTCTCGTCATCTGTCATATCCACTGTCTTTCCTTCATCATCTGTTGTGGAAAGACCGAATACAAGTTTGAATACCGTTGTCTGTCTTGCTTCATCTTCGGATACGTTTGTATCAACATTCTTCACAGCATCTTTCTGAACCTTAGAGGCCAGCGCATTCTCCATGTAAATTGTCTCAATAAGAGCCTTGTCGGCACCGCATTCTTTTAAGATTGCTTTTCCCTGTGCCTTGTCACAGAAAAGAGACGCTGCTTCTTTTGCATCTGCTTTTTCTTCTGCGGTAAGGCTTACACCAAGTTCTTCCGCCTTGTTCACAAGAACGATAACCTGTTTAATCTGAGAGATAACGCTTCCCTTTACCATCTGCTGGAAATCAACCGGGTTACCGGCTTCATCTACAGATACCTGCATAGTCCACATCTCATCTCCAAACATCTGTGCATAGGCATTCTCATAGGTTGCCTGTGCGATCTTCGCATATGTCCATGCCTCGTCTAAATAAACTTCTCTGTCATCATAAGTGAAAAGCAGTGTCTGACTTTGCTCACTTGCCTGCTGACCACAGCCTGTGATTGTGCCGATTGCCATCATACATACAAGAGCCGCAGCCGCAATTCTCTTTGCAATTTTTTTCATTTGATATCCTCCTGATATTCTTCTATATAATATCTAATGATACAACGGATTGCTCCATTGCCATGCAGTTCCCACAATCCTTTGTATTGTCATACTAACCACTGATTATAATACATTTACTTTAATAGCGCAAATGATTTATTTGTGAAATCACGTCTTTTAAGCATATTAAAAGGTCTTTTTTTGCCACCCTGGCTGTATTGACCACAAAGGCCGGCTGGGCACCCGGACGGAATTTTAGTAAGTTCCGGTTTGCCTTTAACAGCGGGTCTATCTTATCAATCTGAATCTTCGCCTTCGGATACATGGTTAAAATAATCTGATCCTCCTGTTGTACGATCTGGCTGATATATGCTTTATGGGCATCTGCTTTGATAAGCGCCACATGAAGCAGATTGCCTACAGGAGTTGGAAGAGTTCCGAAGCGGTCAATAAGCTCATCAAGCATATCGTCATATTCCTCTTCGCTTGCAATACTGGCTATCCTTTTATAAATATCCAGTTTAATGGTCTCGTTGCGGACGTAGCTTGATGGAAGATAGGCATCGATATTAATATCAATGGTTGTCTCGAAATCTTCCGCCTCTTCAATCTCACCTTTTTCTCTTAAAACCGCATCATTTAACATCTTACAGTAAAGGTCATATCCTACGGCTTCCATCTGTCCGGACTGCTCTGCCCCAAGAAGGTTGCCAGCTCCTCGGATTTCCAGATCCCTCATGGCGATCTTAAAACCGGATCCAAGGTCTGTAAATTCTCTGATTGCTTTTAAACGTTTCTCTGCCACTTCCTTTAATAATGTATTCTGACGATACATCAGAAACGCATAGGCAGAACGGCTGGAACGGCCCACTCGTCCCCGAAGCTGATAAAGCTGGGAAAGACCGAAATTATTGGAATCATGAATGATCATGGTGTTTACATTGGAGATATCCAGTCCGGTCTCGATAATCGTCGTTGATACAAGAACATCAATCTCCCCGTTGATGAACTGATACATGATCTTTTCAAGCTGACGCTCGCTCATCTGTCCATGAGCATAGGCTACCACCGCATCAGGCACCAGTTCTGCCACTTTGTTTGTCACATCATCAATATCGCTGACTTTATTGTATACATAGTAGACCTGTCCGCCTCTGGCAAGCTCCCTGTTAATTGCCTCCCTGACCATCTCCGGATTATATTCCATAACGTAAGTCTGGATGGCACGTCTGTCAACCGGCGGTTCCTCCAGTACACTCATGTCGCGGATGCCGATCAGACTCATATGAAGGGTTCTTGGAATCGGTGTGGCAGAAAGAGCTAGCACATCCACTTCCTTCTTCATATCTTTAATCTGTTCTTTATGATTTACGCCAAAACGCTGCTCTTCATCGATAATGAGAAGTCCAAGATTCTTATACTCAATTGTTTTAGACAGAACCTTGTGAGTCCCAATCACAATATCCACTCTGCCGTCTTTTAATCCCTGAATAGTATCACGCTGTCTTGCCGGAGTGATAAATCTTGACAGCATGGCAACACGGATTGGGAAATTCTTCATTCTTTCACAAAAAGTATTATAAATCTGCTGGGCAAGAATGGTTGTCGGGCACAGATATACCACCTGCTTACTGTCCATAACCGCTTTAAATGCAGCACGGATGGCAACTTCTGTCTTGCCATATCCTACGTCGCCGCAGAGCAGACGGTCCATAATCTTGGTGCTCTCCATATCTTTCTTAATCGCTTCAATTGCCTTTAACTGGTCTTCTGTCTCCTCATAGGGAAATAACTCTTCGAATTCCTTCTGCCATACCGTATCTTCCGAGTATGCAAATCCCTTTTTCGCCTGACGGGCTGCGTAGAGCTGCACAAGATCGTAAGCAAGTTTCTTAACATGGGTCTGCACCTGCTTTCTTGTCTTCTCCCATTCCGTGCCGCCTAATTTGTTCAGCTTAGGCACTTTCGCCGTAGAGCTTGCATACTTTTGGATCAGGTCAAGCTGGGTTGCCGGAATAAACAGATTACTGCCGCCTTTATATTCAATACTGATGAAGTCTTTTCCCACGCCGTCCACATCAATCTGCTCAATTCCCCGGTAAATTCCTAGACCATGCTTTTCGTGCACGACATAATCACCAACATTAAGTTCCATGAAACTGCCAATCTTCTGGCCGGAATATACCTTATGCTGGTTAATCTTACTTTTCTTTCTTGCTCTTGCACTGAAAATGTCCGTTTCCGTTCCAATCATTAACCCAAAATCCGGATACTCAAATCCTCTGTTGATTTTTCCCGGACTGACAATAATCTCCCCTGCCACCAGTTCTCTGTTAATCTCCGGAAGGAAGACCGCAGGAAGTCCTGCCTGAAAAATATCTTCTGCAAGACGTTTGGCTCTCGTGGTGGACGGAGACAGGATGATCATTTTGTATTTCTGCTTTTTGTATCGTTCCAGATCTTTTACGAGCTGTTCAAAACTGTTATTATAAGTCGGCATAGATTTTGTTTCCAGATGGAAGGTCTCCTTGATTCCCATGCCATGAACCTGATAGGTCAGCATGGTCAGGAAGATTACATTGGCAGATGTTATCATAGCTTCTGCCTCTCCATAAGAATAGAGCACATCCGCCTGGCCCGGAAGCACATAGCCCTGTTCCAGCCTGTGTTTCATGCTTTCACGAAATTCTGCGGCATAACTTTCTGCCCGCTCCTTCATTCTTGCATATTCGTCAAGAAAGATTACGGTATCTTCTTTTGGAAAATAATCAAGAAGAGAAACCGTTTCTTCATAAAAATAAGTAATCAGACTGTCCATTCCTGTTACACGATAGAAGTCTTCCAGCTCGCCAAGAATCTGATCCGTTGTCTTTTTCAGCCGTGCTGCTGCCTCTGTCTTAAAACTGCCAAACAGTACATCATAATTCTTCTTAAAATCCTTCCGGATCCGTTCTTTTCCTTTTTCCATGCGTTTCGGCTCAAGAACCATCTCGCTGGCAGGATAAATAATCAGTTCTTTTGCGTTCTCCAGCGAACGCTGGCTGTCTGCATCAAAACGACGGATAGAATCCACCTCATCATCCCACATTTCGATACGATAAGGACTATCTTCTGTGAGAGGGAAGATATCAATGATTCCGCCTCGAATGGCGAACTGTCCCGCCATCTCAACGGCTGCCGTCTTCTCATATCCAAGATAAAGCAGTCTTTCCTTCAATTCTTCCACATTGAGAATCTGCATGGGCTCAATAGCAAAAACTTCTTTTTTTAACGCTTCCAGAGGAGCAAGTTTGTCCATCAAAGCGTCCACCGTCAGAATAACCGTCACGTTCTGCCCGGATAGAATCTGTTTTATAATCTCCAGACGCTGTTTTCCGATTAAACCGGCCTGTACATCTGCCTGATAAAAGAGAATATCCTTCGCCGGATACAGATATACATTCTGATCAAAATAAGCGTAATCTTCATATATCTCTTTTGCCCTCTGCTCATTATAGGTTACAATGAGCCGGTATTTATAATCTTTCCCCAGTGTATCCGCCAGGTGACAGTTCTGACTCTCCACACACCCTGTCACATGCAGGGGAAACTGATTCTTCTCCATTGCTGTTTTTATTTCCATCACCGGAGCCCATTGCTCCAAAACCGCACTTAACAGATGCATTCTCTACCTCTCTTTCTTTCGATTCCTCTGCCTCTTTCTGCCCTGCTGTCTTTGTAAGATCAGAATTTATAACAGGCTTTTCTTTCTTCTTTTTCTCTTTCTTCTTATTATATAAGTTCATAGCCTCTCCTATGTCATCCCATACCATAAGAGCAATTGCTTTTTTTGTATCATCCAGTACCTTTGTAAGCATTTCTTTATCTTCTTTTGGGAAGCGGCTAAGAACATAGTCTGCCAAATCCTGTCCCGGTCTCTTCTCACCAATGCCGATCTTCACTCTTGGAAAATCCTCTGTTCCAAGGTGGGCAATAATACTTTTCATCCCGTTATGGCCTCCGGCACTGCCTTTCTTTCGGATTCTCATAAATCCAACATCCAGGGTAGTATCATCATAGATAATAATCACATCTTCTGCCGGAATTTTGTAATAATCGGAGATTTCTCTTACAGCCTCACCGCTCAGATTCATATAAGTCACCGGTTTTGCCAGAATAACTTTCTCTCCCTCTATCATTCCTTTGCCGATCAAAGCTTTATGTTTTAATGTGTTTACGGTAATTCCATACGCCTGTCCGAGTGCATCCACTGCCATAAACCCGATATTGTGTCTTGTGTTTTCATATTCTTTGTCAGGGTTGCCCAGGCCAACGATAAGTTTCATCCTTGTGTCTTCCTTTCTCTGTTTCATTTTGATGTACATATTTTACATCCTATAGTATCTGCATTCTTTCGATTTTTTGCCAGAATATATTATAAAGAGATTTTTAAGGTTTGTCCATATGAATTCCTCTTTGTCCCGCAGCAGCCATGGGATTTCTTCTGACTCTCATGACTTCCTTGCCTTTCCCTCTTTTTTTGTTTATAATAATAAGGTGTCAATTTACCCCTATATCCTTGTGTCCGATTTTTCGGACAATACCACGACACACTATCACTTATCTATATAAGGAGATTATGACCATGAACAAAACATACAAACCATCCGTACCTGTACGTCAGTCAGGCGTCCTTGTACACCCAACCTCCTTCCCTGGACCATACGGCATTGGTGACCTTGGACCGGAAGCATATCACTTTATCGACTTTTTGGAAAAAGCAGGACAGACCCTGTGGCAGATCCTTCCTCTGGGACCAACAGACGGATCCCCTTACTCCGCTTATTCTTCTTTTGCGGGACAAATCTATTTAATCAGCCCGGACAAGTTGTTCGAGTATGGTCTTTTATTAAAGGCAGACCTTGATATGTTCTATCCGGTAAAAGGGGACAGAGTCAATTACAGTATCGTACCGGCGTGTAAGGATCCCCTTTTTAAGAAAGCATTCCGCTCTTTCCAATTACATACAGCAAAAAATGAGCTCTACGAAGAATATGAAACATTTAAACAGGAACAGGACTTCTGGCTTTCCGATTACAGCCTTTTCATGGCATTAAAAGATTATTTCAACGGAGAATCCTGGCATACATGGCCTCTTCAGATTCGACGCCCTGACAAAGAGACTAAGAAACTCTGGAGAGAACGCCTTGCTGAGCCGATAGCTTACATCGAATTCCTTCAGTTTATCTTCTATAAACAGTGGTTTGAATTAAAAGCCTACGCCAATGAGAAAGGTATCTCCATCATCGGCGATATTCCTATCTTTGTGTCCGATGACAGTTCCGACGTATGGGCATCTCCTGAACTGTTCTATGTAACAGAAGACGGATTCCCAACTGTAGTATCCGGTGTTCCGCCGGATTATTTCAGCAAGACAGGCCAGCTTTGGGGCAACCCTCTCTACAAATGGCCGGAACACAAAAAAGATGGCTATGCATGGTGGATTTCCAGAATCAAGGCCCAGCTCTCTCTCTGCGACATCTTGAGAATCGACCATTTCCGTGCATTCCAGGATTACTGGTCCATTCCTGCCGACGCAGAAACTGCCCTTGAGGGCCACTGGGAACCGGGTCCAAGAGAAGAATTCTTTGATGCAGTAAAAGCTGCCTTAGGTGATGACCTTCCTATTATCGCAGAAGACCTTGGCATTATTACAGAAGGCGTTGTTGCTCTTCGTGACTACACCGGTCTTCCCGGCATGAAGGTTCTTCAGTTTGCCTTTGACGGAAATCCAGGCAACGTACATCTTCCTTATAATACAACAACATCTAACTGTGTGGCCTATACAGGAACACATGACAACAACACAACCGTAGGCTGGTATAAGGAAGCAGACGAGAAGACAAAAGATGTGGTACGCCGCTTTATGAACACTAACGGCAGCCAGATTCACTGGGATTTCATCCGTACCTGTTTTGGCAGCCCTGCTCTTAAAGCCGTTGTTCCTATGCAGGATTTGTTAGGCCAGGATGAAACATTCCGTATGAACGTACCTGGTGTTGCAGAAGGCAACTGGGGTTACCGCTATAAGAAAGAAGATTTAACAGACGGTCTTGCCAACTATCTTCTTTCCATCACCAAGCTTTACGGAAGATATCGGGCACCGGAAAAAGAAGCAAAAACTTCTGACTAAACAGCAGCAGAAGAAACTGAATAAAAGTAACTGTTCATCATCACACAAATAGAAGGTGCAATTCACTATGATTAGAACATTTTTTGTATTTCTCTTCATCTTTCTGTTTTTATTGATTACCCTTCCGCTGGATCTGGTTTTATATCTTATATCCAGAAAGAATCCGGACTTACAGATTCGTATCTGCCGAAAGATCATCCACTGGGCCTTTACTTTCATCCTCTGGATCTGCGGTGTACACATTAAAGCAGACGGCCAGGAAAACATTCCGGAAGGCGCTGTCCTCTTTGTAGGAAACCACCAAAGCTACCTTGATATCCTTACGACTTATGTTAGTATCAAAGGCGGCACCGGATATGTGTCCAAGATTGAGATGGACAAAGTTCCTGTTTTCAACCTTTGGATGCGCGGCATTAACTGCCTCTTCTTAGATAGAGACAACATCCGCGAAGGAATCAAGACAATTAAGAAAGGCACGGAAGAACTGAAAAAAGGCTACTCCATGTTTATCTTCCCGGAAGGAACAAGAAACCAGGCGGAAGAGATGTTAGAATTTAAAGCAGGCAGTACAAAGATGGCCGAAAAGGCAAACGTGCCCATTCTCCCTGTTGCCATCTCCGGCACAGCAGACATCTTCGAGAACAATGCTCACTTTAGCGTAAAGCCTGGCAAAGTCCGCATTACCTTTGGCAAACCGATTATTATCAATGACCTTGCCAAAGAGGAGAGACGTTTCTTAAGCGGATATACTCAGAACATAATTAAGGAGATGTTAAACAGCCACAAACAGGAGATTTAAACTTTTGCCCTTGTTTTTACCAAAAAACAGGGGCTTTTTGTTATATTTTTGAGTTGCATATTAAAAAATAAATGGTATAATTGAATAGATATGCATATATAACGACAAAAAAGAAAACACATAAGGAGGTACCCCATGTCTAATCCATGGATTGTTTTACTTATCTGTTGCCTTATCTTCTTGGGAATAATGGTCGGAATGTATTTCTGGGGCCGCAAACTGCAGAAGAAACAGGCAGAACAGAGAGAGCAGTTAGGCGCTCACGCTCAGAACATGAAGATGCTCATCATCGATAAAAAGAGAATGAAATTAAAAGAAGCTGGTCTTCCTAAGATTGCAGTAGATGAAACACCTTGGTACTTAAAAGGTTCCAAAGTTCCTGTAGTAAAAGCAAAGGTTGGCCCACAGATTATGACATTCATCTGTGATGAAGAAATCTTTGACCTTGTTCCTGTAAAGAAAGAAGTGAAAGCTGTCGTAAGCGGACTTTATATTATGAAAGTTCAGGGTGTCCGCCACGTAGTAGTAGAAGCACCAAAGAAAAAAAGCTTCATGGCGAAACTTCGCGCGAAAGCAAACTCTTTCTCCGCAGCAGAAGAAACTAAGAATACAAAAAAGAAATAATAAAAAGAATAATAAAAAGAACCGGAATTCCGGTTCTTTTTTATTGCTTATTATTTACTGGCGTTCTTCAATCTCGTAAATCATATCAATACGTCTCTGATGTCTTCCGCCTTCGTATTCTGTATCAAAAAAAGCATCAAGGATTGCTTTTGCTGTCTCGAAGCCTACGATTCTTGCACCAAATGCAACGATATTAGAGTCGTTGTGCATTTTGGAAAGTCTTGCTGTTACCGGTTCACTGCATACAACGGCACGAACACCCTTTACCTTGTTGGCTGCGATGGAGATTCCAACTCCTGTTCCACAGATAAGAACTCCCTTATCTGCTTCCCCGCTTACAACGGCCTTGCCCACTGCCTCACCGAATTCCGGATAGTTGCAGCTGTCGCCTGTATCTGTACCAAAGTTGATTACTTCATAACCTTTGGACTCTAAGTATTCCTTTACCTGGAATTTTAATTCTGTTGCCGCATGATCATTTGCAATTGCTACTCTCATCTTGGTTCTCCTTTAATGTTCTGTAAAAAATGCACAAATGCATGTCTTAAGTCCTTCATAATCTGCTGTTGCTGCCAATTCCCTTGCAGAATGCATCGCAAGCATTGGCATACCGATATCTGCCCCCTTCATTGGAAGTACGGTAGAAAGGATCGGTCCCAAAGTACGTCCGCCAGGAATATCAGAACGGGAAATGCCGTTCTGACGAGGTACATTCCACTTGTCAAGCATCTGTCTGATGGCTCCGGACATCTCACTGTCGGATACATAAAGCTGATTCGCATGGGTCTTTATTAAGATACCTTTTCCAAGAACCGGCTTGCTTGTAGGATCGCATTTCTCCGGTACATTTGGATGCACCGCATGTCCTGCATCTACGGAGAGGTACATACTGTGAGCGATTGTCTGAAGATACTGATTCTCTGTCTGCCCCAGGCCTTTGAGAAGCGATTTGAGAACAAGTTCAATCAGATTGGAATCCGCTCCCTGTTTACTTCTGCTGCCAATCTCTTCGTTATCATAAAGAACGATCATGTTCATACCGTCTTCACGGTATCCATTGATAAGACCGTCAACCAATGCGCTGACAGAAGTTAAATTATCAAGTCTTGGCGAAGAGATGAACTCATTGTCAAATCCAATCAACTCCGGTTCGTCTGCATTATAGAAATATAAACCAAAATCGATAATATCGTCTTTGTCTATTCCCACTTCTTCAGCAAGGAAATGCAGGAAACAATCATCCTTGTTCCACTTTTCAGAAAGTGTGGCAAGAATCGGTATCATATCTTTTTGTCTGTTTAATTCCATACCTTTGTTCACATCGCGCTGCATGTGAATTGCAAGGTTCGGTACAACAGCAACCGGTCTTTTACTGTCATATACGATTACACGCGGTTCAAAAATCTTGTCGCTCTTGCAGATTATTTTGCCAGCAAGGTTTAATGGTCTGTCCATCCAGCTGGAGAGAATCGGACCTCCGTAAATCTCCACGTTGGCTCTCAGATAACCATGCTCTTTCATATCTGGACTCGGTTTCACCTTAATACAAGGCTGGTCTGTATGGGCTGTGCCAAGACGGATATTTTGAAAATAGCTTTTCTTTGTTCCGACAGTAAAGGCAATCAACATGGTATTATACGGTTTCATATAATATTTGCCGCCCATAACCGGACAAAGCACGTTATGCCAGTCCATCTCCTCAAATCCAGCTTCCTTTAATCTTTCTACACAGTTTTCAACCACCTGGTAGGGAGACCCGCTGTTTTGAAGCAGGTGCATTAATTGTTCCATAATCTGTCTCCTATCTAATCTTTATATTCTAATCTTTTGATTCTGATCTTTTTATTCTCCTTTTGGAGTTTTTGTGCTAAAATGTAACAGGATTACCATTCCTTTTTCATCTGGTTTATTTACAGAAAGGCGTATTCATGTTATCAATTCAAATTCAGGATGTCAAAGAATTTATGAATCAGCTTCTCAGATCTGACCTTTTTCATCCTTTTTATTTATGGGAAGCTTCCATCAAAACTTCCGTCTCCTATCATATTGACGGCCGCCTGAATCAGGACTTTTATAATACGGAGGAGCTGGAAACCCTTCCCCAAACCGATTATATCCCCTGGGCTCAGATAAAGCCACAGATTTTTTCCATGATCAAAGGCTCCAAAACGCCTCTTTCCATGAAAATCATCCTCATGCTGTCAAATGCAAATACAAATCAGATTCTTACCAAATACAATTTACCATTATCTGCCGAAAACATCAATGGATTATTTTTAAACATTCATTATGACGGCACAAACCTTTCCTGTACAACAGGAGTTTCCTATCGGACGTTTACCCTGGACAAGCGTCTGGAAGCCGCATTTGAAGAAAATATACTTAACTGGCTCCGCCAGTTAAACATTGCTTTTTTAGTCCACTAAATAAGGAGGCCATCCCAATGCAAATACTATCGTAAAATGTTTTGGGACAGCCTCTTTCTTTTAATTCTCAAGCACTTTTAATGCGGCCTGAATCCATGTATCATCAAGGATAGTATCTCCTTTCTCCTCAATATACATCTCTTCCAGTACAATATCCGGCTCAATTCCCTTGTCATGAATATAATCGCCGGACGGTGTGAAATATTTGGAAATGGTCATCTTAATGGCAGATCCATCTGAAAGTGGGAAGATTCTCTGTACAATTCCCTTGCCGTATGTAGTCTGTCCCATTAAGGTTCCAAGCTCATAATCTTTGATGACACCTGCAAGAATCTCAGATGCACTTGCACTGTACCCATCTGTCAGCACAACAAGAGGAATATCTATCGTGTCCTCATTCTCTGCTTTCAAATATTCTTTGTTTCCCCGATTATCTTCTGTTGACACTACCACGGAACCTGCCGGAAGAAAAGCATCTGATACCATGTATACCTGATCTAACAGACCGCCCGGATTGGATCTTAAATCAAGAATCAGATTCTCCATTCCAGCCTCTGTAAGTTCTGTATAGCCTTTCACAAAATCATCATAGGTCGTTTCAATAAATTCATAGATGACAATATATCCGCTGTCTTCGTCAAGCATCTGATACTCTACCATCTCTGCCTTAACGGTGCCTCGTTCCGATTCAATATCCATCTCTTTCCCATCGCGGTTTACCGTTAGAACAACTTTGTCATCTGCTGCACCACGGATCATATCCACAATATCCGTAAGCTCCATGTCAGCCACATCTACGCCGTCTACCGCAAGGATAATATCATATCGCTGAAGTCCCGCTTTTGCAGCCGGTCCATTCTGAAACACGCGGGTAATCAGCACTTCCCTCGTGTATATATTCTGAGAGACCACCACGCCGATTCCCACATAAAGACCGGAATCGTCTTCCATCAGTTCATTATACTCTTCTTCGGTGTAATATACAGAATATGGATCATTGAGCTGCTCCATAAATCCTTTATAGACCCCTTCTTTAAATTGAATCTCTTCTGTTTCGCCAAGATAGTACTGATCCACCAGCATCTGCATTGCGGCAAGCTTTCTATCCTGATCTCCTCTGTCTAACAGAAATCCTGCTGTACAGCCGCCTGCAAACAGGACGACACCCAAGATCACTGCCAGAACTGTTTTTAATTTCCTGCTCATACTGCTCCTTCCATTGCCCCAATAGGAAAAGGACAGTGCACATTTATGCATCTGTCCTGGTCATTCCGGCTAAAAATCCATAGTCTCCATATACTTCATGTATTTTACAACCATCAGAGCAATCTTAAATGTAATCGCATCTTCGAATACTCTAAGATCTAAGTTGGTACTCTTTTGAAGTTTATCCAGACGATATACCAGTGTATTACGGTGAATATACAGCTGTCTGGATGTTTCAGACACATTCAGGCTGTTCTCAAAGAACTTATTGATTGTAGTAAGTGTCTCTTCGTCGAAATCATCCGGATTGCGCCCTTCAAAGATTTCTTTAATGAACATCTTACAAAGAGGAAGCGGAAGCTGATAAATCAAACGTCCGATACCAAGCTTGCTGTATGCAACCACATTCTTATCACTGTAGAAAATCTTACCTACATCAAGAGCCATCTTTGCTTCCTTGTAAGATCTGGATACCTCCTTGATCTCATTCACAATTGTACCAAAGGCAACATGGGCGCCCATAGAAGATTCTGTGCCGAGGGCATCCACGATAGTCTGTGCCACCTTGCTCAGGTCTTCATAGGTCTCTCCCGGCTTCACCTCTCTTACAAAGATGATGTTCTTCTCGTCAACCGCTGTAATAAAGTCCTTGGATTTCCCGGAGAAGAGACTCTTCACTGTCTCAAGGGCTCCTGTATCCTTCTCGTTCTGTGTCTCAATAATAAATACAACTCTTCTTACATCTGTATCAATGTGAAGTTTCTTTGCCCTATTGTAAATATCAATCAAAAGAAGGTTATCAAGAAGAAGATTCTTAATAAAGTTATCCTTATCAAATCTCTCCTTATATGCTACCAACAGATTCTGAATCTGGAAAGCCGCAATCTTTCCAATCATATATTCATCATCTGTCTCCCCTTTTACAAGGATAATATACTCTAACTGATTCTCGTCAAAAACCTTAAAAAACTGATATCCCTGTAAAGCCTGGCTCTCTGCCAATGATTCTGCAAATACCAACACGGCACTTTCATACTCATCTACATTGTCCAGGGTGGAAGCAAGCGGCTTACCCTCTGTGTCCATTACACATAAATCAACTCTGGTAATATTCTTGATACCGTCAATTGTGTCCTGTAATATCTGGTTTGAAATCATCCCGTTCACTTTCCTCTCATTCTTTATTATGGTAGTATTATCATAAATCGTACATTTACCCATTCTTTGTAAACATTCTATAACATTTCACCAAATTTGAAAAGGGTAAATAACAAAAAAATGTGTATTTTTTCTAACTTATTCTTCTTCTGTATTTTCCTGCTGCTGAACCTGCTTCATCTGCTTCTTAAAAAGAACATTATGAAGGAAGCGGGATATTCTGTTTTTTATCTCTGTCAGAAATCTCTGCACTTTAGAAGAATACATCCAGTCGGAAATATCCGTCTTAGAATCTGTCACAACCTCCTCCATGCAACAGCAAAGACCTGCATTGATCTTACATGCATGTTCTTTCAGAAAATGACTCATCTTTTCGTGAGATGCGCAGATAAAAAGAATATCCGGAGCAAGACTGTTGATGGAATTCACAAGACCATCGATGGAAACATCTTCCTGCCAATGAATCTTTTCTCTCTGAAGGCGGTTGTATTTTTCTTCAATAATCTTCTCTATCTTTGAAAGCTGGTCAGCTTTTTCTACCATAAGAAAAACAGAAGCCCTCTGTTTATTCAGTCTGGTAAACAGTTTTCGGAAATATTCCGCCTGATATGTCTTTCCTTCCTCAAGCCATGTTCCCGCCTCAACAGCATCTTCTATATTAGAATCACCGGGAAGTACCAAAGCAGCCTCATCAATATAATTCTCGAAGCTTTCTTCTTCCTTTCCGGACAATGCTGCCGGTGTATTGGCAAATACAATATATTCAAATTTGTGTTTTTCAAGATAACGGATCGTAAGATTCACGGCACGTTCTGTTTTTAAAGCATCCACCTGGACCCCCAGCACCCTGACTCTTTCGTTCTTTCTTTCTTCTATCATAATGACCGTCCTTTGCACATGGTTATTTTGATTATAGCAAATCCCCTTTTTAATTGCAAGACCCCACACCTGCATGCACATCAATGCATAAAATTGGATAGATCATTTACAAAATTACTCCCACTTGATATACTTAAATATTAGGAATAAAGTAATTCAGAAAGCGTTTTCTGTCTCATTTCATATTATTAAAGAGGTTTACATATGAGTACAAATAAGACAAATCAAAACTTATTGATGCAGGGAAGTATACTGGCAGCCGCCTCTATTATCGTCCGATTGATCGGTCTTCTCTACCGCGTTCCAATGAACAATATTCTTGGCGAATCCGGGATGGGACTTTATAGTCTTGCCTATGAGATTTATAATCTGGGCTTAATTCTGTCATCCTACAGTCTTCCTCTTGCCGTATCCAAGATGGTTTCTGCAAAAGTTACTTTAAAGGAATACAAGAATGTAAGAAGAATTCTTGTATGCTCCCTTTCTTTTGCCGTTGTTTCCGGTACCCTTATGAGCGGAATTTTATTCTTTGGCGCCGATTTGATTGCAAAATATGTATTTGCTACACCAAACATGGCCCTTCCTCTCCAGGCACTGGCTCCTACCGTCTTAGTCTTCTCTGTTATGGGCGTTATCCGCGGTCTTTTCCAGGGTATGGGAACTATGATTCCAACCTCATTCTCCCAGATTATTGAACAGGTTGTCCATGCCATTGTCAGCGTGGCTCTTCCTGCCTACATTGTGCACACTTTCGCCACAAGTCCATATATTGATTCTTATGCTGCAGCAGGCGGTACAACCGGTACCTTCCTCGGTGCCCTTGCCGCCTTTGGCTTTTTACTTTTTGTCTTCTATCTTTACCGTCCTACTTTCCGAAAACAGATTCGGCGGGATAAGACAGGGGCAGAAGACAGTTATCAAGATATTTTCAAACTGATGATTGCGACTATTATTCCTATTATTCTAAGCCAGACCGTATATCAGTTAAGCGGAACCGTAGACGGATCCATCTTTTCCAATATCTCCGAGGCTGCCGGCATTGCAACCTCTGAAAGAGAAGCTTTATGGGGCATTTATTCCGGTTACTACCGTCTCCTTACAAATGTTCCCGTAGCAATCGCATCTGCCCTTGGCGCTTCTGCCATTCCATCCATTGTAGCCTCCAGGGTAAAAGGGGACGAAGATGCCGTCCACTCTCAGATCAAGGCTACGATCAAATTCAACATGCTCATTGCTATTCCTGCAGCAGCAGGTATGACATTCCTTGCAGAACCAATCCTTGCAATCCTGTTCCCTAGGGCCGGAGAGCTCGCAGTCAAATGTCTTACTATCGGATCTATCGCCGTAGTATTCTTCTCTCTTTCTACTGTGAGCAGTTCCATCCTGCAGGGCATTGATTTAATGAAAAAATCCGTTGTCAACTCCGCCATCTCTCTGGTACTTCATATTATACTGATTTTCATTATGCTGAAATTCTTAAATCTGGGCGTCATCGGACTGGTAATCGGCAATGTAACATTTGCCCTCGTTGTATGTATCTTAAACTGGCTGTCCATCGGCAGAGCCCTCGGCTACAAACAGGAAGTAAAAACAACCTTCCTTCTTCCAGCTGTCTGCTCCCTCATTATGGGATTCCTCTGTCTGGTTATCTACAAAGCGATGATGTTCCTGTGCGGAATCGTCATTATCAGTTTCGCTGTTGCCTTTATGATGGCTCTCATCATCTACGCAACACTCCTCCTTCTCTTCCACGTGTTAACAGAAGAAGAAATCAAGGAAATGCCTCTTGGCACTAAAATGTACCGTTTACTCGTAAAGATCCATGTATTTGAAGCATAATAGATTGCTCTGATATACCATTTAATTTCATAACTACAACAAAACGCGGGAGATATGTTTCACAAATAAAACACATCTCCCACATATTTTTTACACAAGTGTCCTTTAGACTATAATCATAACAACGGGATATCCCATTTCCCGTATGTTGTATCTTTTTCATAAATCCTCTTCTAGGCAGACTTCACTCTCTCCTCTCCAAAATGAAGCCTGCCTAAACTATTTACTAAAAGCTGTTGTAAAAAATAACCTAAAAAAAAGACCTGAAATGATTCGAAAACCTTAGTTCACAACAAGTTGTGACGATGCGGTTTTCTGAATGCATTTCAGGTCTTTTTTCATTATGTTAATTATGATGTTACAACAGTTTTTTATTACATAGTAATTTTACGGAAGTTCTTCTTACCACGTTTTAATACGATGCCTTCTCCTGCAAGCTGTTCTTTTGTGTAAACAGTCTTGATGTCTGTTACTTTCTCACCGTCAACAGTTACACCGCCCTGTGTTACAGCACGTCTTGCTTCGGATTTGGAAGGTACAAGGCCGGATACGTGGAGAAGAGATAAGATGTCGATAGCGCCCTCTACAAGGTCAGCTTCCTGCACTTCATATGTCGGCATATTTGCTGCGCTTCCGCTTGCAAAGAGTGCTCTTGCAGCTTCCTGTGCTTTTGCTGCTTCTTCTTCCCCATGAACAAGGTTTGTAAGTTCGTAAGCTAAGATTTCTTTTGCTTTGTTAAGTTCAGAGCCTTCCCAGTTTTCCATCTTTTCGATTTCTTCAAGAGGAAGGAAGGTGAGCATCTTGATACATTTTAATACGTCAGCATCAGCAACGTTTCTCCAGTACTGGTAGAATTCGAAAGGTGTTGTCTTGTTTGCATCTAACCATACTGCGCCTTTTGCTGTTTTACCCATCTTCTTGCCTTCAGAGTTAAGAAGAAGTGTGATTGTCATGGCACATGCATTTTTGCCAAGTTTACGACGGATCAGTTCTGTACCGCCAAGCATGTTGCTCCACTGGTCATCGCCGCCGAACTGAAGGTTACAGCCGTATTTTCTGTAGAGTTCTAAGAAGTCGTAACTCTGCATGATCATGTAGTTGAACTCAAGGAAGCTTAAGCCTTTTTCCATTCTCTGTTTGTAGCATTCTGCTGTAAGCATTCTGTTAACGGAGAAGTGTGCGCCAACTTCGCGTAAGAGTTCTACGTAGTTTAAGTCTAATAACCAGTCAGCGTTATTTACCATCATCGCTTTACCTTCAGAGAAGTCGATGAAACGTTCCATCTGTTTCTTGAAGCAGTCGCAGTTGTGCTGGATAGTTTCTTTTGTCATCATCTGACGCATATCTGTACGGCCAGATGGGTCGCCAATCATAGCTGTACCGCCGCCGATTAACGCAATCGGTTTGTTACCTGCCATCTGAAGTCTCTTCATTAAACATAACGCCATGAAATGACCTACGTGTAAGCTGTCTGCTGTCGGGTCAAAACCGATGTAGAATGTTGCTTTCCCGTTGTTGATTAATTCTTTGATTTCTTCTTCATCTGTTACCTGGGCGATAAGACCGCGGGCAACCAGTTCGTCATAGATTGTCATTGTTTTGTACTCCTTTTTCTTCTATAAATAATGATTGTTCCTGCGAGAATGAATGTCTGCAACAGGTCGCTTTCTATTACAGAACATAGTGTCTCGCTTGCGAGACACTCGCCTGCGGCGGGTCGCCAGGCGACATGTTTCTGCTCCGCCGCAGTGCGATCCATGCGGAGCATTTTAATTCTATAGAAACAAAGTTTCTTATAGAATTAAAAAAGACTTTCATCCTCATATAACTATAAGGACGAAAGCCATAGCTTACGTGTTACCACCTTACTTTACAGACAGCTCACACTGCCTGCCTCAGCCACTACGTTCCGATTATTATATCAATCAGGTTATAGCGGGGACAAATAACGCATGCCTTACGTCACAGCCTACTGATATCAGCACTTCATCTCAAATACTTGAGAATTAAATTCACCAATGCGTTCGGTGTGCAGCTCAAAGAGGTATTCATAAGAAGCTTCCCCCGCACCTCTCAGCAGCCGGTTACTCTCTGTTGGTTTCCCTTCTTATTACTTGGTCTTATCAAAGCCTTTTGGTTTTATGAAACTGTACTTATTATATTGAAGCGGATGGTTTTTGTCAAGGATGAGCAATTACTAATTCTTTGAATTTTCTTGTTTTTTCCATTATTTTTTCTCTTCCAATACATATAATATAATCGTAAAGACTATCCTATTCTGGCAACAGCCATTCTTGAAAATATCGATGTATTCCTTACCGGAGACAAAGACTTTCTTGTTCTTGATATTTCATCTCCGGAAATCCTCAACATGAATGAATTTTTAGAAAAATATTGTTAATTGTCACAACTTCTATTTATACCTCCCAGGCATTCTTCTCCATTCATTTCAGGCATTAGACACCCCAACGAAACAAGCGCTAAAATATACATATGAATTATCTATCTCATCCTTTTTTCTATAATGCGGAGGTAATACGATGTACCTGATTCAGAGAATTGAAGAAATCGCCATGCTTTATAAAGATGCCCGGCATACAGTCGCAGAATATGTATTACAAGAACAAAAGAATCTTCACACATATAAAATCCAGGATATAGCTGAAGCTACATTTACTTCAAAAGCAACTGTAACCCGTTTTGCAAAAACTTTAGGTTATCAGGGATGGAAAGATTTCATTCATGATTTTGTTTCCGAAATGCGTCATCAGGAAAAATATGATAATGCTGTAGACGTCAACTTCCCATTTTCCGAAAAAGATTCTATGAAAACCATTTTAACCAAAATAAAGAAGGTACAGATAGAGAGTATCGAAGACACCGAAAATCAACTTGATTTAAATATGCTCGGCCGGGCTGTCAATTACATTATACGAGCCAAAAAAGTGGTCATCTATGGTGCAAGCCCAAACATCTATCTTGGGGAACTGTTTCGCAGAAAACTGCTTACTATAGGCAAAGAAGCAGCTATTGCCAAAAGCGGCGAAGTTGGTGTTACCGCATACGGTCAGACCTCTTCGGATTGTGCAATTATTATTTCCTATGCCGGAAATAACGAAACATTAGAGTATCTGAAACAAATTAAAACATTGAAAGAACAGAAAGTACCCATCATTGGAATCACCAGTGGCGGCAATAATTATCTCCGTCAACATGCAGACTGTGTACTTACAATCTCATCAAGAGAACATTTGTATACTAAAATATCTAATTTTTCCACAGAAGAATCTATTCATTATGTTTTAAACGTTCTTTTTTCTTGCTGTTTTAACAGAGATTATGAAGCCAATTACGTTCATAAAGTACGTACCTCCAAAGTTCTTGAATACGGAAGAAAGGCCTGTCTTAAGGAAATGTTAGATTAAATAGCATCTTTTTTCATTTTCCCCCCTAGAATCAGACAAATTTCGTGAAACTTTTTTTCACTCTGTCCAAACCGCATTGAAAATTCAACCATAAAATTGTTATATTTTCTTCAACACAAAGAACTCTTGAAATGACCGGTCTTCTCTCTGGGTAATCAGCGTGTTAAATGAAAAAGGAGAAAAGTACAAATGAGCAAAAAATATGAATCACTGGCTGCCGATATTGTAAAACTGGTCGGCGGTAAAGAAAACATTAATCATGTGCGCCATTGCCAAACAAGATTACGTTTTACTCTTGCTGATGAGAAAATTGCAGACACCGCTGCTTTAGAAGCAACAAAAGGTGTAACAAAAGTTATCATTAATGCTGGCGTATACCAGGTAGTAATCGGAACACATGTTGCAGATGTATTCGAAGAAGTCGAAAAATTGGTTGATACAAACAAAAATGCCGTTTCTTCAAATACAGGAGAGAAAAAGAATATTGCAGAAACCGTAATTGATTTCGTTGCCGGCACTTTCCAGCCAATCATTCCTGCCTTATCCGGTGCTGGTATGGTAAAAGCAGTTATGGCACTTCTTGTTGTGTTCAAATTAATCGACACCTCTTCCCAGACTTACTACATGCTGAATGTATTTGCGGATGGAGTATTCTACTTCCTTCCAATTCTTTTAGCATTTTCACAGGCACAGAAATTAAAATGTAACCCAATCCTTGCTGCCGGTGTAGCCGCAATGATGCTTCATCCAAACTGGACAGCTCTTGTATCCGCTGGTGAACCGGTTCATTTCTTCGGAGTGATTCCATTTACACTTGCAGGCTATGCTTCAAGCGTAATTCCTATTATTTTGGTAATTTTTGCACAGTCTTTTATTGAGAAATTCTTAAAAAAGAGAATCCCAAAATCTGTGGAACTCGTATTCGTTCCAATGCTTACGTTCTTAATCATGGGAACTTTAGCATTCTCTGTTTTAGGACCTATCGGAAGTATTCTTGGCGGATATCTGGCTAAATTCTTTACCTTCTTAAGTGTAAATGCAAGTTGGGCTCCTGCTATTCTTATCGGTGGCCTCCTCCCTGTTATGGTTATGTTCGGTATCCACAATGGTGTTGCACCATTAGGTGTTATGCAGATGTCCCAGCTCGGTTATGACAGTATCTTTGGTCCTGGTTGCGTTATCTCTAACATGTGTCAGGCAACAGCAGGTCTTGTTGTAGCACTCCGCACAAAGGACAAAGACACAAAACAGACTGCTGCATCCGGTTCTATCACCGCATACATGGGTATTACAGAGCCTATCCTTTACGGTATCAACCTTCCTAAAAAGTATCCTTTAATCTCTGCTATGATTGGTGGTGCATGCGGTGGTCTCTATGCCGGCCTTACACATACTCATCGTTTTGCAACCGGCTCTTCCGGTTTACCTGCAGTTCTTCTTTATATTGGCGATAATACAATGACTTATTTCTACAACATCATTATTGCCATCATCATCGGCTGCGTTGTAACCGGCGTTTTAACATATGTGCTGAGTGTCCGCTTTGAAAAAAAGGACAACTTAAAAAAAAACCTCGTAAATAATAGTGAAAATACTATTACAACTAATTCTTCTTCAACAGAAGGGATTGCTGCCGCACCTGTAACAGGCGAAGTTCTCCCTTTAAACCAAGCAAAGGATGAAGCTTTTGCTTCAGAGGCACTTGGTAAGGGCTGTGTGATTGTTCCATCCGACAACATCGTAACTGCACCTTTTTCCGGAACAATAGCAACTTTATTCCCTACTCATCATGCTATAGGCATCAAATCCACTGATGGTATGGAAATCGTAGTTCATATAGGTATCGATACTGTAGAATTAAACGGTAAACACTTTGAAGCTCACGTAAAACAGGGCGACACCGTATCTGCCGGTCAGAAACTTGTTACTTTTGATCGAAATGGTATTGTAGCAGATGGTTATTCTACGCAGACAATGGTCATCGTTACAAACACGGATGAATACAGCGATGTTAAACTACTGACAACAGGAAACGTTACAACAGGTATGGAACTGATTCAAGTAACTAGATAGTATGCGACAGGAGGAAAGATAATGTTCCATAAAACATTAAAACCATTTCCAGATAACTTCCTATGGGGTGCTTCTACTTCTGCCTATCAGGTAGAGGGCGCTTATAACGAAGATGGCAAAGGATTATCCGTTCAGGATTTACATGAGCCTCCGGAGGGAATTACTGATTTTAAAGTTGCCAGTGATCACTATCATCGTTTTCGTGAAGATGTGAAACTGATGAAAGAATTAGGTTTAAAGGCTTATCGTTTTTCCATCGCATGGACCAGAATCATTCCTGACGGTGATGGTGAGATTAATGAAGCCGGCATCCAGTTCTATCGTGAACTGCTCAATGAACTTCTGGCAAATCAAATCGAACCGATCGTGACAATGTTCCATTTTGATTTACCTTTAAAACTGCACGAAAAAGGCGGGTGGGCAAACCGCCATACTGTTGATAGTTTTGAAAAATACGCCAAAGTTCTTTTTACCAATTTCGGTGACCAAGTAAAGTACTGGCTGACCATCAATGAACAAAATGTAATGATTAACCACCCAAATGCAATGAATCCCGGAAGAGTTCCTTCTAAAAAAGAACTCTATCAGCAGTGCCATAACATGTTTGTTGCTTCTGCAAAGGCAACTCTTTTATGTCATCAAATGTGTCCCGGCGCAAAAATCGGACCTGCACCGAACATCACTGCTATTTATCCGGAAAAATGTAATCCGTCTGATGCTCTTGCTGCAGACAACTGGGAAAGCATTCGTTGCTGGCTCTACTATGATGTTGCAGTCTATGGACGATATACTCCTCTTGTATGGTCTTATCTGGAAGAACAAGGCTGTATACCTGAGATAGAAGAAGGGGATATGGAACTCTTAGCAAGTGCAAAGCCAGATTACCTCGGTCTCAATTACTATGCTACAGCTACTGTAAGCGCTGCAAAAAATGATGGAACAGACAGACAGCCTCGAAATGGCGATCAGCAGGTAATGATTGGCGAAGAAGGTGTTTACCGTGCTGCCACAAATCCTTATCTGGAAAAGACCAAATACGGCTGGCTCATCGATCCGATAGGTATGCGTGTAACCCTTCGCAGAACCTATGACAGATACCACCTTCCTATTTTGATCACGGAAAATGGCCTCGGCACCCACGATATTCTGACAGAAGACAACAGGATTCACGATGAGTATCGTATTGATTACCTGAAAAGCCACTTTGAACAGGCTCAACTGGCTATCACCGACGGTGTCGAATTAATCGGATACTGTCCTTGGTCTTTTATGGATCTTGTCAGTACACACCAAGGCTATGGAAAACGTTACGGATTCGTATACATCGACCGTGACGAAACCGATATCAAAGAAATGACCCGCATTAAAAAAGACAGTTTTTACTGGTACCAAGATGTAATCAAGAACAACAACATTTAAAGTAATCCTCAACTCAATATTAATCTTCCTGAAAGAGCATGGACAAAATTTGTCTCTGCTCTTTCTCCCATATTATTGAAACCACATCCTTCATTGATGCATCAACTTTTTCTTGCTACAATGAAAAGAAAAAGGAGAAATCCCATGGAATTGCGCATTTTACGATATTTTTTAACCGTTTCTGAAGAAAAAAACATTACTCATGCAGCTGAACGTCTCCATATTACACAACCTACTTTATCAAGACAATTAAAACAATTAGAAGCCGAGCTTGGCGTTACTTTGTTTTATCAAGAGAAACGACAGCTTCTTTTAACAAAAGAAGGCTTACTTTTAAAAAAGAGAGCTCAGGAAATTCTTTCACTCACAGAAAAAACTCATCAAGATCTGCAAACAATCAAAGAGGAACTTGTCGGCACAATTTCTATTGGTTGCGGCGAAACAAAAAGTATGACTTTAATCTCCCAAAACATGGCTAATTTTCGTAAACAATATCCCAATGTGCAGTTTAAGATTTTCAGTTCTGCTGCCGATGAAATTAAAGAAAAATTAGATGCGGGTTTATTAGATATGGGACTACTTACAAAACCAGTAGATATCAGCACCTATTCTTATCTGCACATGCCGAAGCAGGAACGCTGGGGAATTTTAGTCAAATCAGACTCACCTCTATCTCAAAAATTTTCTGTCTCCCCCCGCGACCTACTCCACATTCCACTCATTACTGCACAAAGATTGCAGGTTATGGAGGAACTTAAAAATTGGTTTGGCACTTCCTATGAACAGCTTGAAATAGCAGCAACTTATAACCTTTTGATGAATGCTGCAAATATGGTCAAAAATAATGTGGGTACAGCATTATGTCTGGATTTAGAAGCAGACTTTGAAGATTTAACTTTCATTCCTTTAAAACCGGCATTAAAGACCGGCTCTGTACTTGTATGGAAAAAAGATGCTTTATTATCCAATGCTTCCAGAAAATTTATAGAACAACTCAAGGAAAATATATAAAACCTATTTTCAAATACATACTATATTTTTCAAGGTGATCCTAATGAAACAACAACTTTTGTTTACAAATCAAGATTTAAAAAACATGGTCATTCCATTATTTTTTGAACAGTTATTGGTCATGTTAGTAGGTCTTGCCGACACAATCATAGTAAGTTATGCCGGTGAAGCAGCCATTTCCGGTGTTTCTCTCGTAAATCAATTTAATACAATATTTATTTATCTCTTCTCCGCACTGGCATCCGGCGGAGCCGTTGTAATCAGTCAATATATTGGTAAAGGGAAAAAAGAACAAGCCGGTGAAGCAGCAAGCCGACTGCTCTCTTTTTCATGTAGTTTTGCAATTATACTCTCTTTTATTATTCTTATCGCAGACAAACCAATACTAAAAATTATGTTCGGTCAAGTGGAAGCCGACGTTATGAATGCATGCGTTGTCTATCTGCGTATATCAGCATACTCTTATCCTGCTATTGCAATTTATAATGCCGGAATATCAATGTTCCGCAGTTTCGGGGACACAAAAACAGCTATGTACATTTCTGTCATTTCTAATATTATTAACATAGTTGGAAATCTACTCGGAGTGTTCGTCTTTAAAGCCGGAGTTGCCGGAGTTGCCTACCCTTCTTTTATTGCCAGAGTCTTTTCGGCTGTTGTTATCACTGTGCTTTGCTTTAAAACGAACAACTCCGTTTCCTATCATTGGAAATATATACTTTCCTGGAACGGTAACATGATTAAAAATATATTACGAATTGCTATTCCTAATGGAGTTGAAAATGGTATTTTTCAATTAGTTAAAGTTGCACTTAGCAGTATCGTCGCCCTATTTGGAACATATCAAATCGCCGCTAATGGTGTTGCACAAACAATTTGGTCATTAGCCGCACTTGCCGGTCTGGCCATGGCTCCTGTTTTTATCACTGTAATCGGGCAATGTATGGGGCAGAAAAATATAGAAGCAGCAGAATATTATTATAGAAAACTATTAAAAATTACCATTCTGCTATCTGTATTCTGGAATGTATTAATCTTTTTATTCACACCGTTATTTTTACGTTTATACGCTCTGAACGAAGAAACAAAGAATTTAATTCTCATTCTTGTGTTGATCCATAATATTTTTAATGCGTTAACCTTTCCTTTTACAGGTGCACTCAGCAACGGGCTCCGTGCTGCCGGAGATGTACGCTATACTATGCTTGTTTCCATTTTGTCTACCGTACTTGTCCGTTTAACCCTATCCTATCTTTTCAGTGTCCTTTTCAACTGGGGAGTAATCGGCATTGCTCTTGCTATGTGCGTTGACTGGATAGTAAAAACGATTTTCTTTGCAACCAGATTTACATCCGGAAAATGGAAATATTTTAACGTCATCTAACAACAAAAAAGTACCTTGATATTAAAGCTGCATATAATACTGCAACAATAATCAAGGTACTTTTCTCGTTCATTGATTATTCTAATTCTAAATATCCACTCAAATCCTTTACAACTTCTCCTGCCAGAATCAATCCTGCTACAGACGGAACAAATGCAATACTCCCCGGAGCTATTCTTCCCGCAGTTCCTTTCTTCTCCCGTTCAATGAGATTGCCCTTTTCGTCATATTCTTTGGACGGAACAGGTTCTTCCTTGGAATAAACAACCTTTAAATCTTTGACGCCCCGCTTCTTAAGTTCTCGTCTCATCACTTTCGCAAGCGGACATACGGAAGTCTTATAGATATCTGCCACTTCAAAAGCCGTCGCATCCAATTTATTTCCTGCGCCCATACTGCTGATAACAGGTACTCCTGCTTCCTTCGCTTTTAAAATCAATTCAATCTTGGCTGTCACCGTATCTACCGCATCTACTACATAATCATACTGATCAAATGGAAATTCATGGGCGTTCTCGGGAAGGAAAAAACACTGATGAACATGGACAACTGCGTTCGGATTAATAGCCAAAATCCGCTCTTTCATTACTTCTACCTTGGAACGTCCAATCGTACTGTGATCTGCCACCAGCTGACGGTTCAGATTGGTCAGTTCCACATCATCATTGTCGATTAAGTCAAATTCGCCAATACCGCTTCTGGCAAGAGCATCCACACAGTGGCCTCCCACGCCGCCGATTCCAAAAATGGCAACCCTTGCTTTATATAGTTTCTCCATACCTGCCCTTCCAAGCATTAATTCTGTTCTGGAAAACTGGTGTATCATAACTCAATTCTCTCCAAATCATAAGGCACATAAATACCGCCTTTAAAATATTTTCTTCCCTCTTTTTTATAGAGAGATTTTCTTTTCTTAATGTTCTTATCTTCCGTATGCCAGAGCACTACGTTCTTAACGCCCAGATCTGCCGCCAGCTCACAGGCATCCTTTGCCGTACTGTGATGCTTCTCATAAGGCTTGAAAATATCTCTCTGGTCATAGAGGCAGAAAGCTTCATGAAGAAGCCAGTCAGAACCTTCTGCATGAGGTCTGCAGTATTCATTAAACGGCTCATCGCCGCAGCAGGTCACTGTCTTCCCGCTCTGTAAAACTGCCTTAAAGCCAAACTGTTTCAACTTGGTGGACTGAATGTCAAAGAAACAGAACTTATGCCCAAGGATTTCTTTCTCTTCCCCGTCTTCTACTGTAATAAAGAGAATGCGTTTTCCAATATGCTTACATTCTGCATCCTGGAACATAACGCGCATAAGGTCTTCTGCCTGCTTCATTAACATATCATGTCCATAAATACAGAAATTACCCTCGTATTTTCCGCCGTTCATCATGGCTGCGATCAATCTTACCAGCCAGATGAGACCGGTCAGATGGTCCGTATGTCCATGAGTTAAAAACACATGATGAATCTCCGGAATCTTAATTCCCGCTTTTTCAAGCTGGACTAAAATGCCGCTTCCACCGCCTGTATCTACAAGAAAATATTCTCCTTTTTCATTTTTGATTGCAAAACAGGTGTTATAACATTTTGTTACGACTGCATGGCCTGTGCCAAGGGCGATTAATTCTTCTTTCATTCTTTGCTCCTCTCTATCTTTCATCCAACAGTTATCTTTAGTTACCTTCTATCGTTTATACATAATGAAATACTAATCTGCTTTCACAAACAGATAATCTTTCATAAAAGCAAATGCAGCCGGTACCGCATAGGCTTCTTCTAATTCCTCTTTTGTCACCCAGACAAAATTGTCATCTTCTATCTTATTTTGTAATAAAATGTGATATCCGGTCATGTGCCACTCAATGTGACTGAAAATATGCTTTCCAGTTCCGATTTTATCCACATTTTCAGACAATTCCACAGTTTTTTGCAGAATGTTGTCCACACTATCCAGATGTTGTCCACAACTTCTTGTGGGAAACTCCCAAAGTCCGGAAAGTAATCCCTTTTTCGGTCTTTTGCGCAGCGCATATCTTCCATTCCATTCCATAAGATATACCTCTTTTTCTTCTATCTTTCTGGCTTTTTTGGGCTGTTTATATGGGAATTTCAGTTCTGTTCCGGTCTTATGAGCCATGCAGACGGTGTCCCAGGGGCAATCCTCACACTTTGGCGCCCCATTGGGAAGACATATAGTGGCTCCAAGTTCCATCAAAGCCTGGTTAAAATCTCCCGGCCGGTCTTTTGGGATAATGTTCATAATCTCCTGTGTCATCCACTTCTTTGTGGATGCTTTCAGCACATCATCTCCATTGGCTAAAAGTCTTGCAACGACCCGGAGTACATTCCCGTCTACGGCAGGAACCGCTCTTTTACATGCAATGGAGGCAACTGCTCCTGCCGTATATTCTCCGATTCCTTTTAATTTAAGAAGTTCCTCATATACATCAGGAATCACGCCCTCGTATTCTTCCATCACAGTCTGTGCTGCTGCTTTTAGATTTCTCGCTCTGTTATAATAACCAAGACCCTCCCACAGCTTCATAAGCTTGTCGTCATCCACTTCTGAAAGTGCTTTCACATCCGGCAACGCTTCCATAAACCTGTCATAATAAGGCTTTACCGCCTCCACTCTTGTCTGTTGAAGCATGATCTCCGAGATCCATACCCGGTAAGGCGTCGGTTCGCTCCGCCAGGGAAGAATCCTGGCATTGTAATCGTACCAGTGAAGAAGGGCAGGCACCATCTCTTTATACAAATGTTCCATTTCATATCTCTTTCTTATTTCAGCATCTTTTGGAGCCGTTTCTTTCGATTCCTTCTGCTTTCTTTTGTCATCCTTTTGAAAAACTACATCTGCTTTCTGACAATCTTATATTCATCATATAACTGAAAATAAGGACAGCTGTCAAATGTACCTGTCAGAAACTTATACATCTCATCTTCGTCCAAATTACAGTCACACACATAACATTCGCTGTCATCGTCATATACGAAATTACTACAGCTTTCGCAATTTGCTGCCATGGGTCTCCACGCTCCTTTTCCATAGGATTCTTTTATTTAAAAGCTATTTCCCTATATTTCATCTATATCGTTATTATTTTATCTCATTTCTCATCTTCTGTCATGCATTTTCACTTCTTTACCACAAATTTACTCATTTAAAGTGCAAAAAACTAAATTATTACATTGCAAAAGTAAAAAAATAGAGTATAATATTCATGTTACATATTTTGAAATGGAGGAATTATCATTATGGATAATAAAAGAGGACAATGGGGGTCCAATTTCGGTTTCCTGATGGCTGCCGTAGGTTCTGCGGTTGGTCTGGGTAATATCTGGGGCTTCCCTTATAAGATGGGAAAGACCGGCGGTTTTGCTTTCTTACTCATCTATCTTGCACTTGTGTTACTCGTAGGTATTATTGTTATGCTCGGAGAACTGGCTCTCGGCCGTAAGACCGGCAAAGGTGTTATGGGCACATATCTGGAATTTTCCAAGAAATATTCCTGGCTCGGCTATATGAGCGTTATTTCCGGCTTTTTAATTTTATCATTTTACAGTGTTCTTGGCGGAATGGTTCTTCGCTATGCAGTGGGCTACTTCCTGCAGTTGATCGGTTTAGATGGCTTTGCCGGACAGGGAACCGGTTTCTTTGGTTATCTTCTCTATGATTACAAAGGAATCCTTCTCTTCTACGCACTGTTTATGATTATCACAGTACTCATCGTTATGGGCGGAATCGAAAAGGGAATCGAACGTTTTTCTTCTATCGCAATGCCTGCATTATTCTGCATTTTAGTATTTGTCATCATCTATGTTGCCATCCAGCCGGGTGCCATCGACGGTTACAAATTTATGTTTATGCCTGATTTATCCGTATTCTCAGATCCTCAGATTGGTTTCTTCGGTGTATTTAAAGCGGCAGCGGGACAGATGTTTTTCTCCCTCTCCCTTGGTATGGGATGTATGATGACCTATGGTTCTTACCTTTCCAAAAATGAACACCTTCAGAGAAACTCTATCATTATTCCTTTTGCAGACAGTATTGTAGCTGTCATGGCAGGTATGGCAGTTATGCCGGCCTGCGCAGCTTTCGGCGTAGAATATAACAGAGGTCCTGGTCTTTTATTCGCATCTATGCAAACCGTTTTTGACAACATGGGCGGTTTTGGTACTGTGGTAGGTTTCTTATTCTACTTCCTCGTACTGATTGCAGCGATCACTTCTTCTATCTCAATCTTAGAAGTATGTACTGCATTCCAGATTGATAAAGACATGGCTAAAGGCAAAGAACCAAACCGTAAGAAAGTTTCTCTTATCTATGCTGCAATTATATTCGTCTTCGGTCTTCCGGTTGCCCTGGATGCTTTAGGAAGCGGCAATGCCCTGATCAAAGCACCTTATGAACTTCTCGGATTTGAATACAAAGGACCTGGTTTCGCTATGTGGAACGACTGCTGGCTTGATTTATATGACCTTATTGCTGAAGGTATTCTGATGCCAATCGGCGCCCTCGTAATGAGTGTTCTCATCGGTTGGGTATGGAAGACAACGATTATCAAGGACGAATGTGAAAAGTCCGGAGACAAATTCAAAGCTTACAAATATTATGATTTCTGTTTTAAATTTGTTGTACCTGTGATTATGGCATTTATCTTCTACGCACAGCTTGTAGATTTCTTTGGATAATATTTTTAACCAGAAAGAATCCCCGGTCAAACCGAATTTGACCGGGGATATTTTTTCTAAAAACGAACTAATTTTTCGTCTCCGTCTTCTGTATTTTCTATTTTTCTGATTTCAACAAAATAGCTGAAGTTCTTATTAACAACTACTTCAACCCTGTCACCAACTTTGTGGCCAAGGACAGCTTTCCCAATTGGTGATTCGATGCTGATAAGACCATTTAATGTATCACCACGGACAGTTGTTACAAGTTTGAATGTTTCTTCCTCGTCGTCATCTTCCACATAGATCGTTACTGTATTATTCACACCGATTTCATCTTCTGCAGAAGTATCATCCACAATCTGAGCCGTGCGGATCATTCTCTCCAGATAACGAATACGGCTCTCGTTACGGTTCTTTTCTTTTTTCGCCGCATAATATTCAAAATTTTCACTTAAGTCTCCATGAGCACGGGCTTCTTTTACCGCTTCCAGCGCCTCCTTTCGGACAACGACTTTGCGGTGTTCGATTTCTTCTTCCATCTTTTTAATGTCCTGTTTTGTTAACTGATTATACATGTGATTCCCCTTATTCAACTTTATTCTATTTTTTCTGTTTTATTTTCCCCTATACCTTCTTGTCTCCATAGGAAGTGCTTGATTGGCCCTGGTTCTTTTCCTGCTCTCTGTCTCTCCGTTCCACATCTGTCACAGTGATCCTGCAGTCTTCCGCCCGAAACCGGATATTCATATCTCCATATTCTATTCCGTAAATGCGCTCATTATTCTTCTGATACCCCGGTCTTGGATCCTGGGCAAGCATTTCTAATACCGCTTCTCTTTTTTCCTTTGGAATTTCTTCTAACAATTCATCTGAAATCTCTACTTTCATATGGTGATCAAACACATCCCCTGCAAATCCGGACTCTGCCTCCGGATGGCTGTCCGTATAAGGTACATAGGGCTTTATATCCACAAGCGGTGTGCCGTCCATCAAATCCGCACCCTTTACATAAATAACCGGACCTTCGTCTCCATATTCCATATGGTCCAGTTCCACACAGGATAGCCCAATAGGATTGGGGCGTAATGGTGATCGGGTTGCAAAGACTCCCATTCTCACATTTCCGCCAAGTCTTGGCGGACGCACAGTGGGCGACCATCCCGCGTCCATATTTTCAGAAAACTGCCATAGCAGCCACAGATGAGAATATCCTTCCATTCCTCTCACTGCATTCCCATCCCTGAATTCAGGTTCAAAGGTTATCTTGGATAAAGACGATTTCACCAGACCGCTTTGACGAGGGATTCCAAACTTTTCTTTATAATCATTTTCGATACGAGCAATTACTTTTACTTCCATTGAACACCTCTATTCCGGCAGTTAATTGTCCCTTTTCTTTTCATGTTTCGCAGTTTAAACCTTCCTGTTGCTTATCTGCCTTCGCCATCTGCCTTCCATGGCTTATTTGTCCACATACGCCGTATCCGGTTCTTCACCTGACAAGTCCTGTCCTTACAGTTTCGGCACTGAAGCACCTGATTGGATCCGGACCAGAAACGCTCTGGGTGTTTAGCATAGACAAGTTCCCAGTGAATAAGTACAACAAAAGAAGTTACAAACAAGCTCCAGCTAAAGAAGCTTTTAATAAACAACATGGGGGTAAACATCATAAAATGTCCCCAGTCAAAGATTCTGCAGTTGACACAGCATTTGTTTCCCATAATACAGGACTGGAACGGGCAATAGAATAAGATGCAGATATAATCACACAGAAAAAAGAAAACAGAAATCATGAGAAGATCGCTTACATCTAAAATGCCGGCCAGATGAAGCCCTCCGATTACGCAGTTCCCGGCAAGCCACACAAGCATAACAATCCATGCTTTTCTATTCTGATTCTGTACATATCTTAGAAGTTCCAGTTCAGAATAGCCCGGCACTTCCACGTACACTTCTTTTGTCGCCTTTCGTAAAGCCATGGACAACTTGTCGTGAGGAAACAGATGGTAGAGCATCATAATCATAAAGATCAGCCAAAGTACATGAAGCGGAGTAACGCCCATGGCAATGGATTGGGTCATAAATTCCACAAGCCAGTCTTTGTGAAGAATATAGATTCCCAATGTTCCGATAAAGATGGCAATACGAATAATCAGTTTTATAAAATATCTGTTTAACATAGGTGTCCTGTTGATTCTTTTCATTCGTTTCTCTTCTCCATCTGTGAATCAATTATTTTCTGAATACAATCAAGTATACCTTATATCTTCATTAATTACAATGAACAAAAGTGACTCGCTTACGAGACACTGCGCGGCAGCCATATTTCCACTGGCGCGGCATGCGCATCCTGCACGGTAGTTCTTTTTTATATTGCATAACGTTAATTTAATGTTCTTTAATGATACACTAGCCATTTGCTGATTCTTCTTTCATTCAAAAACGTTATGTTTAACAAAAAGGTTAGGAGATTCAACAGCGTTCTTGAAAGGAATTACGAATCCCATGTCGTTAGCCATAGCTGTTGTACCTTTTTCGAATGTTACACACCAGTAGTTTTCTGTACCTGTACAGAGACCCTGATTCGCTTCGTCGCCTACACCAATGTAGATAGGAAGGTTTGCAAGATGAGTTTTAAATCTCCAGTCGAAAGATCCGTCCATACCTGCAGAGGAGAATGTTTGAAATTTGCGCAACTGCATAAAAATACTTTTTTATGGCATAAATTTACAGTTTTAAAGTAAAAATTTTTTGGAAATTCTCGAAATCTCTCAACGAAATTTGTGATTTATGTTATACTTAATTTACAGCAAAGATTTTTCATGCTTTGAATAAAACGATTAAAATTCAGGAGATACTATCATGAGCACTCGCGAAAAACCTCAACACTGGTACATAAAAGCTATCTGCCTCACCTTTACCATCAGTTTCTTTCTGGCCAGCTTTGCGGCCTGTGCCTACCTTGGAATATGGAATAGATTATTAAGCGGATGGCTTGAAATTCTAATTAATCCATCCCCTCTTGTCACAGACTATTACCAGCTTGGCAATCTTGCATCAGCCTTTTTCAATGCGGGAATGTGCGGCCTTGCCTGGACTCTTCTCATGATCATCTTAAAGGCTGACTGTGACGTCAATACCTTTGCAGGCTTCATGCTGGTGGTTGCTCACTGTTTTTACGGTCTGAACTTTTTAAATATGTGGCCTCCGGTTCTTGGCATTCTTGTGTTCTGCAGGTTCTACAAAATTAACTTCAGAGACAATCTGGGCATGGCCATGTTTTCCACTGCTTTTGGACCATTTATCAGCGAACTATTATTCCGTTATCATGTAGATAATGTATTTATGATCTACACCTTACATGTTGATATCCTTGACCTTGTCTATGTGGTCGGATTCAGTCTCTTTTTAGGTTTTGCCATCCCAGCCATGCTGCCTGGGGCTTTGCGTCTTCATAAAGGCTACAACCTCTACAACGGTGGTCTTGCTTTCGGGCTTCTCGGCTTGTTCCTGTATGCTTTCATGTACAAGACATTGGGTATCGACACACCGGGACCAATCAAGAACATCAATCCGATCTATGAAGCTCATGGCAGATCCTACACGGGATTTATTGTCGTCTTCTTCCTGATCCTTTTTACGATTTTCCTGGTCTGGGGCTGGTATGAGAACGGAAAAACTTTTCAAGGTTATGGAATTATTCTTTTATCCGACGGTCATAACGCAGATTTTTATGATCAGTTTGGAATGCCGCGAACCCTGATCAACATCGGTGTCTACGGCTATATGATGCTTGCCTATTTTGTTCTCGTTATCACTCTTACAGATGGAGCCGGCTTTACCGGTGCCACAACAGGGGTCATCCTTGCTTCTCTTACTTTCAGTATGAAAGGCCAGCATCCAAAGAATGTATGGCCGATTCTTCTTGGCTTTGTTGCACTTTCTGCCTGGGTACATGGAGTATGCTTCCTTGCAGAAAAGGCAGTTCCATGGACACTGTCCACTCAAGGCTACATGAACGGCGCCGCTTTTGCTACCGGACTCTGCCCAATTGCAGGCCACTATGGTAAAAAATACGGCATCATTTCCGGATTCATCTGTGCAGTAATCTGTACTTCCACCAGTGTGATGCATGGAGGATTCATGCTTTATAACGGCGGCTTATCTGCCGGTATTACAGCATTAATTATAGTTGCCTTTTTGGAGTATTATTGGAAGGATCCGGATTGCGACTGTATTAAATAAATGAGTATCAGCTAATAAATCTCAAAAGAACCGAAAGCGGAATATATTCGAAAATCTTAGATCACAAGGCATTGTGACGATGCGATTTTCTGAATATATTCCGCTTCTGTTTCTTTATCTGATTTTTTTATTCAGCAACAAGCTGTTCTAGTCCGCTAACAAACAAGTGATTTTTTCATCCATTTTCTATTCTTAAATCGTATTACGAAGATGACGCACCGTACCGCCCAGTCTGTAAACATAGCATACCATACACTCATAGTACCAAGTCCAACTCCCCTGCAAAGTAAGATACAAAGTGCTACACGGCAGCACCACATGGAAATACAGGATACAGTCATCGGGAACTTCACATCTCCTGCTGCCCGGAAACCGTATGGCAGTACAAAAGATAAAGTCCAGAATAGCGGTTTCACAATAGTTATCGCCCGAATCATATAAATACAAAGCGCGGCACTCTCTGGTTCCATACCTGCAAGGACGGTAATTGGTTCTACCAGAATGCACACAGCCCCGCATCCAATCACAAGGGCCACTTCCCCAATCACACAAAGTTTCTTGATATAATAAATTGCCTGCCCTTCTTCTTTCGCTCCTATGCATTGGCCAACTACAGTCATCATGCCCAGACCTACGGCCAAGGCCGCTACTCCATTTAAAGCCTCCAGAATGTTAGTCATAGCCTGAGCCGCAATAGCTACTGTTCCTAAAGTAGAAACCGTAGACTGAATGGCAAGCTTGCCAAACTGGAACATGCCATTTTCAATTCCTGTGGGCACTCCCACTTTAAGAATTCTCTTAAGTTCTTCCCAATCTGCTTTAATTTTATGGATTTTACCAATGCCTATCACCTCTTTCGGCCGCTTTAACATAAACATGATAACAACAGCACAAAATACCCTGGAACCAAGGGTGGCGAGGGCTGCCCCGGCTACGCCCCATTTCATTACATAGATGAGATATGCATTGCCGGCAATATTCATCACATTGGAAATGATGGATATTGTCATTGGCAATCTGGAATTGTTATTAGAGCGGTACACGGAAGCTCCCGCATTATACATGGCAATGGCCGGATAAGATAGTGCAGTAATGAAAAAGTAGATTACAGACGCATCCATTACCGCATCTTCTACCTGTCCGAAAATGAGACGGAGCAGAGGCTTATTAAACAGTACTGCAAAAGCTGTAATAATAACTGATAGTATGGTTACGATAAACACAAGCTGATTGGCTGCATGCTTGGCCTTCTCCATATCTTTTTTTCCTATGTACTGGGCACAGATGATGGCGCCTCCGCCGGCCAGTGCACCAAATAACTGAATTAGCAGAATATTAATGGAATCAACCAAAGATACGGCAGAGATTGCAGCAGAACCCACTGTACTTACCATCATGGTATCCACAGTCCCCATAAGAGTTGTCAAAAGCTGTTCCAGCATAAGGGGAATTAAAAGCTTGGCCAGATCCTGGTTGGTAAACATCATTTTATTTTCATTTGTTTTTCTAACTGCTGTTTTCATCGTTTCTTATTTCCTTGATGTAAGATTTCTTTAATACAACATTTTCTTTACATAACGTTTCCATGACATAATCATTTTCTAACCGTCCTATTCTACCATGTTTTTGTTATTTTAGGAACGAAAATATTATTTTGTCAGACGCAAAATCTTGCTTTATTACTCCTGATTGTCATGGAGCCCTTCCAAATAAGAAAAACCCCAGAAACCGAAGTTTCTGAGGTTTGATAATCTTTGAAATACCGTATAACGGATCTGACTAACGTTTGGAGAACTGTGGAGCTCTTCTTGCGCCTTTGAGACCGTATTTCTTTCTTTCTTTCATACGTGGATCACGTGTTAAGAAGCCTGCTTTTTTGAGAGCTGGTCTGTATTCAGCATCAGCCTGTAATAAAGCTCTGGAGATACCATGTCTGATAGCACCAGCCTGACCTGTGAAACCACCGCCGCATACGTTTACTAAAACGTCGAATTTTTCTACTGTTTCAGTAAGTACTAATGGCTGACGAACGATAACTTTTAATGTTTCCATTCCGAAGTATTCGTCCATATCTCTTTTGTTGATTGTTACTTTACCTGTTCCAGGTACTAAATATACTCTGGCAATACTATGTTTTCTTCTACCAGTTCCGTAAAAATTTGTTGTAGCCATTTACATGTCCTCCTTATTAAAATTCTAATACTTTAGGCTGCTGTGCTGCATGTGGATGTTCTGCGCCAGCGTAGATGTGAAGCTTTTTGATCATGCTTCTTCCTAAAGGTCCTTTTGGAAGCATGCCTTTAACAGCAAGGTACATAACGTCTTCTGGTTTCTTAGCTAATTTTTCTTTTAAAGTAGCAGTTTTCATACCGCCTACCCAGCCGGAGTGGTGGTAGTAAACTTTCTGATCTAATTTTTTACCTGTTACAGTAATTTTGTCAGCGTTGATAACGATTACGTTATCGCCACAGTCCATGTGTGGTGTGAAAATTGGTTTGTTTTTTCCTCTTAAAACCTTAGCAATTTCAGATGCTAAACGGCCTAATGTTTTTCCTTCTGCATCTACTACATACCACTCTCTTGTGATTGTAGCTGGGCTAGCCATAAATGTCTTCATGGTTGTTCCTCCTAATTTCTTCAAATGTTAATCTTGTAAATGTTTATCTAAAATACCTTAAGACCGGGGCATGGTCTGGTATTTGATCACAATTTGCCCGTGACATACGTCAATTGACATGTTGCCACAGTTAAATATTATATTATAGGGTCTTACGGTTGTCAAATGTTTTTTATATAAAAATGTGGGGATTTTTTGTGTTTGTCCACATTTCCTTTTGTCTCATTGTTTTTTATCCACGATTCTTCATTATTTCCTCAAAAATCATCCAGAGTCCGCTCCGAAAACATCTACTCTCATGCATCCCCTCTGAAATCTCATAGAATTTATATGGGATATGCATTTCTTCCAGACCTTGCAATAATGCCAGATTTCTGGCGTAAAGCCAGTCTTTTGTTCCACATGAAAAGTATAATTCCGTTTTGTTATTTCTTTCTTTTAAACTGTAAAGTGCCTTTTCTGCACTTTTATTGCGTGCATCTGCCAATTCATTCAAAGGAAGGAAATGATGCAAGAACGTTCCTTTTGTGGATTCTTCTGTAGGCTTTCTGCTTCCCCAGACTTCCGGATTTCCTATCATAATATCCTTTTCTATGAAAGAACCAGATATAGATATCACTTTTCGAAAGACGTGCGTATTCGCTCCAATTAATACAGCCCCATAACCTCCCATGGAAATACCACCCAGCATTTTTTCACCATTTAGAATAGAACGGTCATTCTGTTCCAGAAAAAAAGGCAGTTCTTCACTTATGAATTTCTCACAATTATAGTTATCTGACGAAATATAATAGCAGTTTTTCATATTGGGAATAGCAATCATCATATGGTATTTTTCGCATAATGCTTCCAACTCCAGTTGAGTTGTCATTTTGTCCGGCATCGTCTCATCTTCGTCGGAGTTCTTTTTTCCGTGAAGCAGAATAAATATCCTCTCAGCCTGCTGCTTATCCGACATTATGATTCTGATTTTCACATTCTCATTTAAAAAATGGGAATTCATCATTTTTGTAATTACCATAAAGTTTCTCCTTTAAGATTTCTCATCTAAGACTTGTCTTTCTGCCGGCAGATTCCTGCTTCCCTATACAATATTTATTCTTTATTTATACTCAATCTTCACTAACGTCAATCCCTGAGCCGGTGCCGTAGGACCCGCTTTCGTTCTGTCGCAGGCTGCAATAATATCTGTCACCTGCTCCGGCTCCCAGAAGCCTTCTCCAACTCGGATTAATGTGCCTGCAATAATTCTTACCATATTATAGAGGAATCCTTCTCCTTTCACACGAATGGTAATCATGTCTCCTTCCCGCAATACTTCACAGCCCGTCACAATACGCACCGTTGTCTTTACCTGAGCTCCTGCCGCACAGAAGCTCTTAAAGTCCTTCCCTCCAGGAATCAGGGCAGCTGCCCTGTTCATTCTCTCCACGTCGAGAGGACGGTTGTACCAGTAACTGTACAGTCTCAAAGTAGGAAATGGATCTCTGCTGTTTAATATCTTATATTCATAGGTCTTTTCCGTGTCGCAGAATCTGGGATGAAAATCATCAGCAACAATGGCGGAATCTACTACTTTCACATCATCAGGAAGCAACGGATTTAAAGCAAGCTTTAATCGTTCTCCGGGAATGGTCGTCTCCGCATCAAACACAGCTACATTCCCGTATGCATGAACGCCGGCGTCTGTACGGCTTGCTCCCATGACAACAATCTCCTGTTTTAACAGGGTTGACAGGGCTTTATTTAATTCTCCCTCAATGGTAGGTGCATTATCCTGATACTGCCAGCCGCTGTAATTGGTACCGTCATAGGCTACGATCAGTCGAAATCTTTTCATTTCTTTTTTCTCCATCTCAAATCATAATTTGAATTCATTCTAGGACGCAGGCATTCTTCCCTCTCAATGTCTGCACCCAGTTTTTTCCTGCTATTCTCATACGTTCTTCTCCCCGTTCGGGAAAGATCAATCAAAACCCAAATCCCAGCCTTGGAGCAAGTACAGCCAACCCAATCATGACTGCAATATATACAAGAATAATCGCATATGCAAATCTGTCCCGCTTCTGATACACAAGCGGCTTCATCTTTGTTCTTCCTACGCTTCCATTGTAGCACTTTGCCTCCATTGCCATGGCAAGATCCCCCGCTCGGCGGATTGCCGCAACGAATAAAGGAACCAGAATGGGAATCAGACTCTTAATCTTCTGAATCAGATTGCCGCTGTCAAGATCAGCCCCTCTTGCCATCTGAGCCTTCATAATACGATCCGTCTCCTCTGTTAAAATCGGAATAAAACGGAGGGCAATAGACATCATCATGGCAATCTCATGAATTGGCACACCAAGCCTCTTAAGACCTCCAAATGCCTTCTCGATACCGTCTGTAAGTTCATTGGGTGTTGTTGTAAGAGTCATCACGGAAGCACCCAGAATGAGCAGGGAAAGGCGGATAGATAGGCCTATTGCCATTACAATCCCTTCCCTTGTAATCTGGAACAACCAGAACTTAAAAAGGGGTTCTCCCGGCACGAACAACATATTTACAATAATAGAAAATAAAATAATAACTGCAATTGGTTTTAAACCTCTCACAATAAACTTAAATGGAACTGTAGACATTTTTACAACGATAAAAAGAACAAGCACTGCGATTACATATGCAGGAAAATTCTTCTGAAATAAAAGAGTAAGCATAAATGCAAATGTTCCTGCCAGTTTCACACGAGGATCCAGTCTATGAATCGGAGAATCCGCCATATAATATTGTCCGATTGTAATTTCTCTCATGACAGATTCTCTCCTTTCTCCATTATTACTGCTTCTTCCTCACCTGTTCTCATTTCTTTTTCTGAGCGTCCTCCGGCTTTTTTTGTTTTTTCCGCTTTAGGCCCTTTTTCAGAGGGCTGCCAGCCGCCCTTTTTCAACATTTCAAGAATTACTTCTTTTGCTTCATCCACAGTGGTTGCAAAACAGTTTTTATCACCGGTTCCTTCGTAGACACAGCGTCTTGTACAAAATCCGCTCTTGTTAAGCTCATCCATAAAAGATACCGCTTCCGGCACAAGAAGGCCTTTGTCTTCAAATAAAACCCGGTTTGCAAAGATTTCTTTTGGCGAGCCGTCACCAACAAGCTCTCCTTTTTTTAACACGAGGATACGGTCAGCATATTCTGCCACGTCTTCCATGCAATGGGACACAAGAAGAATGGACATATTGCGCTCCTCATGAAGCTTTTTAATCAGATTCAAAATCTTGCGCCTTCCTCTTGGATCAAGACCTGCCGTTGGTTCATCTAAAATAAAATATTCCGGATTCATGGCAAGAACGCCTGCAATGGCAACTCTTCGTTTCTGTCCGCCGGACAGTTCAAAGGGTGATTTATAATAATGCTTCTCAAGAATTCCCACAGCGTCTAAGGCTTTCTTTGCTTCCACAATCGCTTCCTCTTCCGTCAGCCCCATATTCATAGGACCAAAGCAGACATCTTTTAAAACCGTGGATTCGAAGAGCTGATGCTCCGGATATTGGAATGTCATGCCCACTTTGCTTCTTAACATCTTTTTGTTGTATTTTTCAGCATATACATCTTCTCCATGAAAGTAATACTTACCTTCTGTTGCCGTGAGAAGACCATTCAGATGCTGTACCAGTGTAGATTTACCGCTGCCTGTATGGCCTACAAGGGCAACGAACTCACCTTTGTTTATCTCTAAGCTAATATTCTTCAGCGTGTTTTGTCTTGCCGCACTGTTCTGAGAATACTGATAAGACACATTTTCTAATTTAATTGACATAAGGCCTTCACCAGCTCCTCTCTTCTAAGTATAGTGTCCGGAAGATCCACACCTTCTTTTCGAAGCTGCCACGCAAGTTCTGTAGCAAAAGGCACTTCAAGTCCCAAAGCCTTCAGCTCGTCCACTCTTTTAAAAATCTCTTCCGGTTTATCGTTCATCGCTACTTTCCCTTTATCCATGACAAAAATGCGATCCGCATCAATGACTTCATCCATATAGTGGGTAATCAGCAAAATAGTGATTCCTTTCTCTTTATTCAGGGATTTCACGGCCTCAATGACACCTCTGCGTCCTTTCGGGTCGAGCATTGCAGTAGGTTCATCTAAGATAATGCAATCCGGTTCCATAGCAAGAACACCGGCAATGGCAACACGCTGCTTCTGGCCTCCGGAAAGCCGGTTGGGAGACTTTTCCCGGAATGCTTCCATTCGCACTGCTTTTAAAGCGGCATCCACCCGTTTCCAAATCTCCTCTGTCGGTATTCCAAGGTTCTCGGGACCAAATGCTACGTCTTCTTCCACAATCGTTCCAATAATCTGATTATCCGGATTCTGAAATACCATGCCGGCACTCTGGCGGATGCTCCAGATATTAGCCTCTTCCTTTGTATTCATATTTTTTACGAAAACATCCCCATCACTTGGATACAAAATCCCATTAATGTGTTTGGCAAGAGTTGATTTCCCGGAACCATTGTGCCCAAGAATGGCAATAAATTCCCCCTGATGCACTTCCATACTCACGCCGTCCACAGCCTTTGTCTCGTGAACAACCTGTCCTTCGTCGTTCTTTTTTTGATATAGAAAAATAAGATCTTTAATTTTGATCATATACTTCTCCTTTTACAACATCTCTATTCCATATATAACATCTCAGAAAACCAAAATCTTTCTGAAATATTGATTATCAACAAAAAAAAGATATAATAGAATATATATCAACATATAACATCTAATTATACCTTATTTCTTTCAGGGAGGCAATCTACATGGACAAGAAAATAATTCAAATCAATCATGAAATAGAGCTGCTTCGTGCACAACTTACTGCCGCGGAAGCCACATATCAAAGTACAAAAGAAGAACTTGAGAATTTCTTATCCCAGTTCACCTGTGTTCTGGATGCTCCAAGCTGCGGCTGCTCTGAAGAGGAGTTAAATGATCCTAAATTTGAAGCATTATATACAGAACAGGACCGTCTCACAAAGCTCTCCAAAGCCTCTCGCTTAAAGGTAAAAGAACTAAAAGAACGGATTTCTGCTCTGGAAGAGGAACTGGGACAGAATCTCTAATCGATACTCATTTATGCAAATGGATCAAAATCTGTCTTCTCATCCACTTTGCAAAGAAATTCAGCTAACAACTCAATAGAATTCTCTATATCATAAAGATGACAGACTTCAGCTGGAGAATGCATATAGCGTAGTGGAAGAGATAAAAGTGCAGTCACAAAACCTTCTCCTGCAAAATGTACCTGATCCGCATCTGTATGGGTTCTTCCGATGAAAGTCTCCATCTGATATGGAATCTTCTTCTCTTTGGCACATGTCTTTAATAATTCATTCACTTTCTTATTTGCCATAGAACTGTTGCAGATTACCGGACCCTTGCCCAGTTTTACATCTCCGGACTCTTCCGGACTTGTCCCCGGATAATCCGTTGCATAAGTCACGTCTACAATCACAGCCACATCCGGTTTCACACGGTTGGCAGCCCAGTGAGCACCTCTAAGAGAAGTTTCCTCTCCAACTGTTGTAACAGAATAAACTCCGATCTTACATCCTTTTTCTTTGGCTCTTTTTAAAGCTTCCAGCACAATAAATGCTCCGCCGCGATCATCAATGGCTCTCGCTGACAGATAACCGTTTAACATCTCCTGATGATACGTATGTAAGTGAACTGGATCTCCCTCCTGCACATACTTTCTTGCATCCTCTTTATCTTTGGCACCGATATCAATGATAAGATCACTATCTTTTAACTTTTCCTTCCCCATATCCTCAGAATTCACAACGGTACCATAGACCGTCTGCCCATATCCGTGAACAACCACCTGATGACCCGGATAAGTACGTGGATAAATCCCTCCAGCTTTCATCACTTTAATCAATCCACTTTCTAAGATATGACTTACCACGAGCCCAATCTCATCGATATGGCCACAGAGCATTACCTTAAAATCTGCGTCCGGATTCAAAACAGACACAACATTTCCCGTATAATCTGTTCTGATCTCATCACAATATGGTTTCATCTCCTCGATAACTTTCTTCTGTAATGGAATTTCATTTCCAGACACGGACATATTATCTAACAATGTGTATAAAAAATCTTTATTCATAAATACCTTCCTCTCTTCTTTCTCTCACAAAATGATATAAGGCATATGCCAAAATACACTGTCCGGGCCAATAAGTAAAACAACATAACAGACTGGCTGTATGTCCCCCATTCCCAAACATATTAGCGGCAAGCATGAGGTCCGAAAACCAGAACATAGCTGATCCAATTAAAATCAGCTTATTTGATATTACTTTATCTGCACAATAGTTCGAAATTGCTTTCCCTAACATAGCAGCAATAATAATGGCATACCCTATTAACATCTTTTCTAAAATTGGATCTTCAATCTGAATAAAAGGCGTCCCAATTACAGCAATCACAGATACTACCGCAACCGGCACAGTGAAAATCATATCTCTTCTATTTGGTTTTATTAGCAGGAAAAAGCCAATCAAATATGCAATATGTCCAAGAGCAAACAATACAATGCCAAGGATAAAGTTTTTTCCAAGCATAATATCTGCCAGCATTCCAAGAACTAAGCCCATAACAATGACTAATACAAAAGAAATCTTTGAAATTCTTTCCAGAAATGCGTAACTCAAATTAACAAGACCAATTATAACAAACCAGCTGCTAGTCATTCCTTTCGTTGCCCATCCACCGGGCATCACATAATCGATTAAACATATCATCGAACCTGCTAAAAGAAACAGGTTTATTACATGCACAAACCTGCCTAACTTGTTATTCATATACATGCCCCTTTTTTATAAATTTACTTTTACCTATTATAACATGTGAATCATGCTCCAACATCAACAAATTCATAAAGATAACCCCTTGTATTTTTTCATGACGAAACCATTGAAAAACGTCGGTCCTTAGCGAGCACTTGATAATTTAGAATAGCCACTTTCATTTAGTGCGAGGTTAGTACCGCTACGTTTTGAACTGAGCGGAAGCGTGTTTCGGTTGAAAAAATACAAGAGGGTTTCTCATGCTCTACGATGGTGTGAAGTCATAAACACAAAAAAACGGCCCTAAAAAGGACCGTTTTCATCTATTCACCTTTATGGTTTAGCAATTATTAGCTTCAGATTAAACTAATTCAAGAATTACTTCCATAGCAGCGTCACCTTTACGTAAGCCAATCTTAACCATACGTGTGTAACCGCCATTACGGTTCGCATATTTAACACCATATTCGTTGAATAATTTTTCTGTTAAATCTACTTTCTTTGTGTTAGCTTTTCTGCCAGCAGCTTCAGTAGGAACTTCTGTTACAGGATATAAAACTTTGAGCATCTGTCTTCTTGCGTGAAGTTTAGATGGCATATCCTTTTTAACTTCCTTCTGAATTGTATCGTAAACTGTTACTTTTTTGCCGTCAACAACTTCTTTTACTCTCTTACCGTCTTTATCTTTACGAGCAACTTTAGCGTCAACAGTAACTGTTTCGAAGTTATCTTTTTCTCTTACAGCCATAGCAATAAGACCTTCAGCGATTTTGCGAACTTCTTTTGCTTTAGCTTCTGTAGTTTTGATTTTACCTGTGTAAAGTAACTGTGTTACCTGAGCACGAAGTAATGCTTTTCTCTGGGAAGATGTTCTTCCTAATTTTCTATACATTGCCATTGTAATGGACCTCCTAATGGTTATTCACTATGCTTACTGTTCTTCAGCGTAAGTGGGTCGATGGCGCCAACTTTTCGCTGTGTGAAGATTTTACTCTTCAGATGGATTTAAGCTTAAGCCTAATTCCTTTAATTTTGCTAATACTTCTTCTAAAGATTTGCGTCCGAGATTACGAACTTTCATCATATCTTCAGGAGTTTTATTGCAAAGTTCTTCTACTGTATTAATACCTGCTCTCTTTAAGCAGTTGTATGAACGAACGGATAATTCTAATTCATCAATGTTCATTTCTAATACTTTTTCTTTTTCGTTGTCTTCTTTTTCTACCATGATTTCTGCTGTCTTGGCATTTTCAGAAAGGTCAACGAAAAGATTTAAATGTTCGCTTAATACTTTAGCAGCTAAGCTTACTGCTTCATCCGGAGCTAAAGTTCCATTTGTAAATACATCCAGTGTAAGTTTGTCATAATCTGTGATCTGACCAATACGTGTGTTCTGAACTGTTAAGTTTACACGCTCAACCGGTGTATAAATGGAGTCTACTGCGATTACATCGATAGACTGGTCTTCAAGCTTGTTCTTGTCAGCGCCAACATAACCACGGCCTTTTGTGATAGTAAGCTTCATTTCAAGCTTGCTGTCTGCGCCGCCGCTTAATGTAGCGATAACGTGATCCGGATTAAGGATTTCAATGTCGGAGTCAACCTGAATATCGGCTGCTGTTACAACACCTTCTCCAGCGAATTCGATATAAGCCTCTTTTGGCTCATTTGTCGAACTGTTATTTTTGATCGCCAGTTCTTTGATATTCATGATAATCTCTGTAACATCTTCTTTTACCCCTGGAATGGAACTGAACTCATGTAAAACACCTTTGATTTTTACTGAGCTAACTGCGGCCCCTGGTAAAGAAGATAACATAATTCTTCTAAGAGAATTACCAAGTGTTGTGCCATATCCTCTTTCTAAAGGTTCTACAACAAAACGACCGTAACGATTATCTTCTGAAAGTTCTGCAATCTCAATTCTTGGTTTTTCAAAATCGAACAAATTAGGACCCTCCTATAAATATGGGTGGTTGACGTTGCCAGGCTATCTATTATTTAGAATATAACTCGACAATGAGTGTTTCATTTACTGGTACATCAATCTGATCTCTTGTTGGGAGTTCAAGTACTTTACCAGCAAGTGTTTCATGGTTGATTTCTAACCATGCAGGTACTAATCTACCTTCTGTTACTTCTAAGATATCTTTGTATCTCTGAGCGCCTTTTGCTTTTTCTTTGATTTCGATTGTGTCACCAGCTTTGATTAAGTAAGATGGGATGTTTACACATTTACCATTTACTAATACATGTTTGTGGTCAACGATCTGTCTAGCTTCTTTTCTTGTACGAGCAAGACCCATACGGAAGATTACGTTGTCAAGTCTTGTTTCTAACATGATCATTAAGTTAGGACCTGTAAGACCGCGCATTCTTTCTGCTCTTGCATAGTAGTTACGGAAAGGTTTTTCAAGTACACCGTAAATGAATTTTGCTTTCTGTTTTTCGCGAAGCTGAAGACCATATTCGCTCATTTTTCTGTTTGCTCTATTTAAAGTTCTGTTAGACTTTTTGTCAATTCCTAAATAGATTGGATCAAGTGCTAAAGATCTACATCTCTTTAAGACTGGAGTTCTATCTACTGCCATTCTTCTATACCTCCCTAATAAATAAAATCAGACTCTTCTTCTCTTTGGTGGACGGCATCCGTTGTGAGGAACTGGTGTTACATCACTGATGCTAGTTACATCAAGACCACAAGCCTGAAGGGCACGAATTGCAGCTTCTCTTCCTGAACCTGGTCCTTTTACAAATACTTCTACTGTTTTTAATCCATGTACTAAAGCAGCTTTTGTAGCTGTTTCAGCAGCCATCTGAGCAGCGTATGGTGTAGATTTTCTGGATCCTCTGAATCCTAATCCACCAGCACTTGCCCAGGAAAGAGCGTTGCCTTCTGCGTCTGTGATTGTTACGATTGTATTATTGAAGGAAGACTGGATATGAGCCTGTCCACGCTCTATATTTTTCTTAACTCTACGTTTTGTTACTTTTTTAGCAACTTTCTTAGCCATTACGAAACCCTCCTAAGGTTATAAACTCTATTATTTACTATTTCTTCTTGTTTGCAACTGTTCTCTTAGGACCTTTACGTGTTCTCGCATTGGTTTTAGTCTTCTGTCCACGAACAGGGAGACCTTTTCTATGACGGATACCTCTGTAGCATCCAATTTCCTGTAAACGTTTGATATTTAATGCGATTTCTCTACGTAAATCACCTTCTACCATTGTGCTTTCGTTGATGATCTCGGAAATTTTCTTTACTTCATCATCTGTTAAATCACGCACGCGAGTATCTGGATTAACGCCTGCTTCTTCGAGAATTTTGTTAGATGTCGCTCTACCGATACCATAGATATAAGTAAGACCGATCTCAACACGTTTCTCTCTTGGTAAGTCAACTCCTGAAATACGAGCCATTTTTGTACCTCCACTAATAATTGCGTCAAGACAAGACTGGCGGATTTGACGGTATGCCGTGCTTGTCCTATACTTCTCAATTCATTCTAATATTTTTCTTTTTTACATAAGTAAATGCCCGAACAACCCATCCTGGTGGTTCAAGCTCAGCCGCTTCACTTATTTTGCTGTCTTCGTTGTTACTTTGAAAACTCATACCCATCCACTATACACGAGGGTATCACAAAAGTCAATAGCTTTTTCCATGACATGGAAAAAACTCGTGAGCCTAAGATATGACGAGCAACTCTCTCGTCCTAATACTTTATATCTATCGATTACTCGATTATATTCAATATTATCCCTGGCGCTGTTTGTGTTTTGGGTTTTCGCAGATCACTCTGATTGAGCCTTTTCTTCTAATAATTTTGCATTTTTCGCAAATTGGTTTTACTGATGCTCTAACCTTCATCTACAATCTCTCCTTTCAAAAACGCTTAGACCTTGATAGTATAGCACCTGTTTCCACAGAATGCAAGCGTTTTTTTATTTATCTCTCCAAACAATTCTGCCTTTTGTTAAATCGTATGGTGATAATTCGATTGTTACTTTGTCGCCAGGAAGAATTTTAATAAAATTCATTCTGAGTTTGCCGCTGATGTGGCCAAGAACCTGGTGTCCGTTTTCTAATTCTACTTTGAACATTGCGTTAGGAAGTTTATCAACTACTACGCCTTCTACTTCGATTACATCTGCTTTTGCCATTTTACTTTTCTCCTTTTCCCTCTATCTGTTCGAATCATGAATCCTTTCGGATTGATACTGTTTTCATTTCTATTCACGATACTCTATTCGCAAATTCTATTCACCATTAATATAGTTCCCAATCGCTGCTTTTATGTCTTCGTTTTCTATTTCCTGTCCGTTTGTCATCTTTTCAAAAATTGCTTCATCACATTTGTATATGATCTGAAGATGTTTTGTTCTCTTTTTCTTTGGGTTTTCGACTGTTTTTGTAACGCCGTCAGCCACTGTGACAAAATCTTCTTTCCCGGTCTCACGGGTTCCTTCTATTATAATATATGTTTTCCCCTGATCGTGACCGGCTTTGGATTTGGCAAAATAACCTTTCTTATATTCTACCATATGATCACCTATCGAACGGACAAAAGCTCATAGCCTTCTTTTGTTACAAGGACTGTATTTTCATAATGTGCAGATAAGGAACCATCTGCTGTAACAACTGTCCAGTCATCATCTAACCAGTTTACACTGTATTTTCCCGCATTGATCATCGGCTCAATTGCAAGAGTCATGCCAGCCTGAAGTCTCGGTCCTCTTCTTCTCTGTGCAAAGTTTGGAATCTGTGGATCTTCATGAAGGGCAGTTCCGATTCCATGCCCAACCAAGTCTCTTACCACAGAAAAACCATGTCCTTCTGCATAGGCCTGAATGGCTTTGGAAACTTCGTTTAAATGAACGCCTTCTTTAATCAGCTTGACTCCTTCAAAGAAACTTTCTCTTGTTACACGAATCAGTTTCTCTGCTTCTGCTGAAATCTGACCAATACCATGTGTTCTGGCTGCATCGGATTGATATCCCTTGTAAATGACACCGGCATCAAGACTTACGATGTCACCTTCTTTAATAATTTTCTTCTTGGATGGGATTCCGTGTACTACCTCGTTGTTTACAGATACACAAATAGAGGCAGGATAGCCATTATAGTTCAGAAAAGAAGGAATACATCCGTAACTGCGGATGACTTCTTCCCCGATTCTGTTAATGTCCCAGGTGGACATCCCCGGACGAAGAGCTTTTTCAAGCTCTTCGTGGGTAATTGCAAGGATTTTCCCTGCTTCTCTCATTAATTCTATTTCTTTATTGGATTTAATGGTAATCGCCATATTATTTCACCCGAATTAATTATTTGCTTAATACTGCTTCAATCTGGGCTGTAACATCAGCGATATCTTTTGTGCCGTCTACAGTGTAGAGAGCGCCCTGTGCTGCATAGTAATCGATGAGCGGCTGTGTCTGCTCATGATAGATTTCAAGACGTTTCATAACTGTTTCAGGTTTGTCATCATCTCTTACGATAAGGCTGCCCTGACATTTGTCACAGATGCCTTCTACTTTTGTTGGACTGAATTCAACATGGTATGTTGCACCGCAAGTTACACATGCTCTGCGGCCCCCCATTCTTGTAACGATGAATTCATCCGGAACATCGATGTTGATTGCATATTCAACTTTGTCGCCTCTGTTGTTTAATGCACGATCAAGAGCTTCCGCCTGTGGAATTGTTCTTGGGAAACCATCTAATAAATATCCTTTTACACAGTCAGCCTGTTTGATTCTGTCAACTAAAAGGTCAACTACTAATTCATCAGGAACTAATAATCCCTGGTCCATGTAAGCTTTTGCTTTCATGCCAAGTTCAGTCTGATTTTTGATGTTTGCACGGAAAATATCTCCTGTAGAGATGTGTGGGATTCCGTGGTTTTCAGAAATAACTTTCGCCTGTGTGCCTTTTCCTGCACCAGGTGCGCCTAATGCGATAATAATCATATTTTTATTCCTCCATGCTTCGTGAGGCGGCCTGCTGTCATGTCAGGAATCTGACTCTTCTTTGCCGCCGCAACAAACAAAAAGAGTGCCGGAAATCATATTTCTGGCACTCCTGTTTATTACTCACTTAAGAATCCTGAATAATGACGAACTAACATCTGGGATTCAATCTGTTTTACTGTTTCAAGTACAACACCAACAACGATGATCAAAGATGTACCCATGAAGGATACGCTTGCTCCAAACACGCCGCTGAAGAAGATTGGAATCACTGCGATGATAGCAAGTCCCATTACGCCAATAAAGATAATAGAATTTAAGATCTTATTAAGATAATCGGAAGTTGGTCTGCCTGGACGGATACCAGGAACGAAACCTCCGTTTTTCTTCATATTGTTTGCAACTTCAATAGGATTGAATGTAATTGAAGTATAGAAATATGCAAATACTACAAGAAGAATGATGTATACTAATAATCCAATTGTGCGTGCTGGGTGTTCCGGATCACACCAGTTAGCCTGGTTCATTACGTTAAGAACTGTCTGAACTGCAGAACCTTCTTTCACATTGAAGAACTGGCTGATGATGAGTGGGAACTGTAATAAGGAAGAAGCGAAAATAACCGGAATTACACCAGCCGTATTTACTTTTAATGGAATATGAGAGGACTGGCCTCCAACCATTTTTCTTCCCTGTAATTTCTTAGAGTACTGAACCGGAATTCTTCTTTCACCATCCTGTAAGAAGATGGTAAGAATAACAGTAAGTGTAAGTACCGTAAGAATTACGATAACTGCAACAACTGCAGGAAGGATTTCTTTGCCTTTAATGAACTGAGCATAAAGTCCATAGAAGTCACTTGGCATTCTGGATACGATGTTCACAAGGAGGATAATGGAGATACCATTTCCGATTCCATTCTCTGTGATTCTTTCGCCTAACCACATAACCATTGTACTGCCGGCTGTTAATGCGGCAACCATTGTAACGATTGTTAATGTGGAGTTGTCACCAAGCATACCCTGGTTGGCAAATCCAACAGAAATACCTGTACCTTCTAAGATTGCAAGTGCTACTGTTACATATCTTGTGATTTTAGCAATTTTCTTTTTGCCATCTTCTCCATCTTTCTGCATCTCTTCCAGTGCAGGAATTGCTACTGTTAAGAGCTGAATAACGATGGATGCTGTAATGTATGGGGATACATTCAATGCAAAAAGAGACATACTTAAGAAGGAGCCTCCTGTAAAGGAGTTCAGAAGACTGAAGGAGTCTCCTAACATAGCCTGTAAGTATGCCTGAATCTGGGCGGTGTCAATGCCAGGAATTGGCAATTGACAACCGAGTCTTACGACTACCAGAATTAAGAATGTAAACCCTAATTTTTTACGAATGTCCTCAACTTTGAGAGCATTTCTCAGGGTCTCAAACATACTAGATCACCTCTGCAGTTCCGCCTGCAGCTTCAATCTTAGCTTTTGCACCTTCTGTGAATGCATGAGCCTGAACTGTAAGCTTTTTGCTTAACTCTCCGTTACCAAGGATTTTAACGCCATCTCTTGGGTTTTTAACGATACCGGATTCGATTAATGTTTCAACAGATACTACTGCACCATCTTCGAATCTTTCTAATGCAGATACGTTGATACCAACGATTTCTTTAGAGTTTCTGCATGTGAAGCCTCTCTTAGGAAGTCTTCTGTATAAAGGCATCTGACCACCTTCGAAGCCTGGTCTTACACCGCCGCCGGAACGTGCTTTCTGTCCTTTATGTCCTTTACCTGCTGTTTTACCATTTCCTGAACCATGTCCACGACCTCTTCTGAAATCATCGCTGTGTTTGGAACCTTCTGCAGGACGTAAGTTGAATAATTCCATCATGTGCACCTCCTTATTAGATTTCTTCCACTTTTACTAAATGTTTTACGTGCCAGATCATGCCTCTTACAGCATCGTTGTCTGGTAATTCTACTGTTTTATTCAGTTTCTTTAAACCTAAAGCTTCAACTGTTGCTTTATGTTTTGGAACTGCACCGATAGGTGATTTTACTAATGTTACTTTTAATTTGTCTGCCATTATCGTCTACCTCCTATCCAAGAATCTCTTCTACGGATTTACCGCGAAGTGCAGCTACTTCTTCTGGAGTTTTCATTTCTTTTAATCCTTCGATTGTTGCAAGAACAACGTTCTGTTTGTTGTTGGAACCTAAGGATTTGGAACGAATGTTTTTGTAACCAGCAAGTTCAAGTACCGCACGGGATGGACCACCAGCGATGATACCTGTACCTTCTGGAGATTTCTTTAATAATACAGCGGCACTGCCGAATTTTCCTGTGAAGTCGTGTGGAATAGATCCAACTTCATCCATAGGAACTGCAACTAATTTTTTAATAGCATCTTCTTTTCCTTTGCGGATTGCTTCAGGAACTTCAGCGGCTTTACCTAAACCAGCGCCAACGTGTCCGTTTTTGTCACCTACAACTACGAGAGCTGCAAATCTCATATTACGTCCACCTTTTACTACTTTAGTAACACGCTTGATGGCTACTACTTTTTCTTCTAATTCTAACTGACTAGCATCAATAATTGTACGCTTCATCTGACTTCCTCCTATACTAGAAATTAAGGCCAGCTTCTCTAGCAGCGTCTGCTAATGCCTGAACTTTACCGTGATATACGAAACCGCCTCTATCGAAAACAACTGTTGTAATACCTTTTTCTAATGCACGTTCTGCAACGATTTTACCTACGTAAGCTGCTGCAGCCATGTCGTTAGTTTTTTCTAATTCTGCCTTAACTTCTTTCTGAGCAGTAGATGCTGAAACAAGAGTATTTCCAACTGTGTCGTCAATAATCTGAGCGTACATATGGTTATTGCTTCTAAATACTGCTAAACGTGGGCATTCGCTTGTACCGTTTACACGGTTACGAATTCTCATATGTTTTTTAGCGCGAACTACTTTTCTTGATTTCTTGCTAACCATTTTACTTACCTCCTAATTATTTCTTACCAGTCTTACCAACTTTACGTCTGATAACTTCATCAGCATACTTGATACCTTTACCTTTATAAGGTTCTGGTTTTCTCTTTTCTCTGATTTCAGCTGCGTACTGGCCAACTTTTTCTTTATCAATACCTTTAACTGTGATTTTGTTCTGTCCTTCTAATACAGACTCTAATCCTTCTGGATCTTCCATAACTACTGGATGAGAATATCCTAAAGAAAGAGTAAGAGTTTTGCCGGACTTCTGTGCTCTATAACCAACACCGTTGATTTCAAGAACTTTCTGGTATCCTGTTGTTACACCAGTTACCATGTTAGCAACTAATGTTCTTGTTAAACCGTGTAAAGATTTCATTCTCTTTAAGTCATTAGGTCTTGTAACAACTACCTGGTTTTCTTCTACTTTAATGTCCATTTCTACTGGAAGCTCTTTAACGAGTGTTCCTAAAGGACCTTTAACTGTCACTTTATTTCCTGCTTCTACTTTAACTTCTACGCCTGCAGGAATCCCAACTGGGAGTCTACCGATACGTGACATAGTGCACCTCCTTAAATTGTCGGAGAGAAAGCTTGTGTTCTCTCTGTTTTCAGAAACTAATAATAAAAGTTGTTGCGGATGAACTGACGACTGTAAGTTTACTTACATAGTCGGCTGTTCATTCAGCAACCTTAACCATATGAGGACGAAGCACTATGGTGCGTAAGTCCGAATATGGTGCCGATTGCGAAAATGCGTAAGCATGAAGCAATCGGGCTTTTATTTATAAAACAAATATATATGTGTAAGGTATCATCCCTCAACTAAACTCGCCCTTCACCCGAAGGCTCGGGCTCGTTAAGGTTCGGGATGGGCTTTCTCACTAAATTCGAGCTGCGCCTTAGCTTGCTCTCATTAAGTGTTCAATGCCTACCATACAAAGCAAAGTACTTCGCCACCAACGTTAAGTGCTCTAGCTTCTTTATCTGTCATAACACCTTTGTTTGTGGAAACGATTGCGATACCAAGACCACCTAATACTTTTGGCATATCTTCTGCACCAGCGTATACACGAAGACCTGGTTTGGAAATTCTCTTAATGCCTGTGATGATTCTCTGGTTTTTGTCTGCACCGTATTTTAATGCGATGCGGATTGTTTTAAAGTTACCTTCTTCGATAACTTCGAAAGATTTGATGAAGCCTTCTTTAAGAAGAATTTCAGCGATAGCTAATTTCATCTTAGAAGATGGAACATCTACTGTATCATGTTTAGCAGTATTTGCATTACGAATTCTTGTAAGCATATCTGCGATTGGATCGCTATGTGTCATTGTTCAAATGCCTCCTTCTTAAATCTATCTTACCAGCTTGCTTTTTTAACGCCTGGAATCTCGCCTTTGTATGCTAATTCGCGGAAGCAAATTCTGCAGATTCCGTATTTTCTTAAGTAAGCATGTGGACGACCACAGATTCTACAACGATTGTATTCTCTTGTGGAGAATTTCTGCTTACGAGACTGTTTTACTTTCATTGCTGTCTTAGCCATGGTGATCCTCCTTACTATTTCGCAAATGGCATACCGAATAATTTAAGTAATTCGCGGCCTTCTTCATCTGTCTTCGCTGTTGTAACGAAGATGATGTCCATACCAAGAACTTTTTCTACTTTATCATATTCGATTTCTGGGAAAATTAACTGTTCCTTGATACCTAATGCATAGTTACCTCTACCATCGAATGCGTTAGGGTTAACACCTCTAAAGTCACGTACTCGTGGTAATGCAAGGCTGATGAGACGATCAACGAATTCATACATTTTTTCGCCTCTTAATGTTACTTTACATCCGATAGACATACCTTCACGTAATTTGAAGTTAGCAACGGATTTTTTCGCTTTACAGATAACTGCTTTCTGACCGGAGATGATTTCAAGATCTTTGATAGCAGCATCTAAAAGTTTGTGGTTATCTTTTGCTTCGCCAAGACCGATGTTGATTACAACTTTATCGAGCTTTGGTACCTGCATAGGATTTTTGTATTCGAATTTTTTTGTTAAGCCAGCAACGATTTCGTTCTGGTACATATCTTTAAATCTACTCACCGTTAGACCCTCCTTCCTAGTAATTAACCGATAATTTCCTGTCCGTTTTTAGTTTTAGCAACACGAACTTTTTTGTCACCATCCATAGCATAGCCAATTCTTACTGGCTGGCCTTTGTGAAGGTACATTACGTTAGAAATATCGATAGGTCCTTCCTGGTGAATAATACCACCCTGCTGGTTGGAAGCGCTTGGTTTTGTATGTTTTGTAATCATATTAGCGCCTTCAACGAGGACTGTATTGTTCTTTTTATTTACAGCAATAATCTTGCCTTCTTTGCCTTTATCTTTACCAGCGATAACCTGTACAAGGTCGCCTTTTTTAATTTTAGACATTTCAGCCCCTCCTTATAATACTTCTGGTGCTAATGAAACAATTTTCATGTATTTCTTTTCTCTTAATTCTCTGGCTACAGGTCCAAAGATACGTGTTCCACGTGGGTTTCCGTCATCTTTAATAATTACTGCAGCGTTTTCATCAAATTTGATATAAGAACCGTCTTTACGGCGAGCACCATGTTTGGTACGAACTACAACGGCTTTCACTACGTCACCTTTTTTTACAACTCCACCTGGTGTTGCATCTTTAACAGAAGCAACGATAACATCACCGATGTTTGCATATCTTCTAACTGAACCGCCAAGTACACGGATGCAAAGTAATTCTTTTGCTCCTGTGTTGTCGGCTACTCTAAGTCTAGACTCCTGCTGAATCATGCTTTTGTCTCCTTCCTAAGCAATAGATTATTTTGCTTTTTCAACGATCTCTACAAGTCTCCATCTTTTATCTTTAGATAAAGGTCTTGTTTCCATAACTTTTACTCTATCACCAACACGACATTCATTGTTAGCATCGTGTGCTTTTAATTTGTAAGTTCTTTTTACGATTTTCTTATATAAAGGATGTCTTACGTTATCCTGAATTGCAACCACGATTGTTTTGTCCATCTTGTCACTTACTACAAGACCAACACGTGTTTTTCTAAGATTTCTTTCCACGATAATATCTCCTTCCTGGAATACTATTAAGCGTTAGCTTTTGTAATAGCGCCCTGGATACGAGCGATATTACGTCTTACTTCTTTGATTCTGCTTGTGTTATCTAACTGGTTAGTTGCGTTCTGGAATCTTAAGTTGAATAATTCCTTTTTTGCAGCAACTAATTCGTTATTTAACTCAGCAACGGACTTTGTATTTAATTCTTTTACGAAATTAGTTTTCTTCATTATTCCACCTCTTAATTACGCTTCTAAGTCCTCGCGAGAAACGATCTTGCATTTGAGTGGTAATTTGTGTGTTGCAAGACGAAGAGCTTCTCTAGCTGTTTCTTCAGCTACTCCTGCGATTTCGAACATTACGCGTCCTGGTTTAACTACTGCTACCCAATATTCCAGTGTACCTTTACCGGAACCCATACGTGTTTCAGCTGGTTTTGTTGTTACAGGTTTGTCTGGGAAAATTTTGATCCAAACTTTACCACCACGTTTGATGTGACGTGTCATAGCGATACGGGCTGCTTCGATCTGGTTGGAGCGAATCCATGCTGGCTCCATAGCCACGATACCATATTCACCATAAACGATTTTGTTACCTCTGGACGCCTTACCTGCCATGCTGCCACGGAACTGTTTACGGCGTTTTACTCTTTTAGGCATTAACATTATTTATCGCTCCCTTCCTTTTCTTTTCTTGCTGGAAGAACTTCACCATGGTAAACCCAAGCTTTAACGCCTACTTTACCATATGTTGTGTCTGCTTCAGCAAAGCCATAGTCGATGTTTGCACGAAGTGTCTGCAGTGGAATATTTCCTTCGCTGTAGAACTCTGTACGAGCCATATCTGCACCACCAAGACGACCAGAAACTGCTGTCTTGATACCAAGAGCGCCTGCTCTCATTGTTCTCTGCATGCAAGATTTCATTGCACGTCTGAAGGAGATACGGTTTTCTAACTGCTGAGCGATGTTTTCTGCTACTAACTGAGCATCTTTATCTGGACGTTTAATCTCTTTGATGTCGATTAAAACTTTTTTCGCTGTTGTCATTGTCTGGATTTCTTTTTTGAGTGCTTCGATAGCGGAACCGCCTCTACCGATTACTACACCAGGTTTAGCTGTGTGGATGATTAATTTCACTCTGTCAGAAGATCTTTCGATTTCAACTTTGGAGATACCAGCGCTGTATAATTTATTTTTAACGAATACTCTGATTTTGTTATCTTCTACTAAGTAGTCTGCGAAATCAGCTTCCGCATACCATCTGGAGTCCCAATCTTTAATGATTCCGACTCTTAAGCCATGAGGATTAACTTTCTGTCCCATTATTGCCTCCTTATTATCTCTCATCAACAACTACAGTGATATGGCTCATTCTCTTTTCGATTCTGTAAGCTCTACCCTGTGCTCTTGGCTGAATTCTCTTCATTGTAGGTCCTTTGTTTGCATAGCATTCTGCAACGTAAAGGTTTTCTCTCTTCATACCGTTGTTGTTCTCTGCGTTTGCAATTGCGGATTCTAATAATTTTTTAATTAAACTTGAAGCATATCTTGGGTTGTATGTGAGGATACCAAGAGCTGTTTCAACGTCTTTTCCTCTGATCGCATCTAATACGAAGCAAGCTTTTGTTACAGACACTCTTGCGTAAGATAACTTAGCAGATGGTCTTTTTGCTGCATTGGATGCTGCATTTCTTTCTCTTTTAATTTGGGATCTATGTCCTCTTGCCATGGATGAAAACCTCCTTTCAACATTTAGTTATATTAACGAACTCTAGATTTCTTTTCGTCTTTTCCATGTCCTCTGTAAGTTCTTGTTGCTACGAACTCACCGAGTTTGTGTCCTACCATGTCTTCTGTAACGTATACAGGTACATGTTTTCTTCCGTCATGTAATGCAAATGTATGACCTACGAAAGATGGGAAGATTGTGGAGCGACGAGACCATGTTTTGATTACGGATTTCTCGCCAGCTGCATTCATAGCATCAACTTTCTTAAGTAAGTGAGCATCTGCGAATGGTCCTTTTTTAAGTGAACGTGCCATTTCTTAAACCTCCTAATTATTTGAAGCTCTTTCCGTCTCTTCTTCTTACGATGAGCTTGTTGGACTGTTTGTTTTTCTTTCTTGTCTTTAAGCCGAGTGCTGGTTTACCCCAAGGTGTAGATGGGCCTGGACGACCGATACCACATTTACCTTCACCACCACCGTGTGGATGGTCATTAGGGTTCATTACGGAACCACGTACTGTTGGGCGGATACCCATGTGACGTTTACGTCCGGCTTTACCGATGTTAACAAGGTCGTGTTCGATGTTTCCAACCTGACCAACTGTTGCACGGCAAACAATAGGAACAAGTCTCATTTCGCCAGAAGGAAGTCTAAGTGTAGCATATTTACCTTCTTTAGCCATTAACTGAGCGGAGTTACCTGCGGAACGAACTAACTGTCCGCCTTTGCCTGGATATAACTCAATGTTGTGGACTTCTGTACCTACAGGAATGTTAGCAAGTGGAAGAGCGTTACCGATTCTTACTTCGGCTTCTGGTCCATTCATGATTGTCATGCCAACTTTTAACTTGTTAGGTGCAATGATATATGCTTTCTCGCCATCTACGTACTGTAAAAGAGCGATGTTAGCTGTTCTGTTTGGATCGTATTCAATAGAAACAACCTTTGCTGGAATGCCGTCTTTGTTTCTCTTGAAGTCGATGATTCTGTATTTTCTTCTAGATCCACCACCATGGTGTCTAACTGTGATTTTTCCCTGATTGTTACGACCAGCTGTTTTCTTTAAAGAAACTGTTAAGGATTTCTCTGGAGTAGATTTTGTGATTTCACTGAAATCTAAACCGGTCATATGTCTTCTGGAAGGTGTATATGGGTTAAATGTCTTGATTCCCATTACTCTTTCTCCTTTCAATTCTATTTATCGTCACGCTTAGATTGCGTATGGTTTAATTTAACTCGAACTCGCTTTATCTTATAATCCTGCGAAGATTTCGATGTCTTTGCTATCTGCTGTTAATGTTACGATAGCTTTTTTCATCTTTGCTGTTCTTCCGTAAACCATTCCACGACGTTTGATTTTGCCATCGTAGTTCATTGTGTTTACTTTTGCAACTTTTGTTCCTTCGAACATTTTTTCAACAGCTTCTTTGATCATATTCTTTGTTGCTGTTGGGTGTACGGAGAAAGTATATTTCTTTTCAGCCATGTCGGACATAGATTTTTCTGTCACGATAGGTTTTAAAATAACGTCATAGTATTTGATATCTGCCATTATGCGTATACCTCCTCGATTGTTGCTACTGCAGCTTTTGTAACAACCATTGTGTCATGTTTTAAGATGTCGTAAACATTGATTGTGGATGTTAATGCAGTCTGAACGTTTGGAATGTTGTTTGCAGATTTGATAACTGTGTCATCTTTTTCGTTAAGAACAACTAAAGCTTTGTTAGCGTTTAAGTTCTTAAGAACTGCAACCATATTCTTTGTTTTGATTGTATCGAATTTTAACTCGTCAACAACGATGAATTTCTTGTCGTTAACTTTAGATGTTAATACAGATTTTAAAGCTGCTCTCTTTTCTTTTTTGTTTAATTTGAAAGAGTAGTCGCGTGGCTTTGGTGCGAATACAACTCCGCCGCCTGTCCACTGTGGAGCTCTTGTTGAACCCTGTCTAGCGTGACCAGTTCCTTTCTGTCTCCAAGGTTTCTTTCCACCGCCGCTTACTTCGGCACGTGTTTTTGCACTCTGTGTTCCCTGACGGTTGTTAGCAAGCTGCTGAACTACTGCCATATGAACGAGATGCTCATTTACATTAGCTGCGAAAATGGAATCGTTAAGTTCGATTGTTCCCACTTCCTGGCCTTCCATATTATAAACAGATACTGTTGCCATCTGTATTGCCTCCTTCCTTCGTCAATTACGCTTTAACTGACTGTTTTACTGTTACTAATGCTTTCTTAGGTCCTGGTACAGCACCTTTAACTAAGATTACATTGTTTTCTGCGTCAACTCTTACAACTTCTAAGTTCTGAACTGTAACCTGTTCAGCACCAGCATGTCCTGCCATCTTTTTGCCCTTGAATACACGGCTTGGATCAGAACAAGCACCGTTGGAACCAGCGTGACGGTGGTATTTGGAACCGTGAGTCTTAGGACCTGTGTGAAGTCCGTGTCTCTTAATTGCTCCAGCAAAACCTTTACCTTTGGAAGTAGCTGTTACGTCGATTTTATCTCCTGCTGCGAACATTTCAACTGTGATTTCCTGTCCTACAGCGTAAGTTTCTGCGTTTTCAAATTTGAATTCTTTTACGAATCTCTTTGGAGCAACACCTGCTTTCTCAAAGTGACCTTTCATAGGTTTTGTAACAAGCTTTTCTCTCTTGTCACAGTAACCAACCTGTACTGCAGCGTATCCATCATTTTCTACTGTTTTAACCTGAGTTACAGCACATGGTCCAGCCTGTAATACAGTAACTGGTGTTAATACTCCATCTTCGTTGAAGATCTGAGTCATTCCGACTTTTGTAGCCAAAATTGCTTTTGTCATTACTTTTTTCCTCCTAATTTTTCTACAGCGGATTGCCTGGCCAGCAATCATCCTAGCCGCTGCCACTTGACAGCTATCAGGAACTTTTCACTATTTCATTTTGATGTTGATGCACACACCTGCTGGCATTTCTAATTTTGATAATGCGTCAACAGTTTTCTTTGTAGGTGCGATGATATCGATTAATCTTTTGTGTGTTCTCTGTTCGAACTGTTCTCTGGAATCTTTGTATTTGTGAACTGCTCTAAGAATTGTTACTACTTCTTTCTTAGTTGGCATTGGGACTGGTCCACTTACCTTAGATCCTGTTTTCTTAACAGTTTCGATGATGCTCTTTGCAGATGCATCGACTAACTGATGATCATACGCCTTCAGTGTGATTCTCATTACTTGACTTGCCATAAAAAAAGCCGCCTCCTTTTCGTACATAAATCTTTAAGTACGACAAGCGGTGACTGTTCCACTCCTCCGTGTGTATCCTAAAATATATCATACACACTGCGTCTCTACATATTCGTAGATTGTAAAATTGAATGTTACAGTGACTTGTCGCCAGTTTTCTAACTTGACATTCGCTCCACGGAAAACCCGCTCATCACAACTCCTCGAGCGGCAACCTCACGCTTCAACGCTATCATGTCACAACAGTTGTAAGTATACACGATAAAATAAGGGTTTGCAAGTGTTTTATGAAATTTTGCGAATAAAATTTTCCACGAATTTTACGAACTTGCATCTTATTTTTTGTGCAAAACGCCAATACTATTTTCTATCTCTAATCTTCCGATACAGCGAGGGACAAATAACTTGTCCCTCATTCAATCTCTTTCTTATTATAATTATACTGTTATTTTTGTTCCTCTAACAGCTTACCGCACTTTGGACAATATGCAAAATCCGGTTCTGTTGTTGTGAAGCTACAGTGAATACAGAACTTCTGCACGTTCTGTGCCTGTTTCGTATGACTGCCCCTCTGAAGCAGAGTCAGGTCTTTTGCTGTAATCTCCACTTCTCTTCCTCTGCGGATTTTATCTCCCAGTTTATTATTGAGCTGGTACATACTATGACAGCAACTGGTCTTCACATAATAACGTCTCTTCCATTTTATAATAGGAAGAAAGAATAAACTTAAATACATATAGGTCATCAGTATTTCATATCTTCCATACTGACCACATTTGTCGCAGATAACTAGCTGATGATGTCCAATGTTCTTCTTGCCTTGATTTACACTCACTATAAAAAACATCTTTCCAACCCTTTCCTCATTCCGGTTCCACTGACCTGTAAAACCTTCAAGCTGCCTCGTTACCTATTCTAATATCTGACCTCTCCCATATCAGATTAAATTTATAAAATTCATTTTTTAGATTTATTTTTCAGATTCTGTCTCACCAGATTCTGTTCTGTTTTCGCCCCAGAGTTTTATTCTTTACTCTCCCAGCGTCCGCTTGCGCCACAAGGGAGCACCAGGCCGTTACCGGACACCGGAAGCCCGATCTCATCAGACTCTACCTTACCGCCAAATTTCTTCTGCACGGTAGAAGAAATCATATAAGTAAGAACCGCTGGCTGAAGACCTGTTGTATAGGAATTCACAAGGAAGAATAACGGCTTGTCGGATAAAAGCTTACTGCAAAGTTCAATAAAAGGATAAATCTTTTCTTCAATCTTCCAGATTTCTCCCTTTGGTCCTCGTCCATAGGAAGGAGGATCCATAATAATTCCATCGTAATGATTGCCTCTTCGAAGTTCACGTTCTACAAACTTGACACAGTCATCTACAATCCATCGGATCGGTGCATCCTCCAGTCCGGAAAGTCTTGCATTATCCTTAGCCCATGTCACCATGCCTTTCGATGCATCCACATGAGTGACCGAAGCTCCGGCAAGAGCCGCACTGATTGTTGCACCGCCAGTGTAGGCAAAAAGATTCAGCACTTTGATCGGTCTTCCTGCATTTTTAATCTTATCTCCAAACCAGTCCCAGTTCACTGCCTGTTCCGGGAACAGTCCTGTATGTTTAAAACTAAATGGCTGTAAATGGAAGGTAGCTTCTTTGTATTTAATATTCCATTCCTTAGGAAGATCAAAGAATTCCCATTCCCCGCCGCCTTTTTTACTTCTATGATAATGGGCGTTTAAACGCTTCCATCGTCTGTCTTCTTTCTTGGTGTTCCAAATGACCTGAGGATCCGGACGAAGAAGAATATAATCTCCCCATCGCTCCAGTTTCTCACCATCGGAACAATCGATTACTTCGTAATCTTTCCAGTCTTTTGCAATCCACATATATATTGCTCACTTTCTTCTATATATAATATCTGTCTAATGATAAATCAAAACATCATTAATCTTCTTCGCCAGTTCCAGCAGAATCGGACGCTGGTTGAGTTTTGGTTCCTCGATTACCATATCCAAAAGCCGCTCAAGAATCACTCCCATTCGTTTGCCGGCCGGAATGCCGCTGCGAATCAAATCAATACCATCAATCTTCAGATCCTTAATCGTAAGACAGTCATGATTTCTCTTCACATCCTGGTAAATGGCAGATACTTCATCTAACACTTTCAGCTTTTTATCCTGAAGATATTGACTCTGCCCAAGCACATCTGCTCTCTGCAGATCTAATAAGACCTCAAAGTAATCGATTCCTACTTTGCTCACCAGTCTTCTCACTTTCGCAATACCGGCATAGGATTCGTCATCCCATCGGAAATCATGCCATTCGATAAGATGCTTCACACTCTTAATCGTATGATTGTCATATTTTAAACGGCGAAGAATCTCTTCAGACATCTCTGCACTCTTTTTGTAATGGTTATAAAAATGATCAATGCCTTCCTTATCCGTGGATCTGGTCACCGGCTTTGCCACATCATGAAGCAAGGCAGCCAGACGTTTTACCTTGTCAGGACCAATATTCTTCATTACCTCAATGGTATGATCTCCCACATTATATCTATGGTGAGGATTGTTCTGAGCTGTATCCATCATATCATCAAATTCCGGAAGGAACACAGATGTCATGCCCAGTTCATAGGCAGTTTTTAATAATTCCGGATGGGCAGATGTGAGGGTCTTGGTCAGTTCCACCTGAATACGCTCTGCACTTACATCTTTTAAGAACTGATATTTTCTACGGATAGCATCTTTCGCCTCTTCATCAATCTCGAAACCAAGCTGAGCTGCGAAACGAATCGCCCGAAGCATACGTAGGGCATCTTCATCAAATCTGTCATCGGCTCTGCCCACACAGCGGATAACCCTTTTTTGAAGATCTTCCATACCTCCAAACAAATCAACCAGACCATCTTTATCATTATAGGCCATAGCATTGATGGTAAAATCACGCCGCATCAGGTCTTCTCTGAGACTTGTTGTAAATGTCACTTCATTTGGACGGCGGTGATCTTCATAAGTACCATCAATTCGGTAAGTTGTCACCTCATAGCCTTCTTTCTCCATCATAACAGTGACTGTGCCATGTTTTAACCCTGTATCGATGGTCTTATTGAAAATACTCTTAATCTGTAATGGTTTGGCCGAAGTTGTAATATCCCAGTCGGAAGCATTGCGCCCAAGCACGGCATCTCTTACGCAGCCTCCTACAACATAAGCTTCGTACCCATGATGCTGTAAGGTTTTAATTATATAATTTGCATGTTTCGGAATCTGGATTTTCATCATGTGCCTCGTCCTCCCATGTAATATCTGTCTTGTCTATCGTTCTATTATACCACAACTCCCGGCACATTAGATAGAAGTATTTCAAGAACTTTTCAAACAGACCTTCCTCTGACACAAAAACCTCCGGACAGGCAGAGCCCTTCCGGAGGTATATAGCAGTATTTTAGTATGCTCTTCCGAAGTAAAGCATTTTCTTTGCAGGTTTGCCACAGTGTACACATGTTTCACTTAAGCATTCCTGTTCAAATGGCATACATCTTGTAGTAGCACCTGTTTCTTCTTTGATTGCAACTTCACATTCTTTTTCGCCGCACCACATGCCTTTGATGAAGCCTGGATTAGCATCAAGGGCTGTTACAAATTCATCCCATGTACGTGCAACAGTTGTATGGGCTTCTCTGTGTGCTCTTGCAGTTTCTAACATCTCTGTCTGCATTATATCTAAGATGTTTGCTACTTCTGTTGCAAGGTTTTCAAAACATACGATAGTCTTTTCTCTTGTATCACGGCGTACTACAATTGCCTGGCCTTTCTCAATATCCTTAGGACCGCATTCGATACGCACTGGGATACCACGCATTTCCTGTTCAGCAAACTTAAATCCAGGACTCTTGTCTGTGGCGTCTGTCTTCACACGGATACCTGCTGCCTTAAGATCCGCTTCTAATTCATATGCTTTCTCAAGAACGCCTTCTTTTTTCTGCATAATAGGAACGATGACAGCCTGTACCGGCGCAATTCTTGGTGGAAGTTTCAGACCATTGTCGTCACCGTGAACCATAATGATAGCACCGATAAGACGTGTTGTCATACCCCAGGAGGTCTGGTGAACATACTGAAGTTTATTGTCTTTGTCAGCATACTGGATGCCGAAAGCTTTTGCAAAACCATCACCAAAGTTATGGCTTGTGCCAGCCTGAAGGGCTTTACCATCATGCATTAACGCTTCAATTGTATATGTTGCTTCTGCACCGGCGAATTTTTCCTTGTCTGTCTTACGTCCTTTTACAACAGGGATTGCAAGAACTTCTTCTAAGAAATCTGCATATACATTAAGCATCTGAATCGTTCTTTCTTCCGCTTCTTCCGCAGTTGCGTGTGCTGTGTGGCCTTCCTGCCATAAGAATTCACGGGAACGAAGGAATGGACGTGTTGTCTTTTCCCAACGAACTACGGAGCACCACTGATTATATAATCTTGGTAAATCTCTATGAGAACGGATATCTTTTGCGTAAAGTTCGCAGAATAAGGTCTCGGATGTAGGTCTTACACAGAGACGTTCCTGAAGTGGTTCTAAACCGCCATGTGTTACCCATGCTACTTCCGGTGCAAAACCTTCTACGTGATCTTTTTCTACCTGAAGTAAACTTTCCGGGATAAACATTGGAAGATATACATTTTCTACGCCTGTCGCTTTAAATCTTGCATCTAATTCTTTCTGGATGTTCTCCCAGATTGCATATCCGGCCGGTTTAATTACCATACATCCTTTTACACTTGTGTAATCGATTAATTCCGCTTTTTTTACAACGTCTGTATACCACTGGGCAAAATCAACGTCCATGGAAGTAATCGCTTCAACCATCTTCTTTTCTTTAGCCATCGTTTTCTCTCCTTTTGGCAGGCCTGTGCCCACCCGATTTTATGACAATTACAGTTATTGTATGCCAGTGAAAAATGTTTGTCAAGCCTGATTCCGTCTTCTTTTCCCAGGGAAGACACGGAGTAAATTCATTGACAGCCCTTTCTCCTATGAACTATAATGAACCCAGTACAAAAAGAAAGGATTCTACTATGTATTTATCCGTAATTATTCCCTGTTATAATGAGGAAAAAGTTATCCGCCTGACCCATCAGGCCCTTCATAAAGTATTAGATGCAGATGCACAGACACGAAACTATCGTTATCAGATGATTTTTATAAATGATGGAAGCCATGATAAGACTGCAGACATTCTTAAAGAGTTATGCGAACAGGACCCTTGCTCCCGCTATATCTCCTTTAGCCGTAATTTTGGTAAGGAGAGCGCCATGCTTGCCGGGCTTCAATATTCTGAGGGCGAGTGTGTTGTCATTATGGATGCCGATATGCAGCATCCACCGGAACTGATTCCTACTTTACTTTCCTATTATGAAGAAGGCTATGATCAGGTAGTGACAAAACGTACCCGTACAGGAGATGCAAAGCGTAAAACCCTGCTGGCAAAATTATATTATAAGATTGTCAATTCTATGATCGATGTCCAATTAGATGACGGAGTAGGCGACTTCCGTCTTTTAAGCCGTAATGCTGCTTCTGCTCTGCTATCTCTCACAGAATATAATCGATTTTCCAAAGGACTCTTTTCCTGGATCGGCTTCAAAACAAAAGTGATAGAGATGGAAAACAATAAAAGAGCCGCCGGAGAAACCAAATGGTCTCTTCGCAGTCTTCTCCATTATGGTATTGAAGGCATCATTTCCTTTAATAACAAACCTTTAAGGCTTTGCTTTTATTTTGGTACCATCCTGATTTCTCTCAGTATCATCTATGTTCTATATCTTCTGTATTCTTACATGCGGTATGGAATCGATACACCTGGATACTTTACCACCATCTCTGCTATTCTTTTTATCGGCGGAATCCAGTTATTCTGCATTGCCATTCTCGGAGAATATATCGGCAGAATCTATTATGAAGTGAAGCGTCGTCCTCATTATATTATCGACGAGACCAACCTGGATCAAAAACCTTACCGCAGACGTTAATAAAATGCCTCTTTTACAAAAAGCTGCACGAAAAAGCGAATCCACACTTTCGAATCCCGCCTTTCGTACAGCTTTTTCTTTCCTTATTCTGTTTTTTTGAATACGATGAACCTCTGTCCAAGATAATTCAATCCTACAAACAGGCACATGCCCACAATCATTGCCCCGTTGTCTCGAATGGTCATGCTGCATCCCCGTAAGAGCCAATGAACAAAAGGCTTGGCAGCACCGTATGCAATCAGATAACATAAACTGATGTTTATGATAAATCTTATAATCATACTTAGGGATTTCTCTTTATTCTGGAAGGTAAAATATTTATTTAAGAAATAACTGACAATACTCCCAATCACATAATTTGCCGAAGAAGAAATCCAATAACCTAATCCCAGCAGATTATAAGACAAGAACATGACCGAGGTTCCTACCAGCGTATTAATCACTCCTACTAATAAAAATTTCACGGTGGTTTTATCAACCAGTTTCACTTTCCTTCTCACCCCGATTCTACAAGAAAAAGCAGAATCCTTAAAGATTCTGCTCATATCTCTTATTCTATTATTCAATCTCTGCTACCGTGTCGTCCACCTCAAGCAAAGCAACTTCGTATCTTTCCAAAATCATCTTCTGAATTCTGTCACGAGTTTCTGAGTTAATTGGGTGTGCAATATCACGGTATTCGCCATCTGCGGCCTTACGGCTAGGCATCGCAATAAAAAGTCCTTTCTCTCCCTCGATCACCTTAATATCATGAACAACAAATTCATTATCAAGTGTGATGGATACAACTGCTTTCATCTTGCTTTCCTTAGTAACTTTGCGAATACGCACATCTGTAATCTGCATATAACCGCCCTCCTCTAGTCATTTTAAGTTAAGTAAAGTTATGTAAGTATTGCTACTATCATATTCCGTTCTTATGATTGTATTGCTATTATACCACCAATCATCTAAAAATGAAAGGATTTTAACAGAAAGTTTTTCGAATCCTCCTCTTTTTGCAGTCTTTTGCACAATTTTTTCAGACTTGAATTTACTTTTTTATTCAAATTAAATAATGTCATGGACATTTTTTGCGAATTACAAATCTCTTTCTCTTTTCATTGCATCACGGAATATTCCCCGTTATAATATATTATGTATAAACACGTCCGAGTATGGATTTAACATAACAAATAGAATCAAAATATGTTTTTAATTAACAAAAGATTTTAATCAACAAAGATTTTATAGAAGAAAGGATTACAGATATATGTATACAATTGATTTCAAGCATCCTGTTCATGTTCATTTTATCGGTATCGGTGGTATCAGTATGAGCGGACTTTCCGAGATCTTATTAAAAGAAGGTTTTACCATCAGCGGCTCTGATATGAAGGCATCCGGCATCACTGCTCACTTAGAAGCTCTCGGTGCAAAGATTTATATTGGACAGAAAGCTTCTAATATTACATCCGGCATTGATCTGGTTGTTTACACTGCTGCCATTCATGAAGACAACGAAGAATTTGCTGCCTGTGTTGCGGCCGGCCTCCCAATGATGACAAGAGCTGCCCTTCTCGGGCAGATTATGGCCAACTATGAGCGTTCCATCGCTGTATCCGGTACTCATGGCAAAACAACGACGACCTCCATGCTTTCCCACATTTTACTGGAAGCATGTGCCGATCCTACTGTCAGCGTTGGCGGTATTTTAGATGCCATCGGCGGCAACATTCGTGTGGGAAGTTCTGACGTTTTCATTACAGAAGCCTGCGAATATACCAACAGCTTTTTTGAATTTTATCCAAAATACAACATTATTTTAAATATTGAAGAGGATCATATGGATTTCTTCAAAGATCTTGCCGACATTCAGAACTCCTTCAAACGTTTTGCCCATCAGACTGCCAAAGACGGTCTCCTTGTTTTAAACAGCGAGATCGACTGCATTCCTTTCCTGACAGAGGGATTAGAGGCGCCTTATGTCACTTACGGCATTACAGGCAGCGAAAACTACCATGCAGCCAATATTACTTTTGACGAGATGGGACACGGACATTATGAACTTTTCGTTAACGGAGAATCTTTCGGCCAGGTAGACTTAAGCGTAAATGGCATGCACAACATTACCAACTCTTTATCAACAATCGCTGTTGCACATGCAATGGGCTTCTCCATGGATACCATCAAGAAGGGAATCCTCGCCTTTGGCGGCACTCACCGCCGTTTCGAATACAAGGGAACCACTCAGGACTTTGTTATCATTGATGACTATGCCCACCATCCAACAGAAATCAAAGCGACCCTGGTTTCCGCCAAGAATTATCCGCACAAAGAACTCTGGGTTGTTTTCCAGCCTCATACATATACTCGAACAAAAGCGTTCTTAGATGGCTTTGTTGATGCATTGAGCGGTTTCGACCATATTATTCTTGCTGATATTTACGCAGCAAGAGAAAAAGATCCAGGCGATATCCATTCCAGAGACATCTTAAAAGGGCTTCTGGAAAAAGGCTGTGATGCTTACTATTTATCCACATTTGCTGAGATTGAAACATTTATTTTAGAAAAATGTAAAAAAGATGATTTGTTGATAACTATGGGTGCCGGAGACGTTGTAAACATTGGAGAAAACCTTCTCAACCGTTAGTTTATCCACATTATCCACAAGATTATTCACATTCCACTGTTGAATGTCTTGTGGATTTTTTTTGCTTTTATCCACTCCTGTCAGCCGGGTTCTTATCCTAAAAAAGGTTGAAAACAATGCTTTTTTTCATTCTTTCCCCATTTCTCCCCTCAGTTATCCACATTATCCACCATTGTCCGCCTAAAGTTTCTGGGGATTTCTCCCGGCTCCGCGCCTATTTTCAATTTAAAAAACTTGTGTTATACTTGCTTGCAAGGGTAAAACCCTCGCGGGACCATGGCAATACCGTTTCCGCTCCAAGTAATCAAACAGAAAAGGTGATATTTTGCATAACATACATATAACAAATCATTTTCAAAACAGTATAACTCTGATTCCGGATCATTTTATTGACCGGCATCTGGCAGCCGCAAGCGGGGAATTTGTAAAGGTATATCTTTATATTCAACGGCATTTAAAATACTCTTCTGACTTGAGTATCCACGTAATTGCCGACTCTCTCCGTATGACAGAAGCGGATGTGAAACGGGCTCTCGCTTACTGGCAGGCAGAAGGCGTTCTGCAGTTTAGTGAACCGGTTCCTGCTACCGCATATGGAGCTGCCGCTCTTGACCACAGCTTACAGCAGACAGTACCGGTAAAAGAAACACTGTCTCCGTCTATTGTTGCAAGCCGCATGGAGGAAGAGGGCCTCTCTCATCTGGCATTTATGGCCGACACTTATCTTGGCAAACCGCTCTCCCAGACAGAACTGAATACATTGTTTTATTTTTATGACCGGCTCCATTTTCCGGTAGACCTTATTGAGTATTTGCTGGAATACTGCGTTTCCAACAATAAAAAGAGCATGCGCTACATTGAAACAGTGGCCATTTCCTGGTACGAGCAGGGCATTGATACCATCGACAAGGCCAAGGAAGCTATGGTGATCTACAACAAAAATTACTATGCTGTCATGAAGGCATTCGGCATCTCCAACCGTAATCCAGGACCTGCGGAAGCTGCCTTTATAAAAAAATGGCTGGAGGAATATCAGTTTGATCTGGCAATCATCCTGGAGGCATGCAACCGCACCATCTCTTCTATCAGTCAGCCAAGTTTCCCTTATGCGGATTCTATCCTCGCAAGATGGAAAACTGCCCAGGTCCATACTCTTGATGATGTGAAAGCACTGGACAGCCAGTATATGACAACACGAAAGAATGCGGTCAGACCGGCACGGGAACAGCAGGCTTCCTCTGCATCAAACCGTTTCCACAACTTTGAGCAGCGAGATTACAATTATCAGGATCTGGAACAACAGTTCATACGCAAAGTAAATGGACTTTCCGCCACATCCGAACAATAAGGAGGATATTTCATGGCACTTCTTCCTCATCAATATGATGAAGTCATGCGGCACTACGATCAGCAGCGCCTTCAAAATCAAAACATCCAGCAAGCCCGGCTGACGGAAGTTTATGAAAAAGTCACCGGTTACAAAGCTCTTGACGATGAGATAGCTTCTGCATCTGTGGCCGCAGGCAGAGCTCGTCTTCTGGGAGACAGAACCGCAATAGAAAGACTTCACGAGAAAATCGCCCTTCTCTCTAAAGAGAAAAGACAGCTTCTCCTCACATACGGCTATCCGGAGGATTATCTGGACCCAGTCTATCACTGCAAAGCCTGTCAGGATACAGGGTATATAGGCAGTGAAAAATGCCAATGTCTGAAACAGGCAATTGTAGATTTTATTTACGCCCAGTCTTCCATTCGCGGGCTTTTGGAAAAAGAGAACTTTTCCACCTTCTCTTATGACTATTATTCCACCCGTCCGGAAAATGGCAGACCGTCCCCCCGTGCCAATATGGAGGCAGTTGTATCCCTCTGCCGTCAGTTCATCTGCCATTTTGATCAGATTGAAAAGAACAATCTTCTTTTCCTTGGCAATGCAGGCGTGGGAAAGACATTTTTAAGTCATTGTATTGCTTACGAATTAATCAACAGCGGACGCACCGTTCTCTATCTGACAGCCTTTCAGCTTTTTGACCTTTTAAAACAGCACGCTTTTCAAAAAGAAGGCAGCGAACCGGAGACCAGCATGGAACACCTGTTAGGATGCGATCTTTTGATCATCGACGATCTGGGAACAGAACTGAATAATTCTTTCATCTCATCCCAGCTCTTCCTCTGCATGAACGAGAGGCTGCTTCGAAAAAAAGCGACCATTATTTCTACGAATCTTTCCTTAAAACAGCTTTCTCAGGCTTATAGCGAACGTATTCTTTCCCGTATTATGGAGCACTATCAGATTCTAAATATATATGGTGACGACATTCGTTTGAAAAAAGCTTTGGGAAAATAACTTGACGAGTCATGTCAGATTAGGATAATATCTATATGATGATAATAGTGTGGAAAACTATGGGAATTGAAATTCCTATTTTCCCTATATTTTGAATTAAAGGAGAACTACATGAGACCAGATGATACCAAATTTACAACTATTCCAGTAGGCAAATTAGGATTAATCGCCATGGAAAGCTGCAGCGACCTTGGTAAAAAAGTTGATGAATATCTTGTAAAATGGCATAAAGAAAGACAGGCCAGCGATCACGCCCTGATTAACGAAACCGCACAGGATTCTTTCCTTCTTGAAGCAACCTGCCCAAGATTTGGATCCGGCGAAGCGAAAGCTCTCTTAAAAGATTCCGTACGCGGTGTTGACCTTTACATTCTTGTAGATGTATTAAACCATAGCATCAAGTATTCTCTTTGCGGCAATCAGAACTCTATGTCTCCTGATGACCATTATCAGGACTTAAAGAGAATTATCTCAGCTACTAACAATAAAACAAAAAACATTACAGTTATCATGCCTTTCCTCTATGAAAGCCGTCAGCACAAGAGAAGCTACCGCGAATCCTTAGACTGTGCTTTAGCTCTTCAGGAATTAGATGCTATGGGCGTTAATAACATCATTACATTTGATGCCCACGACCCACGCGTACAGAACGCAATTCCATCCAGCGGATTTGACAATATTATGCCTACTTACCAGTTCATTAAGGCATTACTTCGTTCCACACCTGATTTAGAGATTGACTCTGAGCATATGATGATCATCTCCCCTGATGAAGGTGCTATGAACCGTGCAATGTACTTTTCAAGTGTGCTTGGTGTAGATATCGGCATGTTCTACAAACGCCGTGATTACTCCACTATCGTTAACGGCCGTAACCCAATTATCTGCCACGAATTCCTCGGCGATTCCGTAGAAGGTAAAGATGTACTCATCATTGACGATATGATTTCTTCCGGTGAAAGTATGTTTGATGTTGCAAGAGAATTAAAGAGAAGAAAAGCAAAACGTGTATTCTGCATTTCCACTTTTGGTCTCTTCACAAACGGTCTTGACAAATTTGACAAATGCTACGAAGAAGGTATTATCGAAAAAGTTATTACAACAAACCTTACTTACCAGAGACCTGACCTTTTCGAAAAACCATGGTATGTATCTGCTGACATGAGCAAATACATCGCAATCCTCATCGAAAGCATTAACCATGACACTTCTATCAGCAAGTTAATCGATCCTGCTGCAAGAATTAAAGCACGTCTGGAAGAATACAAACAGACACATACAATCAAAGAAGATTAATCAAGAAGATTCGATATTTTAAATCAACAGCAAAAAAGAGAGATTGCAACCGCAATCTCTCTTTTTTCTCTTCTTATATTATATGCTTATATCACAGAAAAACTGCATCTATTCCTCCGCATCCTGAGTTCCGTTTGACTCTTCTGTAGGCGCTTCTGTATCCGGTGTAACCGGCGCTTCTGTTGTTGGTTCTTCATTGGAAGGACCTCCATTGGATGTGGACGCATTACCAGTGTTTTCACTGGATGGTTCTGTTATCGCTGTATCTTCTGTTACCTCTGTTTCTGAAGCAGAAGATTCTGTCTCCGGTGCATAATAAGGATCGTTTTCCTTATCGATACTATAAGATGGGAATGCCTCTCTTGGAAGATCCTCATGCACTTCTTTCATGAACATAGTCCAGATATATGCCGGATAAGTAGCTCCGGAAAGTCCGGAAACCTTCTTCACCTGATCCTGTCCAACCCATACTGCTGTTGTATAATACGGTGTGTATCCGCAAAGCCATCCATCTGTATTGTCTGTTGTAGTTCCTGTCTTAGCTGCTGCCGGCTGATTATATAACTTACAGCCTCTTGCAGTGCCCGGCTCACTGTCCACAACACTCTGGAGAATATCTGTCATCATTGCCGCTGCATCAGACTGATAGATTCTCTTTTCTTCAATCACGTCTGCTACGAGATCTTCTCCCGCAGCATTTGTAATCTTCACAATACAGGTCGGAGTACGGTAAATACCTTCATTCTCAATTGCCGCGTAAGCCGCTGCCATCTCAAGAGTATTGGTTCCTCTTGTAAAACCGCCAAGACAAGTTGTCATATATTTGTAATCTTCCGGTTCCAGACCTTTAAAATTCATCTCTTCCAGATATTCTAAAGATACAGATGGGGTAAGTTCCTCATATAAACGATAGGTAACAACGTTACTGGATTTCTGAACGGCTTTTCTTAACGTAATTCTTCCAGCATAATTGCCGCCGGAATTACTTACTGCTTCATCTTCCAATTTGCTGTCATCCACAGTAGAATAAGGATTCATACCTCTTTCCAGAATCGGTGTAAATACAAGAAGCGGTTTGATTGCACTGCCCGGCTGGCGGTAAGACTGATATGCACGGTTTAATGTATAACTTGTGCTGTCATCAGTCTTTCTTCCTCCAACAATAGCAACCACTCTTCCGGTCTCATTGTCGATACAGGTTGCAGAGCCCTGCACCTTAAAGTCACCGTCATCTGTCAAACCGGTAAATCCTGATAATTTAGAATTAACGGCCTTCTGCAGTTCGTTTTGCATATCAAGGTCAATGGATGTGTAAATTCGGTATCCTCCCACATAGAGAGACTGGAGACACTCATCATAGAATGCACTATATTCTTCATTATAGGCTGTCTCCTCTTCCTCAGAATCAAATGTATTTTTAAACTGGAATCCGCCTTCTTTCATCAAAGCTTCTACAGAACATTTTAAAACAAAAGTTTCCACATAGTCATTTACATCTTTTTTCTGTTTACGAACCACTGTAATCTCTTCTGCCACTGCAGCATCATACTGTTCCTGGCTGATTACTTCATCTTCCAGCATCTCTTCCAGAATACGGTCTCTACGCTTTACTGTATTCTCCGGATGATCGTGAGGATCATATAAAGTCGGACTGTTTGGAATCGCGCATAAAAATGCGATCTGGGACAAACTAAGCTCATCTACGTTTTTCCCGAAATATCCCTGACTGGCCGCCTGAATTCCATAGTAACCATTGGAGAAATAGATATTATTCAGATAAAATTCCATAATATCTTCCTTGGAATATTTTTTCTCAAGTTCAAAAGAGATAAAGATCTCTTCTACTTTTCTCTGCCAGGAAACTTTATGGGTTAAGAAAACGTTACGGGACAACTGCTGTGTGATCGTACTTCCACCCTGAGTAACCTCACCGGCATTCTTCACAAGAGCAACTGCCGCACGGATAATTGCCTTTGGATCCACGCCTCTGTGGTTTACAAACTTCTTATCCTCGATGGATATCATTGCAAGCTTTGCCGCATCCGGAATCTCGTCGTATTCCAGATAATACACATCTTTCTCCCCGCGAAGGTCAAACATGAGCTCTCCTTCACTGTCGTATACCAGACTTGTCTGAGATGCCTTAAAAGTATTCTCTGAACTCTCGGCTACCAGAACACCTGCATTGGCATGCATTTCAATGCAAGGTCCTATGATCTTATTCCAGCTTGCTGCTACCACTGCACCGATTGCACATAAGAAAACAGCAAGTACAATCCAGAATACTTTTACCTTTTTTTGTTTTTTGGGAATTTTAACTCCTTTATTTTCTTTACTCAATTATCTTCACCTCTTATTCATAATAATCCCATTATTACTATCACTAGAATTTTATCATTATGGCTCCCTATCGTCAATCTTTTTAGATTTACTGCTTTTTACATGTAAAATATGATATAATTTCCCGTAAAGAATTCAAATAATCGGGAAAGGAATTTATGACTATGTACGGAAAAACATCTTTTTTCTCATTTAGCGGTTTTGCGCTTAAATATATTGCTCTGATTACTATGACTCTGGATCATATTGCGGCCGTTCTGCTTCCCTATGATTCTTCTCTCTATACTGCATTCCGGGGAATTGGCAGGATTGCATTTCCGCTCTACTGCTTTCTGTTGGTAGAAGGCTACCTTCATACTTCCAATAAAAAAGCATATGCCGGACGTCTGTTTCTTTTTGCCATTCTAAGCGAAATACCTTTTGATACGGCACTTTTTCATTTTCCTCTTGTGACAGTTCCCTCCGCCCTGTTCAGCCACCAGAACGTTTTTTTTACTCTGACAGCCGCCTTTTTAGCCATGTGGCTGATGGACTACTACTGGTTTAAAACCCGATGGACCGGATTTGCCTGGCTTGCAGTACTTGGATTCATTGCGGAACTGCTCCATTTTGATTATGGATTGACCGGTGTACTGGTGGTCATGATCCTCTTTATCTGCACAAAATACCGGCCGGATATTCCACCTATATTCCGCGCTTTACTGACAGTTCTTCCGCTTTTTTCACCTTATAGTGTTTCTGGAATCTGCGTTGTTTTTGCAGCTCCATTTATGATTTTCTACAATGGACAAAAAGGCAGCCCCCTTCCGGGTGACCGCTATTTTCCAGGTGCCAAATATCTCTTTTATCTTTATTACCCGGTGCATCTTCTCATCATCGGAATTCTCTATTTCCTCTGATTTAGTTCAAAAGAGGGCTTGAAAATTACATTCTCATAAGAAATGTGCAGCAAATTTGCCAAAAGCCTCGGGCACAACCGTTGTGACCATGGGGTTTCAGGCAAATCGCTGCACATTTCTTATTCATGGCCGCCTTTTACAACACTTCATTTCTTATTTGATATAGCTATAGTATTCTTTTCCGGACCGGTTCATCATAGCTTCAAATTCAGACCGGCTTACCACCACATCATCTTCCTTCAGCGGGTCTTTATAACGGATTTTTGTATTATTGTAACTCATGAGAACAACATAGTGGTCTCCCCCAAGTCCCACAATAACCGGTGTCTCCCTGCCAACATAGTAAAGAATCTGGCTCAGCTCTGTACCGTATAAATTCAGACCTTTTTTGCCTGTGTAACGGCCTAGGATCTCCCAATTTGTCCCTTCTGCTTTTTTAATATCCTCTATCTCCGTCTCCTGCCCTTCCAAAGCCGCCGCCATGGAAACACATGCTGCAAAGGTATCTTCCGTTGTTTCTACATTATAGTGACTCATTCCCACGACCTGATTATAGGAGGCAATATTACTCTCCCAAACCGTCTGTCTGTCATTGTTCACAACAATTCCCCGAATCTCATCCGCTTTTGCAATGGCCTCCGGCGTTGTATTATAGGATTCTACAAGAGCACCATTGGCATAGACAAGATAACGAGCGATATCTGACTTTTCTTCTATGAGATTTACAACCTGCATGTCATCAGAAATGATTTCCTTTGCCACTTTCAAAGAAGGAACGGTCTGCACATAGATATATGGAGGAAAAGCCAGATAAACCTGATTGTAACAGATGCTGTCGTATCCATATTCTGTGGATACGCTTCCGCCTTCTTTTTCCTCTTTGAAAATAATATTATCCGTCACCTGTGTGTTCTCATCTGCAGTCTTATTCCGGCTGTAGGTAAGATTAATGACATTTCCCTTCACTTCTGTCTGGACAATATAATATCCCTCTTTATAGTAGGTCTTCACTCCGCTTCCTGTTTCGCCTGCAATATGGATTTTGCGCATTGGAAACAAAATACTACCGCTGTTCGTCACTTCCACATCAGAAACATCAGCGATTCCATAGATAAAATCAGAAAGTACAAAACCCACCGACTGGATTCTCTGATCCGCTTCACAGCTGATAGTCCGTTCCTCGCCATTTTCCAGATTGATAATATCAATCTTCTGATTTTTTGTACTGTCTTCCTTCTCCTGAATTGCAATCATGTGGTGATCAGAAGAAGCAGTAAGGCTGTTATTGATCAGATTCTGCCGGATCGTCTCCCATTCCCCTGTTATTGTATCTACACGATAAAGCACTCCATCCTGCAGGAAGAAAAAGATATCCGCTTCATTCAGATAAGAGAATTTTTCCACTTCTTCTTTCATATTCTCATAAGGAATGGTGGATGGAATAAAAGCAAGCTCATGAAGAGAGCTGTTTTCCGTCAGGAATCGGTAAATGGCAATTCCATTCTGTCCTTCATGACGCCCTCTGTTCATATAGCCGTAAACAATAAATTCTATATTCCCACTCTCATCCATATTTAAGATATGAATGTTATGCTGGTCATAGCCGCTTCTGCGTTCTGTTTTATCCTCGTTCCAGAAACTGAACACTTTTGTTACAGAAGCGGATTGATAACTGTAATACCAGAGCTGCCGGTTCTTTACAAAACAGACTTTCTCGTTCTCTGCGTCAACCACATAATCGATTCCCGTTGTCGTACCGGTACCAAGAGTAATCCTGTTCTTTGCCGCATCGATGATCTCTGGATTATAAAAGGCCTCCTGGCTTCTGCTGTAATCTAAAAGATACATTCTGTTTGCACTGTAACGTACCTTATAGTTCTCCACCACATCGCAATACTGAAGCTGTCCCTTGCTGTTCTTCATGGCAAGAATAAAGCGAAGCTCCACAACCGTATAATCGGAATTGATTTCTTTTACGGTAACTTCCATATCGCCCACCCGCTCCGGCTTTGCCTGGCCATAGGTCACCGCAGCAAAATTAGAGTGGATAGATACAGTTGACAGATTGTTATTATAAATCTCATTATCCGGTTCAATATAACGGTTCAGTGCCTCATCTTTTGCCAGCATCATATTGCTTAATTCTATAGCAAACTCTATATTCTCTTCCTGATGGAAGCCAACTCCATATTTTAATCTGGAGTAGTAATGTACTTTACGACTGGAATCCAGACGGATCGTGTAGCAGACCAGATATTCCTCTCCTTCATTCAGGCGGTTCTGGAACTTTAGGGTCTGAACCTTTTTCCCATCGACTTCTTCCAGTTTGTTCAGGACACCTTCTTCCAGCAGTTCAGAATTACTTCCATAAAAGACCTGATAAGAAACTGCTGTAATATCATAATCATAATCTGTAACCGCAATCTTTAATTCTGTGTTTGCTTCCACTGGAGTAACAGCATCTCTCATAAGGGCCGCATCGATCTGTCCCAGATATCCATGCATCTCATTTACTGCCATTTCATCTACATAAATTTGGACAATGGGAAGAGTGGCTCCTAACATCTCCGTTACACCCTCTGTCTTTCCTGAGAAATAATGGTTAAACCCAAATAAGGACAGCAAAAAAACAATACTGAAAACCGCACCTTTTAGGAAAATTGTTTTTTTCATCAGCACCCCTCATTTCTAAGTAATTTTTGAAGTGTTCCCTGACTGTTCATCAGTGCATTGCAACGGTCAACGGTTTCTTCACCCGCTTTTTTTCCAGTGTAAACACCACGGATCAGAATATTCTTCGGTGTATGTTCCATATCAATAAATTCCAGAATCTGCACCTGATAGCCCTGTTCTTCCAGAAGTTTTGCCCTAAGCCCGTCTGTCAAAAGAGCTGCGAAACGTTCTTTTAACAAGCCAAAATCCATAATCGGCGCTAGCTGTTCACAATCAATTCTTCCATTTAGTTCATGCTGACAGCATGGAACCGAAAGAATGACCTTGGCATTCCATCTCACTGCCTTTTCTAAGGCATAATCTGTAGCTGTATCACAGGCATGGAGAGTAACTACCATATCAATAGGATTCTCGTCCTCATAATCTGCAATGTCACCTGTATAAAATTTCAAATTCTCATATCCGTATTTTACAGCCAGCTCATTGCAATTCTCCATTACATCTGCTTTCAAATCAAGACCGATCATCTCCACCTGATATCCTTTTCTCTCATGGAGGTATTCGTACATAGCAAATGTGAGATAAGACTTTCCACACCCGAAATCCAAAATTCGTACCAGCCGTTCTTTTGGAAGGTTCACTAAAATGTCTTCAATAAATTCAAGGAACCGGTTGATCTGTCTGTATTTATCATAACGGGAATGAACAATCTTTCCCTCTTTTGTCATAACGCCAAGGTCTACCAGATAAGGGATTGGTGTTCCTTCCGGAATTAGATATTCTTTCTTTCGATTGTGGGAAAGATTTCGTTCTTTACAATTGCATTCTGTCTTCTTAATCTTAACGGTTGCCTTGCCCTTTTTGCTGATCAGGGCAGTGAGCCGTTCTGTCTCTGTCAAAAGCTCTACCTGCTTAAAATCTTCCAACACAGAGACCATCTGTCCACGGCATTCTTCTGCCGTCAGATTGTCATGAAACACTTTCTTTTCCTCATAGGAAGATTTCTGAAAGCAGATTTCGTTTTTTAACTGGACTGGACGAATGATAATCTTTTTTATTCCGCCTTTTACTCTCGGGTTACTAATTGTCATATGTATCAACTGAACAGAAATACGTTCTTCTATTTTTTTAATTAAGTTCTCCATTTAATTTTCCTCGATATGATATTGCATGAATTCATTTACATAATATCTGTGTATAACTCATAATTACATAGTTATACATTTTCATTTTACCGTCTGTCAGAAAAAAATACAAACCCTTTCAGAAAAAAATAAGAAAGCTTTCACAAATAGTAAACTTCCTCATACACTTTTATTAAAAACAAATCTGGTTGGAAACAATATGAACCATTTATCACCGGAACGCTTTATGATAGATGATACTTTGATTGAAAAAGATTATGACTACATGCGCCGCATGATGCCTGACAGCGGCCGTATGCTTTTCGACCTAATGGAAGACCTGTGCGACAGATTAGAATATGAAGGAAGCTTTCTCTATGACGAATGCCCGGATAAAGCTACCATTCAAAATCTGACAGACAAAATTTTTGAAAAAATCAGTGAAGACCAGACATCCGCTCTCTCTTTCAAAGATTTCATTCAAACAATTCTCTGTGATGAGATTTTTTACCGGCGCTGCCGCTACCACCGCAAGAAAAAAATGTTTGGTCAGTAATCCATCCGGATGTATGGAACTGCCAGATAAACTTTCGTCTCTTTCTCTATTTCATCATAAGCAAATGCCAGATTCAGGTTGATTTCTTTCTCTCCATAGCAAATGGACTCTTTAAATAAAGGGGAAAATCCATACACTGTATAGAGTTCATCCTTCCGTACTGCCTCTATCACCCGGGCACTAAGAGAATGAAACAGCCTGTTTTCTGCTTTTCTTTTCTCTTTAAGAGATAAGTTTCCTGGAACGGTTCCTTCTAATGTAAAATTACCAATGCCTTCCCTGTTACTCACTATTGCCTGATTTACACCCATGATCTGAAAGGCTTCTTTCACTGTTTTCTCCGCTTTCCATTCCTGAAATAATGCATAGCCCTGAAAAACCGTCGCCACCCAGATAACAACGAAACAAAACAGGAACTCTCCTCTTTTCCAGTGTCTCCTTCTATTCATCTTCTTATCCTCCATGTTTTTCATTAATCTTCCCTTTCCATTGATTTTCTATACAACAAACGGAGTTTCTTATAGAATAAAAAAAGACCACAGACCCAACTATCAATCAGTTGGGACTGCAGTCCTTTAGACTACCTAGATCCATTTAATATCTTCGGCTAAGATTGTCATTTTATCCTTCTGGATTTCTAAGAATCCGGAATTTAATTCCGCTTTCTTCACACCTTCCGGTTCTGTAATGGTAAGTGTTCCCGGAGCTACGATCATAGTCATAGGAATATGTTCCGGATACACACCGATCTCACCTTCTGTTGTGTTTAATTCTACCATCGCAGCATCACCTGTATAGAAAATGCAGTCTGGTGCTACGATTTCTAATTTCATTGTCTTATCTGCCACGACTTGTCACCTACTTCA
>SVDY01000041.1 GCA_015057665.1 Lachnospiraceae bacterium | reverse complement strand
GACATGGGATCATAGCTCAGCTGGGAGAGCACCTGCCTTACAAGCAGGGGGTCACAGGTTCGAGCCCTGTTGGTCCCATTTCTCTTTAGAGAGAATTTCATATGGCGGAATAGCTCAGTTGGCTAGAGCACACGGTTCATACCCGTGGTGTCGTTGGTTCAAATCCGACTTCCGCTACTTAAGACCCGGAGAATATGTTCTCTGGGTTTTTTGTTTTTGTCTAGGCAGAGAATAGACTCTTATCCAGTATAGGTGATGAGTTTAACATATGTATCGAAAGGAGAATATGATTATGAGAATTGGAATGGGATATGACGTTCATAAATTAGTAGAAAATCGTGACTTGATTTTAGGCGGGGTAAAGATTCCTTACGAACTTGGATTACTTGGCCACTCTGATGCGGATGTGCTCACACACGCTATCATGGATGCTCTTCTGGGTGCGGCAGCACTTGGCGATATTGGAAAACATTTTCCAGATACAGATCCTGCTTACAAAGGTGCAGACAGCTTAAAATTATTAGAACATGTTGGTAAACTTCTTTCTGATCACAATTATGTCATTGAAAATATCGATGCGACAATCATTGCCCAGCGTCCAAAGATGGCTCCGCACATTATGACAATGAGAGAAAACATCGCTGCAAGACTTGGAATCCGTGTAGATCAGATCAATGTAAAAGCAACAACAGAAGAAGGACTTGGTTTTACAGGGGAAGGAAAGGGAATCAGCTCCCAGGCGATCTGCCTTCTCACCCAGCCGGTCAATTATGTTGATTATCTGGAAGAAGACTGCGACTCCTGCTCCGGATGCTGCAAGAGATAGAAGAAGATGGTGGATTCAGTTCCGGATGCTGCAGGAGATAAAAGAAGATGATGGATTCAGTTCCGGATGCTGCAGGAAATAAAAGTTGATTTGGTGTTTCTCGTGAGAGAGTCTGTCAAATAATACTAAAATTATTTCCCAAGAAAAGTTTTTTCTTGTAGACAAAGCATATAAATACGTTGTAAAATACTTGTATATTTGATTTATTCGGTGCAGAGAGGAGGCGCGACTCAGATGAAGATAGGAATTATCGCCCACAGAGCGAAAAAAGATTTAATTCAGGATTTCAGTATCGCATATAAGAAATTATTTGAGAAGCACCAGATCATTGCTTTAGGCAACACAGGAAGATGGATTGAGGAAGCAACCAAGCTGCCTGTCACTAAGCTCCTTCCGGGCGACGTCGGGGGAGACAAACAGATGATTGCACAGATTCAGCGACAGGAATTAGACTTAGTTATTTTCTTTTACAATCCGAATTTAAGCCAGGCCACCGATACGGATGTGACTGAGATTACAAGACTCTGCGATACTTATAATATACCGATTGCCACGAATATTGGTACTGCGGAAGCTCTTGTATTGAATATGTTATAAGAGAGATTTATGATATAGCTGTCGTTTTATGAAACGGCGGCTATTTTTGTATTTTGACAAAAGAAGAGCGCAGTAAGAGCATAGACAATTTATAAAATAAGGATAAACAGGAGGTAACAAATATGAAAGTAACTGGTTCCAGTTTATTTGCTACTGCCATGAAAAAAGAAGGAGTAGACACAATCTTTGCTTATCCGGGAGGTTACGTCATTGATCTTCTCGATGAGCTTTATGACCATAGTGATATCAATCTTGTTCTGCCTCGCCATGAACAGGGGTTGATACATGCGGCAGACGGATATGCCAGAGCAACAGGAAAAGTAGGTGTCTGCTTAGTTACAAGCGGACCGGGTGCAACAAATCTGGTAACAGGCATCGCCAATGCCAACTATGACAGTGTTCCCCTTGTATGTTTTACGGGGCAGGTGCCGGCACATTTGATCAGCAACGATGCTTTTCAGGAAGTTGACATTGTGGGTATCACAAGAAATATTACAAAACACTCTATCATGGTCCGCGACCGCAAAGACCTTGGAAGAATAATAAAAGAAGCATTTTACATTGCAAGAAGCGGCAAGCCGGGTCCTGTTGTAGTTGACCTTCCGGCTGATGTAATGAAAGAGCTGGGCGATGATGAGTATCCATCCGGAGTAAATATCCGCGGTTACAAACCAAGCCAGGGCGTTCATATGGGCCAGATGAAGAAAGCCCTTCAGTTATTGGAAGAAGCGAGAAAGCCGCTTTTCTTAATTGGCGGCGGCGTGAATATCGCAGGGGCGCAGAATGAACTGACTGAACTTTGTGAGAAAATCAACGTGCCTGTTGTGACAAGCTTGATGGGCAAAGGTGCCATCGACACAGATCATCCATTATACATGGGACCAATCGGTATGCATGGCTGCTACGCAGGCAACAGAGCCATCAACGAATGTGACCTTTTATTCACCATCGGCTGCCGTTTCAATGACCGTGTGACAGGAAAGACAAGCAAGTTTGCTCCAAATGCCAAGATTGTGCATATTGACATCGAGGCAGCTGCCATTTCCCGTAATATCAAGGTTGATATTCCAATCGTAGCGGATGCGAAAGAAGCAATTAAGAAGATTATTAAACATACAGACAGCATGGATCACGGCAGATGGATCGAAGAAATCCGTGCATGGACCAAAGACGTTCCGTTAAAAGCGGAAGTAAAAGTAGGCGTGAATCCTCAGCTCGTAGTGGAAGTGATTAATTATGTCTATGAGAATGACGATACTATTATCACAACGGATGTAGGCCAGCATCAGATGTGGGCTGCCCAGTATTTAAAACTTGGCAGAAAACACCGGCTGATCACTTCCGGTGGTCTTGGAACTATGGGATTTGGTCTTCCATCTTCCATCGGCGCAGCCATCGGCTGTCCGGAAAAACAGATCATATCCATTTCCGGAGATGGTGGATTCCAGATGAATATGCAGGAACTTGCCACAGCGGTTACTCAGAGACTTCCAATGGTAGCTGTTGTATTTAACAATAACTATCTCGGTATGGTGCGCCAGATGCAGGAACTTTTCTATAACAAGAGATATTCCATTACCTGCCTTCGTTACCACAAAGAATGCAAAGGCAAGTGCGGCACACCGGGACACGAATGTCCTCCATACACACCGGACTTTGTGAAGATTGCAGCCGGTTATGGAATTCCTGGATACTGTGTCACAGAAGACAGCCAGATTCTTGATACTTTACGAGAAGCCAAAGCAAAAGCTATGGAGACCAGCGGGCCGGTACTGGTAGAATGTGCCGTAGGTCCTTACGAACTGGTACTCCCTATGATCAAAGGCGGCGCATCCTTTGACGATATTATTTTATAGAAGGGGGGCAGCACGATGCATAAAAAAAGATGGATTTCCATGTATGTAGAAAACAGAAGCGGTGTACTTGCAAGAATTGCCGGCATGATGTCCGGTAAGCTCTACAATATTGACAGTATCACCACAGGTGCTACGGAAGACCCTACCGTTTCCCGTATGACCATCGGACTCTATTCTGACGATGCCACCTTCGAACAGATCAAAAAACAGCTCAACCGCTGCGTTGAGATCATCAAAGTCATCGATATCACAGACGCGCCAACCCACATGAAAGAACTTCTCTTCATTCACATTCACGACTGTTCCGAAGAAGAGAAAGCAGAGCTCTTCCGTGTAGCTCAGGTATTCGGTGCCAAGCCGATCGACTACGGCATCGACAGTGTACTTCTTGAGTCCGTAAACACAGAAAGCCGCAACAACGACATCATTAATCTTCTCATGAAGAAATTCAAGAATATTGAGATCGTACGAGGCGGAGTTGTAGCAATTGAATCAATCAGTATGAGAGACAGATAGAAACCTATGTTTGAAAGGAGCGGATTGAAAGCAATCCGCTCCTTTTTGTGTTCTGTGGTGCGTTGGATGGCTTTTGTGTGCCCGGTGGGTACAGGGAGAAAAAGAGTTGGTCGGTGCCCGGAAACAGGCGAAAGGGACAAGCTTTTGTGTGCCCGGCGGGTACAGGGAACAAAAGAGCTAGCAGGTACCCGGAAACAGGCGAAAGGGACAAGCTTTTGTGTGCCCGGCGGGTACAGGGAGCAAAAGAGTTAGCAGGTACCCGGAAACAGGCGAAAGGGACAAGCTTTTGTGTGACCGGCGGGTACAGGGAGCAAAAGAGTTGGTCGGTGCCCGAGAAAGCAGGAAACTGACGGGTACCCAGGAAAGATTTTGTTATCAGTAGATTTGTTGCGTGAAAAATCCTGATTTCTTGGCTTAAAATCAGAGTGTTCTGGGTATAGTAGACACATTAATTTGTTAGTACCCAACGATGAGAGTATTCAGGAGAGCCGGTGGGTACAGGGAGCAAAAGAGCTAGCTGGTACCCGGGAGCAGGCGACAAGGGACAAGCTTTTGTGTGGCCGGTGGGTACAGGGAGCAAAAGAGCTAGCTGGTGCCCGGAAACAGGCGAAAGGGACAAGCTTTCATGCGACTGGCGGGTACAAGGAACAAACCCGGAAGGAGCCGAAGGTGAACCTCACTCAATCCAAAAAGTACTCTTTCACAATTCGTTCTACAGTACGTATATCTAGCGGCTGCGAACTGGTTTCAAAAGTTATAATCAAATCAATAGACGGAATAATTCCATTAGAAATATAAAGCTGCAATTTGGAACCGACATTTTTGCTATAAAAATCATCGTCCATCATTCCAAAATGTTCCCAGTAAATAATCTTGTTTGTTCGGGGATGTAAAATAGTAAAGTCAGGATAAAGAGTTGTACCATTCAGTTCAAGACAACATTCGTAGCGAAATGGGATTTTATTTGTTGTAAGAATATAATCGATGAGAGCCTCAGATTTAGAACGGACCATCCTGCCGGAGCTGGCTTTATGCCTTAGATGCTGGGGGTACTTCGTGTTACGGTCGTAATCAGCCATAACCCAGGCAGCCTGTTCTTCAGAAAATGTGTGAAAATAAGGAGATAAAAGTTCCGGGTAACCGGGCTTTTCAGTGAGAAGCAGCAAGGATTCATTGGATGAGTGATGATGACGAAGATAAAAATCGATAGCGCGGATTTCACAAATCAATTCTTCAGAAAGGGTTGTCAGATATTTTTTGACTGCTAGCCGTTCAGCATAAGCCCGGTCCTTCTTTTTAATAAGAGTGCGGATCTTGCCATCGCTATGATACCATTTAATGCATTTGCCATTGCGTGCGCAGATTAATTTGCCCTCTGGAAGAGCAGATAATTCTTTTTGAATAGTTTTGAGCTTATGCTCCAGCCGTTTCTTTTCATTTAGCATTTGATTGTAGTTCGTATGAATTCCTCCTTTTTGATTATGTGTAAATATTTGTAAAATAATTAAAGCATACAAGGAAAGAAATGTAAATAGCGTGAAAAGAAATTTTGCAAATAGTATCAAGAAAGGCAAGCAGGAAAATGTGAAAAATTCACGTTTTTTTGACCACATCTCTTTTTTTGTGGTATACTAATTAATTAGGTTAGAAACAAGACAATCAAGTCAAAGAAAGGAGACTTATCATGACTAAAATAGATATCATTTCCGGCTTTTTAGGAGCAGGCAAAACAACATTGATTAAAAAATTATTAAAGGACGCATATCAGAATGAGCAGGTAGTTCTCATTGAGAACGAATTCGGTGAGATCGGTATTGACGGCGGCTTCTTAAAAGAAGCAGGAATCGAGATCCGCGAGATGGACTCCGGCTGCATCTGCTGTTCTTTAGTTGGTGATTTCTACACATCCTTAAAAGAAGTGATCGAAAGATACAATCCGGACCGTATCATCATCGAACCATCCGGTGTTGGCAAGCTTTCCGATGTAATTACAGCCGTTGAAAAAGCAACCGATGAAAATGTTGTATTAAACAGCTATACAACAGTAGTTGACGTAACAAAATGCAAATCTTATTTAAAGAACTTTGGTGAATTTTACAAAAACCAGCTTGAAAATGCAGGTGCAGTTATTATGAGCCGTACAGATAAAGTGTCCGCAGCGAAAGCAGAACAGACACTTGAACTGATCCGTACTGTAAATGCAAAAGCCCCTGTTATCACAACTCCAATTGAGCAGTTATCCGGCGAGCAGATTCTTGCCGTAATGGAAAATGTAAAAACAGGCACAAAATCTATGGAAGAAGAACTGATGGAGGAACACAAACATCACCATCATCATGAAGATGGAGAAGAATGCTGTTGCGGCCACCACCACGACCACGAGCATGAACACCATCATCACCACGAAGATGGAGAAGAATGCTGCTGCGGCCACCACCACGACCACGAGCATGAACACCATCATCACCACGAAGATGGAGAAGAATGCTGCTGCGGCCACCACCACGACCACGAGCATGAACACCATCATCACCACGAAGATGGAGAAGAATGCTGCTGCGGTCATCACCATGATCATGATCATGAACATCACCACCATCACCATCATCATCATGCAGATGAAGTGTTCCAGAGTTATGGTAAAGAAACTGTCCGCAAATTCTCCGAAGAAGATGTCAAAGCAATCGTGGAAGCACTTGCAGATTCCGAGACATATGGCGTTGTACTCCGTGCCAAAGGCATCTTAGCATCCAAAGACGGCGGTGATTTCATTCATTTTGATATGGTACCGGAGGAACTTGAAATCCGCCGCGGACCGGCTGACTACACAGGTCGTTTCTGTGTAATCGGTGCAGGATTGAAAGAAGATGCCATTGAACATTTATTTTTCCAGTAAACATGGGAGATAAAATATTGAGAAGTGTGGAGCATTTCCCAGGAAAAACTTTTCAATATGGATCAGAATTTCATGATGAAAAAGAAAGGAATCAATGAAATGAAAATGTTAGGTGACAGAGAAGTTCCTGTATTTTTGATGACAGGCTTCCTGGAAAGCGGAAAAACCGACTTTTTAAAATATACAATGGAACAGGATTATTTCCAGGTGGAAGGAACCACCCTTCTTATCTTGTGTGAAGAAGGAGAACTGGAATATGAAGAGGAATATCTGGAAGACAACCGCATTGTGATGGAAGTTTTAGAAGACCAGGAAGAACTTACAAGCGAAAAGCTGCAGGAATTAGAAGAAAAATACAGACCGGAGCAGGTTGTAATCGAATATAACGGTATGTGGCCAATGAGCCAGATCCACTCCTGCAAATCTCCAAAAGGATGGGAAGTTTCCCAGCAGGTGACAATGGTGGACGCATCCACATTCCAGCTTTACATGAACAATATGAAATCTCTTTTCATGGACATGGCAAGGGATTCTGACCTGATCATCTTCAACCGGGCTTCCATGGAGATGCCTCTTGACAATTACAGAAGAAGCATCGCTATCGTGAATCCACAGGCGACTATTGTTTTTGAAGACATGGATGGAGAGCAGATTGAAGATATCTATGATGGCAAGATGCCATTTGATCTGGAGGCACCAATTATTGACGTGGAACCAATTGATTACGGTATCTGGTACATGGACATGACAGAGAATCAACAGCGTTATGAAGGAAAGACAGTAAGATTCCAGGCGAAAGCGAAGAAATCACCACGCCTTGGCACAAAGGTAATTGTTGCCGGACGTACAGCCATGACATGCTGCGATGACGATACTGTATTTATGGGATTTGTTGTGATGTGTCCAAGCCGTGACAAAGTCAATAACGGCGACTGGGTTGACATTACAGCAGAAGTGAAGTTTGAATATACTCCGCATTACAGAAAAGTCGGCCCTGTACTTTATGAGAAGGAATTAAAAGTAATTGAGCCTCTTGAAAATGAAATGGTTTACTTCATGTAAGCTTAGCTGAGTGAAAGGAAGAAGATTCGGAATTCTGGCGGGTACAGGCAACAAAAGAGTGAGATGGTACCCAGGAAACCAGAACAAAGACGGGTATCCAGGAAAGATTTTGCTATCAGTAGATTTGTCGTGCGAAAAATCCTGATTTTTTGGCTTAAAATTAGAGCTTTCTGGGTACAGTAGATACATTAATTTGTCAATACCCAGCGACGAGAGTATTCAGGAGGGCTAACGGGTACAGGCAACAAAAGAGTGAGCTGGTACCCGGAAGCAGGAGACAAAGCTAGCTTTTATGCGGACTGGTGGGTACAGGTAACAAAAGAGCAAGCCAGTACCCAGAAGCAAGATGCCGTGTGGCTGGCGGGTATAGAGAGCAAGCCGGAAGCGGCCTGTCCAAAATCCAATCAATTACATTGTCATCTCTCCACTTTTATGCTATAATGCCCGAAAGAACCAGCGAAGCTGACGAGAATTACGCGTCAAGTCTCGCGAGCGAGACTTGAATTCAATGTATCGAATTTATCTATAAAAAAGGAGAACAACCATGGGTGTTTTATCTAATTTAGAACCAAAAAAAGTATTTCATTATTTCGAGGAGATCTGTAAGATTCCTCACGGATCCTACAATACAAAACAGTTAAGCGATTATCTTGTAAATTTTGCGAAAGAACGCGGCCTTACATCCTATCAGGACGAAGCCAACAACGTAATTATTATAAAAGAAGGAACTACAGGCTATGAGAGTGCTCCTGCAGTCATCCTGCAGGGACATATTGATATGGTATGCCAGAAAGCACCGGACAGCACACACGACTTCTTAACAGACGGTCTTGACCTTGATATTGACGGTGATCTTGTGCTTGCCAAAGGAACAACTCTTGGCGGTGATAACGGTATTGCAGTGGCTTACTGCCTCGCACTGCTTGATTCTGATGATATTCCGCATCCAAAGTTAGAAGTGCTTCTCACATCCGACGAAGAAGTAGGTCTCTTAGGAGCAGTTGCAGCAGACCTGTCTATGTTAGAGAGCAAGATGCTCATCAACCTTGACTCCGAAGAAGAGGGCGAATTCTTAACAAGCTGTGCAGGCGGTGGCAGAGCGAACATGTTTCTTCCGGTGGACCGTGTTGAAAAAGAAGGCATCGCTTACGAAGTTGCTATCGAGGATTTAACAGGCGGACATTCCGGTATTGAGATTACAAAAGAACGCGGCAATGCTAACAAGTTAATGGGACGTCTTCTGATGGAAGCAAGAAAAGAAGCAGAATTTTATCTTGCAGAACTGGAAGGCGGACAGGCAGATAATGCCATTCCAAGAAGCTGCAGCGCAGTTGTCCTCGTAGACGAAGCAGATCAGGTAGCATTTGAAAATGCTGTTGCAAAGATGGGTGTAATCTTCAAGAACGAACAGAAGACAGCAGACCCAGACTTAAATGTTGTATGCACAAACCTTGGATATAAAGAACTTGAAACCATCGACAGAAGCTCCTTAACACAGGCACTCATGGTGCTCAATATGCTTCCAAACGGCATTCAGGCATGGAGCGTGGAATTAGAAGATTTAGTTGAAACATCCTTAAACCTTGGTGTTATGAAGTTAGATAGAGACGAACTTCGTTTATCTTCTTCCGTAAGAAGCTCCGTTGGTTCAAAGAAAGCATATCTTTTCAACCAGCTCAAGATGCTCATCGAATATGCAGGCGGAACCATGAAGATTCATGGTGAATATCCAGCCTGGGAATACAAAGCAGAATCTCACATCCGTAACGTGTTTGTAGATACATACAGAGAGATTACAGGAAAAGAACCGGAAATCAAAGCAATTCATGCAGGTCTTGAATGCGGTATCTTCTGCGACAAGATCGAAGGAATCGACTGCATTTCCTTAGGACCAAACATGTCCGGCGTACACACAACAGAAGAAAGACTCAGCATTTCTTCCACAGAGAGAACATGGAAACTTCTTGTGGAAGTATTAAAGCGACTGAAATAAACTAAAATGTAAAGGCTGTTGCCAAACAGGCGGCAGCCTTTTTTCAGGGACATGAATATGACAGAAAGAGAGGACTAATCATGATCTACAACAACGTACTGGAAGCAGTCGGACACACTCCGATCATCAAACTGAACCGCATGAACGACGAGACAGAGAGTGCAAGAATCCTTGTGAAATTTGAGGGCTTAAATGTAGGCGGTTCCATCAAGACAAGAACAGCACTGAATATGATCGAGGAAGCAGAACGCCTCGGTTTCATCAATAAAGACAGCATTATCGTTGAGCCTACAAGCGGCAACCAGGGTATCGGCCTTGCCCTCATCGGGGCAGTAAAAGGCTACGAGACCATCATCATTATGCCGGACTCTGTCAGCGAAGAGAGAAGAAAATTAGTGGAACACTACGGTGCGAAAGTAATCTTGATTCACGACGCAGGCAACATCGGTGACTGTATCGATGAATGTCTTCAGACCGCCCTTAGAATGGCCAAAGAAAATCCAAGAGTTTATGTGCCTCAGCAGTTTGAAAATGCAGCCAACCCAAGAGTGCACAGACACCACACAGGACTTGAAATCTTAGAACAGGTGGCAGGACCGATTGACGGATTCTGTTCCGGAATCGGCACAGGCGGCACTATTACCGGAATCGGCGAGACCTTAAAATCCTTAAATCCGCAGATTGAAATCTGGGCAGTAGAACCGGAAAATGCGGCAATTCTTGCCGGAGGCAACATCGGAACCCATCTGCAGATGGGCATTGGCGACGGACTGATTCCACCAATTCTCAATCAGAACATCTACGATGATATTTATATTGTATCTGATGAGGAAGCACTTCAGACAGCCAAAGACCTTGCAAGATTAGAAGGCATTATGTGCGGTATCTCCAGCGGAACCAATGTGGCAGCGGCATTAAAGCTTGCGAAGAAGTTAGGACCTGGAAAGACAGTGGTTACCGTACTTCCGGATACAGCAGAGAGATATTTCAGTACGCCTTTGTTTGGATAGACTAGAATTATCTATATAAAAAGGAAAAGTGAGGGTTGAAATGGCATAAAACATAAGATATAATAACTGTGTATTTTTATCATGCTAACATTTAACTTGATTTATTATAGAGGATTTTATAATGCGTATTAACAAAGAATTTGTCCTTCGAGAGATTGCCGGGGATTATGTAATTATACCGACAGGACAGACAGTACTAGAATTTAATGGTCTGATTACCGTGAATGAAGTCGGTGTTTCTATCTGGAACATGCTTCAGAATGAGGTAACAGAAGACGATCTGGTAAGAGGGATTCTCGATGAATATGAAGTCGAGGAAGAAGTTGCCAGAGAAGATATTCGTGAATTTATCCATACTTTAGTTGCAGGAAAGATTCTTGCATAGAAAGCTTCTTGTGTAGAAAGATTTTTCATAGGTAGAGAACCATGTATCACCATGATTATGAGTTAATGAACAGACAATCATATATTGATAAGACATCAAGTTTAGAGAAGGGAATCGTAGTATTCCCTTCTATTTATATTGAGGGATCTGCAGCGGTGGGCAAAACGACTGCAGTAAAGATGCTGTTATCAAAGCATAAAGAAGTGGTTTCTTACTGCTATTCCATGACAAAATGTGGGACAAATAAGAAGAAGACCGAATTAAAGAAGGCTTTAAAAGATATTCTGGAACAAATGCAGACAAAAGAAATCTGGGTAATATTTGAGGACATAAATGAGATATTATCTGAGGACATTTGTCAGATTCTCAAAAGTTTTGTCGGAAAAATGCCGGATCAGGGCCGTGCCATTTTTGTCGGCCGGTTTTGCCAGGCGGAATTCCTGGAACTGGTATGGAAAAGGGACATGGAACTGATTCCCCAGACGGAACTATTATTTACAAGAAATAACATTAGAGAATATATAGACCTCAATCATGTTCAGATAAAAGCAGACAGCATTTACGACATGACGGGAGGCTGGCCGGGATGTGTAGACATGATGGTCCGTTTTGCTGATCGAAGCAAAGACGCAAAAGAACTGCGTAACCTCTATGAGATCGATACTTATATAGATAATGAAATTATTGCAAAACTAAGCCCGGAAGAAAAAGAAATCGTAAGCTTGGGACGTATTTGTCCGTGGCTCACCGGAGAACTGTGCAGCCAGATTGGCTTGTGGGATAATGCATCAGAAACATTAAAACAATTGAGCCGGAAGGGTATCTTTTATTATAACCGGGCAAAAGAATACTATGTTTTGGCAAAGCTATTTCAAAAGAAACCAGAAGCTGTTTCAAAAGAAACCTGGCTGGACCTTGGCAGATGGTATGAAAAACAAAATAATCTGAGAGAAGCTTATCAGTGCGTTCAAAAAGCAAAAGACGAAAAAGCTTATCGAAAGTTCTTATATCGTTACTACGACAAGATTCCATTTTCGGATGTCCGCTATGATGAGGTCATGAACTGGTATGACACTCGTCCGGAGATCTGTTATCTAAGAGGAATGTACAGTTATGCTCATCAGTATTTTGACAACTTACAGGAAGAGATTGATAGAGTCAGACAGTGGAAAGCTTCCACAGAGGAAGAAAAATATAAAAAGACAGAGATTTATCTAAATCTTACATATGCCAATCCCAATGTATCTTTTCAGGAGTGGATGGATATATTGGAAGAGCATACAAAAGGAAATGTGAAATATCGGCTATACAGTGTGCTGGGCAAGGGGTATTCCTTCCTATGCGGAATTCGAGATATATCCGGGTTATTTTCCTGCTCAAAAAAAGAGGAGAATCATTTTGCAAAGCTATGGAAGATTTCTTTGGGAGAGCAGGAGTGGATTGCCTACTGTATGGCAAGAATCGATTTTTATATGGAAACAAGACAAAGTGATAAACTTCGAGATGAAGACTGGAGGATGCTCTATCTTTCAATTGGACAAAGCCTGGATGACAAAATTGCGGAACAATACCGCGTTCTTATGTGGCGGTTCCGTCTGGCAGGCCTTTATCTTCTTTGTAAATGGCCGGATCTGGAAGGAACAAATCATGCAGTAGAACATATCCATTGGATGGAAAGTTTTCTCTTAGAAGAAAACATAGATGTGTGTGTGAGAAATACGGAAGCTATGGTGAACCTGTACTCACCTTGGTGGAACGAGCCGGAGAGGCTTTCAAGATGGCTGCGTTATTCTGAGGAGAGAGACGGTATGCAGATTACGGAAGATAATTATCTGGAAATGCATGCAAGGGCAAAAGGATACCTTTTGCTGAATTATTATGACAAGGCAGAACGCATTCTGGAACGTCTGCTTCCTTATCTTCAAACTTACCACCGTTACCGTTATTTTGCAGAATGCTTATTTGGCATGGCAATCGTAAACTGGAATAAGGAAAGAAAAGGACAGGCCATCCGGAACATGATGGAATCCTTCCTTGTGACAGGAAACAGCCGGTATGCAGGATTTTACACAAGATATGGAAATAGTGGACGAGAAGTTCTGGAAGGCTATATCGAATGGCATAAAAATACAACGCCGGAAGGATGGCATAGAAAGAAAAAATACAACTATGGCAACATACTTCGTATGCCGATGGAAGACTATCTGGAAGTACTTCTGAGAAGTGCTAAAAAGGAGAATAAAATCTCTGTCGCACTGGCAAAAGGTGACGATGGGGAACGACTGACCATGATGGAGACGATTATTCTTCAGTCCATCAGTAAAGGCCTGAACAATACAGAAATCTGTGAAGAACAGAATTTGAAGATGACTACGGTCAAGAGCCACATATACAGTCTGTATAAAAAGCTCGGTGTAAACAGCCGGGTGCAGGCGGTAAATAAAGGAAAAGAAATGGGAATCGTGCGTTAGTGCGGTTCTCTTTTTTTGTTCTATAGGAAACTTCGTTTCCATAGAACAAAAAATGCTCCGCAAGGATCGCACTTCGGCGGAGTAGAAGGATGTCGCTTTGCGACCCGCCGAAGGCGAGTGTTTCGTGAGCGAAACACTTTGTTCTTCTATAGGAAACTTCGTTTCCATAGAACAAAAAGCACTCCGTGCAGGATCGCAGCTCGCAGAGTGGAAAGTTTTGCTTACGCAAACTGCTCGCGCGGCAAAGTGTGCTCTGCATGAAGAAACGGATAGTCGCGAGAGTGTGCATCGCACACTTTGTTCTTGGAACAAGGAGACTTTGGAAGAGGAAGAGAAAAGTAGAAAGGGAGGCAAATTGGGATTTATCGGACACACGGTTACAAGAAAATTATAGTAGTACAACCGAATATTTACTTATAAAATGCAAAT